>CALDDH010000006.1 GCA_937936465.1 uncultured Mycoplasmatales bacterium | reverse complement strand
GATGCATATTCAGTTACAAATTTGTTTTCTCGATAAATTTTCTTATTCCAATATCCATCATTTTTAGAAATCCTTTGTATATCTCTTGTTGGCCAAAATTCATCAATCCAAAGTCCAACATAAGAATCTTGATAGTAATATTCTTGATCATCAAATGTTTTACAATCACTACAGTTATCTAAAGTTGATTGATTATTATTAATTGATAAAACATGAAAAAATTCATGAATAATTGTTTTATAAAATTCATTAGAGTATTCTTTTTTCATATTGTATGTATCTTTATAGTCAACGCTTATTTGCCAATAATCATTTTCATAATCTATTTGCTCGACATATGCTAATTCACCATTACGGCCATCAGTGTAAATTTTAAACTCAACTACATACTCTTCAATTACATCAATAGGTAATATAATTTTAATATCTTCCCATAAATCGATATCTTGATCTTGTTCTGGATCAATCAATTCATTATTGTCATCAATTTGATACGTATGATTATAACCAATATCTTTTTGGATAATTTCTGTATCTCTAATTTTTATACACCCAGACAAGATAAATGTTAAGATTAGTAAACTAATTATTATTTTTAATTTCTTTTGCATATTCATCTTCTTTCTGAATTAGTATTAATATCAAATATAATTGAATTAGATACTCTATTTATTTTAAACACTTAAGTATTAGTCTAATCTTATGACCTTCACATATATAAGGAGGATTATGATTTTCATTATTCTTGTAATGATATTGTTGCTGTTATTAATAGTTGCCATCAAACATTAAAATAAGAAGCCCTTTTGCAGAGGGACTTCTTTATAATTTACATTAATTGTAATGATATACATTTATATTATAGCATATCAATTTAACGTGTCAATTAATTTCATTACTAATGATTTATTTTAATTATTGACTGTATCATTTAAAAAGTCTTGTATTTCTTTTTGTTTTTCTTTTAACTTCTTAGTGTTTTCATCTAATAAATTACTTACTTCTGTTAAATCAACTTTTTCCTCTTCAACAAATGTATCGACATAACGTGGTATATTTAAATTATAATCATTTTCTACTACTTCATCGATTGTAGCTAAGTGAGAAAATTTCTCAACTACTGATCTATCTTGATATACTTTAATGATTTTTTCTAAATGTTTTTCTTCTAAAATATTTTGAGTCTTAACTTTTGTAAATTCTTTTGATGCATCAATAAATAAGATATCTTTATCTTTTTTACATTTCTTTAAAATTAAAATAATCGTTGGAATACCTGTTGCTGTAAAGATACTTTGAGGCAACCCAATTACTGCATCTATATGATTATCCTTTAATAACTTTTCACGAATTGTCTTTTCAGCTGATCCTCTAAATAGTGGACCGTGTGGTAATAATGTTGCAACTGTTCCTTCTTCATTTACTTGGTTTAACATATGTAGGACAAACGCTAAATCAGCTTTACTTTTAGGTGCTAGTTTACCATATTCTTTAAATCTATTATCATCAAGAAACTTTGAGTTTGCTTCCCAATTAGCTGAGAATGGTGGATTGGCAATTACTGCATCAAATTGTTGATTTAACATCGTTGGATTTTCAAGTGTATTTGTATTATTTATTTTAAAACGATCATATTTAACATTATGAATAAGCATATTCATTCTTGCCAAGTTATAAGTTGATGTGTTTTTCTCTTCACCATATATATTAACTGCCTTAATATCATACTCACGTGCAACACGAAGAAGTAATGAACCACTTCCACATGTCGGGTCATAAACACTCTTAATATTTTTCTTGTCTGTTGCAATAATTTTAGTTAATAGTTTAGCAACTGATTGTGGTGTATAAAACTCTCCAGCTTTTTTACCAGCATCTGATGCAAATTGCCCAATCATATATTCATAAGCATCTCCCAATACATCAATTTTAGAGTTAGTAAATTGAAAATCAACTTCAGATAGTCTAACTAATATTTGCCCAATTGCATCATTCTTTTCAGTTGCATCAATTCCTAAGTCTTGCGAAGTTAAATTTAAATCACTAAATAATCCTTCAAAATCCCCTTGACTCTCTTGACCGTAAGTTGAAGTTTCAATATCTTTTAAAACTTTAGATAAATCTTCTAAGATATTTTTACCATCTTTATATTCATCAACAAAGTTATCAAATAAGTTATTAGGATTAATAAAATAACCTAATGTTGCCAGGCAGTTTTCTTTAATTTCACTTGGGTATAAATTGTATAATTCTTCAAGTTCTGTAACTTGATCAAACTTTCTTATTTCTGCAACCATATTGTATGATAAGAAACGAAAGAAAATAATTCCTAAAATATAATCTTTAAATTTTGTTGCATCCATATTCCCTCTTAAATCATTACTTATTGCCCATAGTACTTTTTCTAATTGTTGTTTTTCATTCATAATTTCTCCTATTTGTCATATTTTTCAAAATCATACTTCTCTATTGTTTCAGCTACTTGAAAATAAATTTCTCCTATTACTTTTGTTTGCTCTCCATAATTTAACTTTTTATCAATTACTTTCTGATAATCATTCTTATTTGACTCACTCATGCTTCCATCTTCTTGTTTTTTTGTCATTTCAATAAATGCATCTGTATGCATTATTGATAATGGCTCAATCATCTTGATTAAATCATTATTTTTTTTCTTTTCAAAATCTTGCTTAAGATATTGTACAACACTTTGATAATCTTCTTTATTTTTATCATTTACAAATTGAATTGCACTTATTCTTATTTCTTGTGGATAATCTGATGCTTCTATCCTTTCAATTATTTTATCTTTTTCATCAACATTAATTTTATTAGGAATCAGTTTCAATAAATATTCTAAATTAATATTTGTTTCTTCAAATAAATTCAATTCAAAATCAAATTCTTTTTGTTCGTTTTCTTCATTATCTTGTTCTTTAGACTTAGATTGTCCATTTAATTTTCTTTTAGTTTCACGATATGCATCTTTTAAATCATTTAAATCTTTTTTATTAATTCCTAAATCATCTTCGATAAAGTTTGGGTGATACTTTAAAAAAGAATATTGTTTTTGTAGTTCTTTAATTAACTCTAAACTATTATATATTTGATCCAAGTTACCACCTTCTAAATGATCGATAAGTGCATCAACATTTGGAACTACTGTATTAACTTTATTTAATTGTTGATTAAAATCATCAATTAATTCATCATAATTTTTTATTTCAAAATCTGTATGCGTTCCCCCTGCTGAAAATAATTTCAAGGCTTTATCACGATCTTCCTTTTGATCGACAAAAGTAATAATATTTCCATATTCTTTATGTTCAGCTATTCTATTGACACGTGAATAAGCTTGTAATAAAGTGTGATACTTTAAGTTCTTATCAACAAATAATGCTTTAGTCATTGGTGAATCAAAACCTGTTAATAACATATTAACGACGATTACTAAATCTAATTTCTTTTCACGGACATAATCATATACACGCCCTTTGAAACTATTAATATCAGATGTTGATTCACTTGTATTGAAGTTATGATTAAAATCATTTATTACATCTGTTACAAATTGATCTTCTTGACTACTATCTGCATATTCTTCAGTATCTTGAGGGTTTGTTGAGAAAATTGATGTAAATTTAATTTTATCTTCTTCTTTAAGTGTTGAATTATATTCTTTTAATGCTTTATAATATAATTTTAAATCACTTTTAGATTGCGTAGCAAAGATAGCATTAAACCTTAAATCATTTGTATAATCATTAAGTTTATTAATAATAAATTCAGATATTTTCTTAATTCGATCTGGATGATTTGTAGTTGAATCTGGGTTATGAAGATTATTTAAATAATCAATATTAAACTGCAAGACATTTCCATCTTTAACTGCATTTGTAATTGAATAACGATGTAGTTCTTGACCAAATACTTTTTCAGTAGTTTTATAGTGAATATCACCTTCTTTTTGATTTTCTTCAAAAATAGGTGTCCCTGTAAAACCAAAGTATTGAGTATTTTTATTAGGATTAAATATTTCTCTAAGTGCACTAACTGTTGCATCACCTTGTGAGCGGTGACACTCATCATTTATAATTACGATTCTTTTATTAAGTAAATCTTCTTTTTGCTGATCTGATAAATTATTAATCGTATGGACCATTTTCTGAACTGTTGCAATTATTGGTTTAACTGATGTAGATAATAAATGTTTTTTTAAATGAAAACTACTTTGAGCATGGTCATAACTATTCTTTTCAAGTTCTTCATATTCATCTTTTGTTTGCGTATCTAAGTCCTTGCGATCAACTAAGTAGATAATTTTATCAATTTGTTTAAAACTACTTAATAATTGACATGTTTTAAATGATGTAATTGTTTTTCCACTTCCTGTTGTATGGAAAATATACCCATCACCATCATTATATTTAACTTTCTCTAAAATTCTTTTAGTTGCATATACTTGATAAGGCCTTAATATTATATTAAGTTTTTTGCTATCTTTTTGAACAATATATCTAACTATCATTTCAGCTAAGAAGCATCGACTTAAGAATGTATCGTAAAAAGTATTATTACCTGTAATCATTTGGGAAATTTCTTTGTTTTCATAATCAGTCCATGGAAAAACAAATTTTGGATCAATTTTATTATTATTAACAAAATATCTACTAGTTGCAAAACTTGAAACAACAAAGATTTGATTATATAAAAACAGGTCATGAAACTTACCATCTTTTTGATAGTCAACTATTTGTGTTAATGCTTGTCTATTTCCAACCTCACTTTGTTTAAACTCAATAATTGTCAAAGGTAGACCATTAATAAATATTACACTATCTAAACGACAAGTCTTTCCGTCCATTCCAATTTTCTCTAACTTAACTTCTTTTGCAATTTGAAAGTTATTTTCACACCATTTTTCTTTATTAATTAGCCGTAAGACTTTCAATTCACCATTATCTAGTGTAATATCATGTTCTCTAAGTAATTTTTTAGTTCTTTCAAAGACTGTACCTTGATTAATTAAGTTATAAAAAGTTTCAAACTCATTATTTGATAATTTAAATTGATTAAGCTCTTCTAATTTTTTTTTAAAGTTATTTAAAATATCTTGATAATTTTTAGGATCAAATAATTGATATCCATTATCAATCATTTTTTCTATAAATCGATCTTGCTGATATAACTCTTTATGTTCATTCATTTACTTATTCCCTCTATTCTGATGTATTTTTTTGGTTGATCGTAAACTTTTGCATTAATTCAATAATCAAACCAAGTTCTTGCCCTTTACTACTTAATGTATACAATTGATTTGTTTGCTCAATTAATGAATCTTCTTTTAATTTTTTAAGCGCTAATGATAACTGAGTATCTGAAATATATAAAATAGAATTCAATAAATTAGTGTATGATATTTCACCTTTATTTAATATATATATAATTATTGGTATCCATTTATGTTTAATTATATTTCTTGTCTCATATAAATTACAATTATCAATATCACAAACCATAATTCTCCTACTAACTTTTTTATTAGTTAATTTATTTTTAAACTACTCATATTCATTATATAATACTTATGTATAAACTACAAGGAGGAATTATGTTATATCCAAGAAGATTTTCACACATTGGTATTTCTGTACAAGAAATTGAGAAATTTGTTAAATGGTATCACGATATTTTAGGATGGTATATTATTATGAGTCCAACCTTAGTTCAAAATGAAAGTGATAGTGCAATTGGTATTATGTGCCAAGATGTTTTTGGTAAAACTTTTGAGAATTTTAAAATAGCACACATGTCAACTGTTGATGGAATTGGCTTTGAAGTATTTGAATTCCCAGAAAACAAAGACTTAACTACTGAATTTAATCCATACAAAAATGGTTTATTTCACTTCTGTATTCAAGATCCAAATATAGAAAAGTTAGTTGAAAAGATTGTTGCAAGTGGTGGTAAACAAAGAATGCCAATCCGTAGCTATTACCCAGAAGATAAGCCATTTCAGATGGTTTACATGGAAGATCCATGGGGTAATGTATTTGAAATATATACCCATAGTTATGAATTAACATACAGTGAAGGTGCATATTAAAATCAACTTAAATATTTAATCATAAAAAAAGAGTAAATTAATTTTTACTCTTTTCTAATGTTTTGTGATAGTTTTATTTAGGAAGCTTATCTTTAGCATTTGAATAAATTAATAATGCTAATATACTAAAGACTACTGGACCAATAATTGTCCAAATTCCTGATGAATAATCTCCAACTAAAAATGGTGATATAATTGTGAAGATATTACCAAAAAATACTAAACTCATTGTTGATATTAAACAAAATTTAATCATAAACTGAGATTTAATTAAAATAATATTTTTTGGTAACTGATCATTTTCACGGAATTTATACCATGCATATATTATAAATATATATGGGATAGTCATTCCAACATTTGTCATCGTAATTAATAACTCATAAAGAGCAGCTGCTCCTTCTGGGTTAATTAAAGAGAGAATTGATTTTACTGCAATGAAAATAATTACAATTAATGTTTGAACTTTTAAAGCATTAACACGCACACCATTTTTATTAACTTTTTCAAATGAACTTGGCCAAAATTCTTTTGGTGTTCCTTCAATTAATTGTTTCAATGGTGCATATGCTAATGCAATCATTGCTCCAAGGTATGATAAGAACATTCCAATTGCTGAAAAACGCATTAAAAACTGACCAAGCATTGATCCAGGACCAGCAATTGTATCTCCTAAGTTTTGCATAATAATAAATAACGCTGACATTGAAGTTACTTCTGCTGGAAAATCAGACCAACTAAGAGATGCTCCGACCATTAAGAATCCAAAAATATAACAAACAATAATAAAGATACCTGCTAAGAACAATCCTTTTTTTACATCTTTTTGTGGATTTTCTAAATCATCAGCTATTCCAGCCATTGCTTCTGTTCCACCATATGCAAATACAGCAAATACAACAAAACCTAAAAATGGTATAATTGACTGATAATCTGAATTTGGTGAAGTAACAAGTGAACTTGCTGTAAGTGGTGTTTGCAGTTCAAATCCATTTAAGACAAAGGCAATTAATCCACCAATTATTAAAATAAAATTCAAAGCAATAACCGAAAGTCCACCCACTGCTGTTACTTTAGTTAATTTGGATGCTCCACTTGAAACAATTTTAAAGATTACAAGCATTAATATTATACCGACTATTCCTAATATAAATGGTCCAATATCAACGTTTCCAAACATAACAGGATTAATAGTCACATCTTCACCAAAAATGGCAAATGATAATGGAACCCATATTGATAATGATTTACTAAGCATCCATATAACATATGAAGAATACCACATCATAATACCAATAAAAGCATACTTTAAGTTAACAGATTCCTTCATCCATGTAAATATTCCACCACTTTTCTTATTGAAACCTGTTGCAAATTCTGTCGCCATCATAATGAAAGGCACAAAAAATAAAAGCCCTCCAATTACAAACATTGGAATTGCTGCATAACCCATTCTGTAAAAACCAATTCCAATATTTGTTACACCAAAAACTGAAGTTAATATCATTAAGACAAAAGCTCCAACTGTAATTTTTTTCTTATTCATTATTTCCCTTCATTAAATAAATTATTTTATTTCTAATATTATAGTACATTTTAACCTGTATTTGTAAAAAAGATTATATTTAAAACAAAATTCGATAATATGCTATAAACAGAATTCATAATTAAATGAATGCTAGTATGCACAATTACTTTGCCATGTTTCTCTTGCAATATCATCTTATATGAAACACTTGCACAAGCTGTTCCTCTATATTTTGTATCTTTAATTAAATGTTTCTGAAATTTTATATCAACATAACACCATCTACTATGGATGTTGAATTTTTTATAGGTGTTTCCTTAGAAACAAGATCTTTCATATAAGTAAATTAAAAGTCACATTTAAAATGTGATCCTTCAATTATATTGCTAACGTTTGGATTAAAATAATATAATTGTCTTTTTATATTAATATTATTTATACCTTCCCCTAATTCCTTTAATTTTGTAGTGCATATTATAATAACTAGTACTATAACTATTATATTTTTCATAACTCCCCTTTTTTAATTATATTATAACTTTTACTTTAATTATGTTATAATATATATGAGTTGAAGGAGTTTTCTTTTACAATCGGAGCCGAAGGCCGAAGGCATTGATGATGTAATCCTGAAAATTAAGTTTGTAAAGCTGCCATAACAAACACTTTATATACGTTACATGTATATGATTTTTTCAACATTTTAAAAGGCAGTTCTTAATTGAACTGTTTTTTTATGGTAAAAATATTATAAGAAAGGAATTGATAATTTGGTTAATTATCAATACAAAAAATGAAAAAAAATATTTCTAGTATGTCAATTGCATTATTATTATTTGTTGCAATTTTTGGAATCACAAATATACCTGCTAACTATGCTCAACTTGGTAATAGTTCAATTGGTTGGTTTATATTATTAAGTTTCTATTTTATTCCACTTGCATTTATTATTGGAGAATTAAGTTCTCAAGATACATCATCAAAATCTGGGATGTTTGGTTGGATTTCATTAGGACTAGGTGAAAAATGGGCATTCTTAGGAACATGGGCATATTTCATTGTAAATATTTTCTACCTACCACTACTTGCATCCAGAATACCAGTTTTATTTTCTTGGACATTTACAGCAGATATAACGTCGCTTGATCAAGTTGTATCTACGAGTGGTCAAATTGGTGGGGTCGTTAATGCAACAGATAATCACTTTATATTTTTATTCTTAACATTCATTACATTTATTATCGCATTAGTATTGGGAATTTTCTTTGATAAGGTTTTTTCTAGTTTTGCAAAATTCATTGGTTGGTTAAGTTTAGCTGTAACAGCAATATTTATTACACTAGCACTATTGGCTGTTCCAGTCTTTAATCTAACGATCGCTAATCCATTAACATTTGAAAGTATTGTTCCAACTATTTCACCCGTTTCTTTATCAACTTTTGCGTGGATTTTATTTGCAATAGCTGGAATTGAAACAGTTGGATCATATACTCCTTATGTACATAATGCTAAAAGCAAGATACCAAAAGCAATTGTTTTAGGAGCAATTTTAGTTATTAGTTCATACATCATTGGTTTCATAGCAATTGCTTTTGTTCTAACACCTAGTCAAGTTCCTGTCACTCATATGGAAAATATGATTCCAATAATGTATGCTCAAGTTGGTTACCTATGGGGATTTGGACCATTATTTTTACGTATTATGACATTTAGTTATTTATTAATTACAATCACAGCATTAGTACTTTGGTTAAATGCAACAGTTACATCTTTATTTGCAGATTTACCAAAAGGGATTTTAAATAAAAAATTAACAAATAAAAAAATTAATAACATCCCATTGTTTGGACTTTTGTTTACGGGAATTATGGTTTTAATCTTCTTAATAATTTCAACAGGTACAACAAGTTCAAATATTTATACCACCTTATATGATATGACAACAATTGCTGTTTTAGTTCCATATATATTAATTGCGATATCATACGTTGCTTTTTGCTTTAAAAAGGGCATTCAATTCAATATAATAAAAAATAAAAAAGTTGGATCATTCCTAGGGGTTTTTGTTTTTGTTATTACCTTTATTGCAATGGTATTTTCAATCTTTGATTTAACAACAACAAGTATCAATGAGTTGATTGGTTGGGCTATTTTATCAGGTGGTGGGTTATTATTCTTCTTATCAATGGGATTTGGAATATATAAACTTAAAACAAATAGAAAATATGCTTATACTATCCTATTTATAATTTTTACTATATCAACATTATTGTTTAGTATATATTTAATTATTTTACCAATCACATTTTTATTTTTATTATTAAAAGAATATAAATAGTAAAAATGAACCTATTGCAGGTTCATTTTTTTTTATTTAAAAAAATTTGGTAAATGTTCTTTATGTGCCTCTAATAATTGATCAAATATTTTCTTTGCATCTATATCTGAATGAATAAGAGGATTCATATTTAGTGCAAGGATACCATCTTCATAATTACCTGTAATTGCTGCTTTTGCGGCTAATTGTTCAAATGTTTTAATAGCATTAATCATCCCTAATGTTTTTGGATCAAATTCCTTAATCCTTTGGACTGGCTTAGCTCCATCTTTACCAACTGTTGCACTCATCTCAATTGCCCAATCATGACCGACATTGGTAATATGTCCATTATTTTGAAAATTAACATATAACTCTTGATTCTTATCGTTGTAAATACTACTAATTACATCACATGCAACATCAGAATAATAAGCTCCACCACGCTGTTCTAATTGAGGTGGTTTAATATCTAGTTTTGGATCAAGATATAATTCAAATAATTCTTTTTCTAATTTCTGAACTACTTGTGCACGCGTCTGACCTTTATAATATTCAGCTGTTTCAATTGTTAACATTTCTTTTTCTTTAAAATAATATCGATGATATGGACAAGGTATTAAGTTTAAACACTTAAGTAAATTTGCTTCATAATCTAAATCAATAATATTATTAACACCAACACTACCTTCTTTATTTATTATTGTTTCAATAATTTTCTTAAAATAACTTTGATCATTAATTTGCAGATCACTCATGAAAACCATATGATTTAAACCAAATAAATCCATTTTAACATCTTGATCATTTGAATTATAATCAATCATTTCAAGTACTGCTTTTTTCATCCCAATTGGAACATTACAAACACCTAAGAACTTTTTAAAGTTTGTATATTTAAAAACAGCTTCTGTAACCATTCCGGCTGGATTGGCAAAATTAATTATCCAAGCGTTTGGTGCTAGTTCTTCTACATCTTTAATTATATCCAAAATAACCGGTATTGTCCTTAATCCTTTAAATAGTCCGCCTGCACCATTTGTTTCTTGTCCTAAAACACCATTTTCAAGAGAAATAGACTCATCTTTATGCCTTGCATCTAATTGACCAACTCTAAATTGAGTTGTTACAAAATCAGCATCAATTAATGCTTCTCTTCTATCAAGTGTTTGATATATTTTCAATGCAATGTTTGCTTTTTTGACCATCCTATTTAATAGGTCATAAATTATTTGTTGTTTTCTTTCTCCTTCTTTGACATCAACAAGCCATAATTCACTAATCGGTAATTCATGATGTCTTTTAATTAATCCCTCCATTAGTTCAGGGGTATAACTGCTTCCCCCACCAATTGTTACCATTTTTATCTTACTCATCATTGCTCCTTTTATTATACAAATAAATTATAATTGATAAACTTGAGAAATTAAGTACAAAAAAAAAGGGCATACGCCCCTTTTTAATTTATCTTTATAAGTTCACTAAATAATTTTTCAATAATTAGTAAGTTTTCAATTTGATTATCACGATGTTTAGCTTGATCTAATTTAAATAGATGATCAATTTCAATGGATAAGTTGACATATTTTGCTAAATCACTATTTTTTTGAGTAATTGCAAAAGACTCAATATTTGGATAATCATTTAATAAACTACTCAGTAACTTAGTATTTCCAGAATTAGAAATTAAGAAAATTTTATCAATATTTAAATCCATTCCTAAAATTGAACTAATTGATTGAGCACTTGTTTTAAATCCTAAAAAATTTAATCTTCTAGATAAATACTCTGCACTTATAAATGACCCTCCAAGTCCGCTAATTAATATGTTTTTATCTTTAATATCTATTAATTTCTGTGCTAATTTGCAGAGTTTTTCTTGACTGTAACTTAAATCTAAACTTATATTTAAACTATAGTCATTTTGATGCTGGTCTAATAATTTATAATGAATTATATTACTTTTAAATTCTTTATAACCTTTCACCCCAAACTTATTGACATAACGATCAATACTAGCCCTTGATGTATAAGTATTATTAGCAATTTGATTTATACTTAAATCTTGTATAAGATCAATATTTTTAATAATATAATTATGAATAATTTTATCAGTTTTTGTTAATTTGATTGTTGATTTATGATTTTTCTTTTCAAATAATTCATAATATAAATTCATCTTGGGCCTTTCCTGTCTAATTTTATTATACACCATTTATATTAATTATTTTATTAAATTATACTGATTAACTATTTTGTCAATTAATTCTTGATTATCAATACTTGTAATTGATTTAATTGCTTCATCAATTCCTTTATCATTGATTAAACTAATTATTTTTTGTGACTGCTGATCTTCTTTAAAATCATACTTAAGAGCATATGCTACCGCAACAATTAAACCACTTGGATTTAATCCAGCATTTTCTAATTGAAGTAGTGGTTTGATGAATCTTTCATTAATTCCTAATTTCAACTCAGGATTTCTGGCAACCCGCGTAACTTCATCAAAAATTAATTTATTTTTAAAACGCTCAATTGTTAAAGCAATATATTTTTGTTGCTCTTGGTCATCAAAATCAAACTCTAAAGATAATGCTGTTCTTATATTTAATAAGCTTGTTTGAACACTCTTATAAATAATTGGATCTTCAATTGCTTGATTAACATATTTGTATCCGTAATAGTGACCCATATAACCAATTTGTGCATGTGCTAAATTAACTGTTAATAATTTACGTTGATTAAAAAACAATAAATTATCTGTATATATAACATTTTCCAGTTGATTGTTTCGTTTAATTTGAGTTTTATCTAATACCCATTCATAACCGGCTTCAACTTGAACATCAAGTAAATTTTGATTCTCTTGATTTGGTACAATTCGGTCTACAGCACTATCAACAAAACCAATAAATTTATTACAATAATCTATTTGTTTATTAGTTAAATTTTGATAAATTATTTCTTTCAAATAACTACTAACTTTAATTCCATTTTCACATGCAATTATATCTAAATTTGTATTGATATTATTATCAATTCTCTTTTCAATTCCACTTATAATTATCTTAACAATATAAGTTAAATTATTTTGACCAAGTGATGTTGTAATTAAATCAGCCTGCATTATTTCTAAAATTACTTGATCTAAATCTTCTACTGAATTTAAAGCACTTACATTATCTACATTAATTTTTGTAACTGGGTCTTTTAATAAGTGTATATTATATTTTTTTTTTTGATTTAATAAATTAATAATATCTTTATTTATATCAACAAATATTAAATCATAATTATTTTCATGTAATATAAAACCAATAAACCCTCTACCAATATTTCCTGCTCCAAAGTGAATAGCTTTCATTATTGATCACCACTTAAGATCATTTCAATTATTTGATCAATGTTGTCCATTTTAGCAAGCTTTTCAACATTATCAATATCAGAACATAAGATTGCTATCTTAGATATAATATCTAAATGATCATCACCATTAGCAGCTATTCCAAAAATTATCTTAACTTGATTACCATCAAAATCAATCCCACTTGGGACTTGGATCATACTGACACCTGTCTTAATAACTAAACTGCGTGCCTCATCTGTTCCATGTGGAATTGCTATCATATTACCCATATAAACAGAAAGTTTTTGATCTCGTTGATGCATTGAATCAATATAATCATGCTTTACACAACCATTTTCATATAATAACTTTCCTGACATTTCAATTGCATCTTTTTTACTTTTAATTTCCTTATTTAATAATATTAAATTTTTATCAATCATTTTTCTTCCTCCACTTTTATAATTTCTTGTAAGTATGACAATTTTCCTGTAGATATTTCATTAATTAATTGCTTATTACTAATCAATTCATAACTTAATTGATTAATCTTTTCTAAATAATTACTTGTTATACTTTCTGGTATAAGCATTAATAAAATTATTTTACATTTTTGATTTTTTAAATCAAGACCCAAAACTTCAAATTTTGATGTAATAAAAGTATGAATTATGATTTGTTTAATCGAACTACTTTTTGTATGATAGAATGCTATATCACTTTCTGGAATCCCAATTCCAAGTTCTTCTCTCTTTTTTAATTTTTCATAAATATATAAATCATTTTCAATTAAATTTTCTTTCTTTAAAATTAATAAATGTTTTTTCAATCCATCTTCTTGATCTAAATTACTATAATTAAAATTATTTAAATTAACTTGATCTTTTTTTTTGTTTTCATAATTAATTTGTTTTCTCTTTAGTAATAAATTTTTAATATTTAAAAAATCGCTATCTTGAAGACTGTAATTTACAATAATATCTTCAAAATTATTAGGGGTTGCAATATTAGAAATTATTAAATCAAAATTATCATGATTAAATTTTATTGCTTTAACTAAAGGTATATTATCAACTTCAGCATTAGGCAAAAACATTTGAATTTGTTTTTTTATCATCTGTGATGTTGCAATCCCACTTGAACATACAACTAATATTTTATAATCTCTTGTAATGATACTTTCTTCAACAGACATTAATATATAAATAAATATTTGTAATAACTCTGAATCAGAATATAAATTTAGTTCTTGATTAATTTGCTCAATTACATCATAAACAATTTTATTATCTATAATTAATTGATCCATAAACTTAATTTTATCTTTACTAATAATTTGTAATTCTTGTTTTTTTGTCCTTGTATCATGCATTATTATTTTATATTCTAAATCTTTGATTTTCATAAACTTTAAATTTAATTTATCTTCTATCTTAGAAATAAATCTTTGTGTTCTCTCTATTTGTTTATAATCAATTTTTTCAAACTCTAAATCAGTTATTAAATTACTAATTGCATGTAAAATAAAATTACCATCTTGCTTTGATGTTAATTTAAATATAGCAGTTAAATCATCTGCAATTCGATCATTGGCAACATAAATGAGTTCATCTGTAAAATTAAAATTATATTTATGTTTTAAATAAATTAAAATTTTAATAACTAATTCAAATAATTCTTGATCACTTAAATATTTATTATACTTATTAAAAACAATTTGAACTTCTTTGATCACATAATTAAATTGATTAATATCAAAATAATTTAATAAGTATGGTTTAATTTTAGAAATTCCCAGTTCCTTTATTTCTTCTTGTAATATTATTTCTTCTAAACTATAAGCAGAAAAAAATCTTAATATAATTTGATTATATAGTTTAAATTTTTGATTATCGGAAATATCTAATTTTAAATTATTCTTAATTATTGTATATTTTATTTTGTTTTCAATTAAGAAGAGCTCAAGTTCTTGTTTAATTTTATCAATTGAAATAAATACAATATCTATTAGCTGTTTTAAATTAATAGTTGCTTCTTTATTTGTTAAAAAAGAGCAATATATCAATAATTTTTCAAAAAGTTCAAAATCAACTTGATCATTTTTTTCTAGAATGCTTTTTAAATTCATGTGTGGATCATCAATTACATATGAATTATTTTTTTTATCAAGCCAATATCCATAGTTTTCCAATATATGACTAATTAAAATAAAGTCTCTTCTTATTGTTCTAATTGATACTCCAATTTCTTGTTCAATTTCTTCAAATGTTAATGGATTATTAATTAGTAAATTAATTATTTTTCTTTTTCTTAAATTAATCATTTTTTCAAACTTTCTAATAAATTTTCATATTGTTTTTTGTCTAAGAAGTTATCAACTAAATATATTTGACTTTTAGGAGCATACTTTTTAGCAACTTCATTAAAAGATTTTTGAGTAATTACTAAATCAACATTATTATCTAAATCTTTCAAAGCTCGATTAGAAATATCTAAATCACTTTGATCATTATCTTTTGCAAGTTTCTTAAGTAAAGCAGAACCCATTGCACTTGAGCCCATGCCTGCATCACATGCAAATACAATCTTTTTATTTTTTTTTTCAGATAAATTAGATGTGACTTTAGATTCTTTTCCTTTTATCTCATTCATTTTATTCACAGCTTGATCTATTTCATCAACTTCTCTAGTTGATTTTAAAATAAGACTTCCAATTAGAAAACTTACTAATGCTGAAACAAATACACCAGCTAACACTGGAAACAATCCACCTTTTGGTGCCATGCTTATTATTGCAAAAATACTTCCTGGTGATGCCGGGGCAATTAATCCTGCTCCTAATAGACTAAAAACAATAATTCCACTCATTGAACCAAAAATTGCAGCTATAATCATTTTAGGTTTCATTAAAATGTATGGAAAATATATTTCATGGATACCACCAAAAAATTGAATTACAATTGCACCCGGCGCTGTACTTTTAGCGCTCCCTTTACCAAAGAAGGCAAATGCTAATAGTATACCAACACCAGGACCTGGGTTTGCTTCCAGTAAAAATAATATTGATTGACCTGTTGCTTGTACATCAATACTTCCAAGTGGTGTTAAAACTCCATGATTAATTGCATTGTTTAAAAATAAAACTTTAGCTGGTTCAATAATCAAACTTGTTAAGAAAAGTAGATTATGATCAATTAAGAAACTAACAATTAAACCAAATAATTCTGTTAAAAATGTAACAACTGGCCCAACGATTAAGATGCCTAAAACAGCTAAAATAGCTCCAATTATTCCAACTGCATAATTATTAATTAGCATTTCAAATCCACTTTTAACACGTCCATCAAGCAATTCATCAAATTTCTTGATACTGATACCTCCAACTGGTCCCATAATCATTGCTCCAAGAAACATTGGAATATCAGCAGATACTATAACACCCATTGTAGCAATTGCACCAACTAATCCTCCTTTATCTTTGTAAATTAATTTCCCACCACTATAACCAATTAAGATTGGTAGTAAATAAATTAACATCGGATCAACTAGTGTTGCAAAACTTTCATTTGGTAACCAACCATCTGGAATAAATAATGCTGTAATCAACCCCCACGCTATAAATGCACCAATTATTGGCATAATTATTCCACTTAAAAAACCACCCATTTGTTTAATCTTACTATTCATTATAATTCCTTTCCATTTAATTTAATTTAATTATATTATACAAAGAAAACGTTACCATTGTTTATAATTATGACAAAAAATTATGACAAAAAATTTGATTATTAATAAAAAAAAATAAGCTAAGAATAGCTTATTTAATTCTATCATTTATTTTACTTCAACCCATGCATTATGTTCACCTGGCTCTCCCCACCAAAGAATACTTTCAGTATTTTGAATCCAAGTTTTACCATTGTGAATTACTTTTTCTTGTGGGTAGTAACCATTATTTGTTTGATAATTTGCATCCCACTCATCTATCGGTTGATCATAATCATAAACTGCAATTTGTGTCCAAGCATCATGTTTACCCGGTTCTCCCCACCATGATATTTGACCACTTGTTTGTTTCCAAATTTTACCTTTATACTTTACAATACTACCATTTGTATATCCAGTTTGTGTGTGATATTGTGGATTATAATCAGGTATTGCATCAGGATCAATTTCAGATGAATCACTTTTAACTGTAATTTGTCGATTAACTTTTATTGTTGACATATTGTTATCTGTAACACTATATTCAATATTATATTTTCCAGCAACATTTGAATCAATTGTACCTTTTATAATAATCTTATTTGAAATTTCTCCATCTTCTTGATCAAAAGCTTTTACTCCTGCTGATAAATCAAAATCATCACCTTGATTAATAGATTTATCATCAACTCCTATAAAGTATGGATCATTATTATTAACTGTTTCCTTAACTGTAATCTTAATAATTTTTTCAGTTTTCATTCCCTCTTTGTCTGCAACTTGATATATTAATTCATAAACACCTGCTTTATTAATATCTACACTACCGGTTATTTCAATTTCATCAGTTATATCTCCATCATAATCATCTTGTGCATAAATACCTTCTAGTGGATCAAAAGTATCTCCCACTTCAATTGTTTGGTCCTTTAAACCGATTAATTTAGGTGCTTGATTATTGGATTGATCATTTTCGATTGATTCAATCCATGGTCCATATGTATTTGCAAACTGATCATTATAATTTTGATCTGATGAATTAGTTCCTTGATCCCAATTAACTGACCAAGTCATTAACCCTTTGATATCATAACCATCATCTTTTAATCTTTTATATGCATTTTTAACATCTTCTGGGTCTTGCACATAACCATTTGCTGCAGCATCAATATTAGAAGGCAACCCTATTACAAATTTATCACTTGGAATATTTAAATCTAAATATCCATTTGTTCCTTCCAAAATAGACTTAGTTAAATAATATAGAAAATCTTCTTTTCTTTGATCATTATTTTGGGCAATCCATTCAGAACCAACACTAACACCATCACCTGCTTGATTATAATATTGTGGTGCAATCCAATCATAATATCCATCTAATCCTTCAATATAAGATTGATACTTATTATTTTGTTTAGTTAAATATGGGAATTCTGGAGCCATTCCAATTAAAAAGTTTTCTCCTTGAGCTAAGTAGTGCTCTTTAACTAATTTCAAAGCTTTTACTATTTCAGTTTGATTATCCCCAGCAGTAATTGCACTTTGCTCTAAATCAATATCTATACCATCAAATCCATATTTATCTGTTAAACGAATTATTTCATCAGCTAATGCAATATAATCTCCTTCTTGTAATTCAATATGAGCATCTGCACCACCTAATGATAAAATAACACTCGTCCCTTGTGAATTTAATTCTGCTATATCATCAATAAAGTCTTGTTCATCTGGATATATTGTTGGATCTGGGATAAAAGTTGGTATTCTTGATTCTTGATTATCATATACCTTCATAAATGAAACCGCAATAACGTTATAATAATCATTAACATCTGTTAGTTTCATCTCCTGTGCTGTTCCACCTTTATACCCATCTCCACCAACCCAGTTATGCCAATAACCAATTAGGACTTTATCTTCTGGATTAACCATTTCAGTTACATCACTATTTTGATCAGATACAACGATAACTTTACGCATAATCAGTGTTTCAACTTGATTACTATCTGTTATTTTATAATATAGTTCATATGTTGCTTCAACACCTGTATTAACTTCTCCAATCACTTGAATCTGATCAGTTATATCACCATCAAAATCATCATCAGCTGTTACACCTTTCATTGGATCAAAATTTGAATCTTTTTTAATAGATATATTTTCAGCCCCAACAATAACTGGTGGTTGATTTTCTTCTACACTAATAACTCGGTCCTGAGTTATAACATTTTGATCAGAATCTTCAACCTGATAAGTTAATATATATTGACCTGATTTGTCACTATCAACTTGACCGATAACTTCAATGTTATTAGTTATATCACCATCTTCTATATCAACAGCTGTTACACCTTTCATTGGATCAAATTCAGTACCTTCAACAATACTTTGAGCATCCAAACCAATGAAATTAGGAATGCCATTTTCAATGACATCTACTGTCCTACTTTCCTCTGTTTGATTACCACTTTGATCAACTACTGAATAGTTAAGATTATATTGACCAATAACTTCGGTATTAACTTCTCCATTAATTGTAATTTGATTTGTTAAATCACCATCTTCTATATCTAATGCACTTACACCATCCATTGAATCAAATTCACTAAACTGAGATATTGTTAAATTATTTATTCCATTAATAGTTGGAGAATTATCAAGATTAGAAGAATAAATTTCTTGATTGGTAATTTCTGGTCCAGTTGATGAAGACCTTGTAGATACAGATATGCTTTCAATGTTACTTACATTAACTTGATCTTTTGTATAAACATTAAATGTGTATGATTCTTGTGGTTTTAAAAACCTAGCATCATAAACACCCGCCAAATCAAAAGAATATAACCCTGATCCTTCATCTTTAAATATTCCACCTCTATAATCTGTACCAATTACTGTATCACTTGTTTTAATATAATATTTTGGTAAACTAAGTGACTTAGACTTTAATTCTACATCTTTTAAAACTTGATTGCTTTCTGTTAATTGATCAAGGTTATCAACTGTAATTTCATATCCAAACTGATAATCATTATCAATTGGCTTTATTTCAACATCAATATTATTTTCTGGATAAATAGTTTTATTTTCATAATTTTGTCCTACTATTAAATTATCATAAATTACATTTGTTAATTCATCTCTTTTAGATGAATCGGTTGGACTATCATTTGAAGATTGCCATGATATAATTCCACCTAAATTATTTTCTTTAACATAATTACTTTTTTCAGTTACTGACCTTGGATTATCATATGTAAAGAAAAGACCATCTTCTTCACTATATAAATATGGTGCCTTTGCTTCATCATCCCAATATTCTTCTAAGTCTGGATATTTAGCTTTTAATTGATCTAAATTACGATAAGACCAAACACCACCTAACCTTCCTCCATCACCTGAGACTAATGGTGCTTCATTAACTGCTCCAGCACTAGGTGTACCATCTGCATCTTCACCTGTTTTAATTACGTTTGAATATAATCCATTGTTTTCTGATTCAACACCTTGCCAACCTCTTGTATAAAAAGCTGATCCTATAACAATTTTGGAACTATCTACACCTTTGTCATTAATTAAATATTGAACAACTTTATCAATTGAATATCCCTCATCACCCATTGGATCTTGTGAACTACTATATAAGTTAGTTTGGTGACCCGTTGTTGGGCTCCATGCACCATTCAAATCATATGTCATTAAATTAACAAAATCACAAATTTCAAAAACTTGTTCAATTTGATAGTTATTTTCTAAAGCAGTTACGCTTGCTGGTACTGCAACAGATAACTCATAATATTTGTCATTAGTTTCACCTAGCTCATCTAGTGCTACTCTAAATTCTTCAAGTAATATTGTAAAATTTTCAATATCTGATGGATTTGCTGCTGGCGTTCCTTCATCTCTTTTATTATCTATCAAATCAGGTTGCCTAACACTATTTGGATATTCCCAATCGATATCTACAAAATCAAATCCAACATAATCAATAAATTGAATTGTTTGATCAATTAAATTAGCTCGCTTGATCGGGTCAGCTGCTACTGTTGAAAAGTCTCCTGACTTAGACCATCCTCCAAGTGAAATACCTACTTTTAAATTAGGATTTTCTGACTTTAATTCTTTAATAGCTGGAATTAAACCAGAATTTATTTGATCCCAACCAACACCGTCTTGACCAACTGGTGCTCCAACAGCTGCCTGTTGATCTGTCCATACTAAATTACCATTTTGATCAAAATCTAAAAAAGCATAATTTAAATGCGTTATTTTATCCGCTGGTATGTCTTTAGGATAATAGTTACTTTGTCCTCCCCATACTGACCAGTCACCATAGTACATTACACTACGATAGCCATTATTACTATATTGTGCATAAAGATTAAACGATCCGAATACAACAACCCCTATAAGAATTATTCCTGTTACAATGATTATTAGTTTTTTTTTCATGAAAATACCCCTTTTATTTTCCTTATAAAAACAATTAATCAAAACCCATAAATATTATACAATAAAAATTAAAATTATACAATATTTTAATTTTTTATTATGAAAATAAAAGATTAGATTAAAATAACTCTAATCTTTTATTTAATGACACCTCCACCTTGAGCCATTTGATTATTTCCTCCACCTTTACCATTATATTGTTTTAATTCACTATTCAATATTTCTTTAGCAGAATAATTATTACTAATTGATTTAGAGCATTTAACAATAATTTGAATTTTATTATCACTAATATTTTTCAAAATAACAATTAAGTTTTCATTTTCAGCAATTAATTGATCACTTAATTCACGCATTAATTTCATCTCAATATGCTCACATGTATACTCAATTTTCTGATGATCAAAATATGGTTTAATTAATAACTCAAGTTCTTGTTTTAATTTAAGTATATTATTAGTATCTTTTTGTAGGTTTTTTTGTTTAATATATATTAATTGATCATTAAGTGTTTTTAAATCTAATTCTAATCTATCAATGTCAATTTCAATAAAATCCTGATATGTTTTTATTTTAATTAATTTTTTTTCAAGTTCATCCAATTTAATCTCTTGCATATTTTTAAGTTTATCAAACAAGGCATTTGTTAATGTATCATATTCATCAATTAAATTTTGTGCATACTGATCAATATTACTGCTAGTTAATGCTTCAATCCTTCTAACACCTGAACCAATACTAACTTCACTAATTATTTTGAATCTTTCAATTTCTAATGTATTTTTAACATGTGTTCCTCCACATAATTCAATGGAGTCCCCAATTTTTACTACACGAACATCATCTTGATATTTTTCTCCAAATAAAGCATTAGCACCAATTTTTTTTGCATCATCTAATTTCATCTCCTTAATTTCTACTATTTGACTTGCTTGAATTTGTTGATTAACAAATTGTTCAATTAAATTAATTGTTTCTTGATTTATAGCTTCCGGGTTGGTAAAATCAAATCTAATTCTTTTTTTATCTTGATAAGATCCTGCTTGCTTTGCAAACTTACCGACAAATTTTTCCAATCCTAAATGTAATAAATGGGTTGCTGAGTGATTTTTGGCTATTTGTTGGCGATTAAAAAGATCAACTTGACAATAAACTTCTTGATTTAAATTTAAAGGCTCAGTTAAAATAACTTTATGTAAAAATTGACCATTTGTTATTTTCTGAACATCAATAACAATATTTCCATTAATAGTTCCAACATCTGCAACTTGCCCACCACTTTCTGCATAAAAAGGTGTTTTATCTAAAATAATATATACTTCTTTTAATTTATCTGTATCTCTTAATTCTGTTTCTAAATCAGTTATTAAAATGATTATACTTTTTGTTGATAAGTCATCATAACCAACAAATATACTATCTAATTGAATATTTTGTAATAATTGATTTTGAATAGCCATTTCACTATTTTGTTGATGAGCTGACCTTGCTCTTGCTTTTTGTTTATCCATTTCTGCTTTAAAACCTTCCATATCAACTACAATATTTTTATCCATTGCTATTTCTTGTGTTAATTCAATAGGAAAACCATATGTATCATACAATTTAAAAGCAATTGCTGCACTAATAAAATTATTATTTTTTAATTCTTTATTAAGCTGCAACAAACCACTTTCTAAAGTAGTTAAAAATTTTTGTTCTTCATTAAAAATTATTTTTTTAACTTCTTTTTGATTATCTACTAAATGGGTGTAATAAACTTGATAGAGTTTAATTACTGTTTCAATTAATTTAGTCAGTAATCCTTCGTTTATTTCTAAATGAACTTGAGCAAAAGTAAGACTTCTTCTAATAAGCCGACGAATAACATAACCCCTTGATTCATTACTTGGCATTATACCATCTGAAATGGCAAATACAATTGCTCTAATATGATCTGCAATAACTCTAAATGCAAGCTTATTTTCTTGATATTTAACTTTAGTATACTTTTCTATTTCAGAAATTATAACTTGGAAATTATCTGTTTCAAAATTTGTTTCAACATCTTGCATTATACATGCAAGTCTCTCTAATCCTAAACCTGTATCAATATTTTTTTGTGGTAGTTCTTTATAGTCAGAACGCTTCAAACTATCTGGTTGACAATTATACTCTGAAAATACAATATTCCATATTTCAATAATACGGTCATTTTCCAAGTCTTCTTCCAATAATTCAATTGGATCACGATGATCATATTTTTGACCACGATCAAAAAATATTTCTGTATTTGGACCACCTGGACCTTGACCAATTTCCCAGAAATTATCAATTGTTTTAATAATCCTTTCACTTTTAATTCCTAATTCAATCCATTTATTAAATGTATCACTATCTTCAGGGTGAACTGTGAAATATAATTTATCAATTGGAATATTTAACCATTTTGAATTAGTTAAAAACTCGTATGCATAATCAATTGCTTCAACTTTAAAATAATCACCAATTGAAAAATTACCTAACATTTCGAAAAGTGTTTGATGTCTTGATGTAACTCCAACATTTTCAATATCATTAGTTCTAATTGCTTTTTGAACATTAGCAATTTTTGGTGAAAATGGTTTTTCTGATCCATCAAAATATTTCTTTAAAACTGCAACACCTGAATTAATGAAAAGTAAGGTGTCATCATTAACAGGCATTAGTGATTGACTTTCTTCAATATGATGTCCATTTTCTTTAAAAAATTTAATCCATAAATTTCTAATTTGATCTGTTGTCATTCTTCTCCTCTATCTCTTGTAGTTCTTCAAACCACCCATCGTATGATGTTTTTATATTATTGTATAATATACCTAAAATTGTAACAAGTGGCATTGCTAAAATCAAACCAATTACACCCCATAAACTTGAAGCTATCACTAGTCCGATTATTACAATAATTGGTTCTACTTTAATTTTTTTACCAATTATTTTTGGTTCAATGAAATTTGCAGAAATCATATTTATTACAAATAAACCAATTATTACAATGATTCCACGAGTAAATGAATACATACTGACTGCTAGAATAAAGGCTGCTGTTCCACCAAGTAAATAACCTAAGAAAGGTATTGGTAAGAAGACCCCTAATATAATTGCTAAGTTTAATGCTTGATCTAAACCAATTATTAAATAAAATAAAAATGCAAGAAAACTGTCAATTAATATAATTGTTAATAATCCTTTAAAATAATTTCTTAGTCCATGATTAATTTCATAAAATAATCCTAAAACTTGTTTTCTTTTATTTGGTGGTAAAATAATTTTGAATTTATGTGGGATTGTCTCATAAATCATTAATGCATAAACAGATATTACAACACCAATTAAAATATTAACTGAAAAAGATATTATAGATGTAATTGCTGAGAAAATACCAGTTAACCATGCTGATAATTCAAATTCATTTTCAATTGAAATATTTTCTCTTAGCTGAGAATAGGCATTAATTACAAATTGATCATTTCCAACTAATTCATTAATTCTACTAGTTATTAAATTAAAATCAAATGTATTGATAAATTCTGTTATCTGCTTAAATGCTAAATATATGAATGGAATAAAAGCAAATAATAAATATCCAATAATAACTATAATCATTGTATAAATAATTATTATTGTTAATAACCTTGATTTAAGATATAGTTGTAGTTTCTTAACAAATGGCCATAATATATAGGTTAAAGCTAATCCTAAGATCACTGGTAACAAGATCGAAATTATAATAGAAATGAATTTAAATATATCATCTTTAATTACAGTAAATATTAAGACTATTATCATTAATAATATTATAATAACTAACCTTTTAATTATTTTTTCTTCAATAAAATTTTTCATCTTGCTCCCTCAAACTATTTTGACTCTTCTTCTAGAAAATCATAAGGATTAACAACTTGTACTAACTCATTTTCTAATCCTTGGTTAAACAACTTTGGATCAATTAGTAATTTACTTAAGTATGTCTCTCGTTTTTGATTTTCTTTCATAATACCATTATAAAATATATTTATCTCTCCTACAAGGATTAATTTATCTTTTGCACGTGTAATTGCTGTATAAAGTAATTTTTTACTAAGCATATGGAAACTTTCTTTTGTAATTGGAATAATTACAACTTTAAATTCACTCCCTTGAGATTTATGAATTGATATTGCATATGCATGTGTTAAATCTAATAAATCTTTTTTAGTTAATTTAACTTCTTTGTCTTTAAATTTGACAATTAATGCAATTTCAGTAGCTTTAGCTTTTTGATTAACTATCGCTTGAATAAAACCAATATCACCATTATAAATGTCTTTTTCATAATTATTTTTAAGTTGCATGACTTTATCACCAACTTGAAGCTTATCATTTGCTGTTTCAAAAAAATCTTTAGTAATATCCGGTTTTAATTTTTTATTTAAATTATTTATACCAGAATCACCAGCATATTTAGGGTATAAAACTTGAACATCAAATTCACTGAAACCTGCCTCATAACTTTTATCAACAACTTGCTTAACAATATCTGTAATATTTTTTTGTTTATTAATAATGCTCATATCATGTGTATTTGATAATTCAAATTCTAAATTATTATCAATGTTTTCAGCTAACTTTGCAATAGTTGAACCATCACCTTGTCTGAAAATTTGGTCCAAATGAACTGTCGCAATTTTTTGTGATCTTATTAAATCACCAATTACATTACCAGGATTAACTGATTCAAGCTGAGCTGCATCTCCAACAATAACAATTATTGCCTCTGGTCTGATCGCTTTAAACAAAGACATTGCTAAAAATATATCTACCATTGAAAATTCATCAATTATTATTAAATCTTGGACTAGTGGATCATCAATATCACGATTAAAACTTTTAGTATAAGGGTCCCATTCCAATAATGAATGAATAGTTCTAGACTGTAAACCAGTAGCTTCTTTCATCCTTTGAGCAGCCCGACCAGTTGGAGCACATAAAATAATACTTTTCCTAGATATTTGTTCATCAATATCTAATGATACATCTTCTGTAAATATCGTTGCAATAGCTTTAATTATCGTAGTTTTACCAGTACCAGGTCCGCCAGTAATAATTGATAAGTTATTACTAACAGCTGATTTAATTGCTTGATGTTGGACTGGAGAATAACTTATTTTGAAACGACTTTCAAGTTCAGATAATTTTTTAGTAATTATTTTATTATCAATAGTTTTCGAAATTGATTCTTGTTTTAATTTAATACTCATAGCAATTGACTTCTCCGCTTCATAAAAATCAAATAAGATATATTGATCATCATTTAATTTAATTAAGATTTCAATACTAATCAGCTTACTGATTGCTTGGTCAATTAAATCAGGATTTAAAATTTTTTTTTGTGATAAATCACTAATTATTTTCTTAATTTCAAAAACTGTATCACCATTTTGATAACAATATTTATTTGCAAAAAAGATAATTGCTGATTTATAACGTTCAATACTATCTAGATCACCATTATATTTCAAGAAAATTTGATCAGCTTTTTCAAATGTTAAATAGTCAATATGATCAATTAAACTATAACTATTATACTTTACATATCCAACTACATTTTCTTCTTTAATTATTTGTAAATACTTATATATTTCAGTTATTAAAATATCACTGAAATTTAGTGGTCTTAATAATTGATATAATTGCTCTATTCCTGTTAAATTATTTAATTTATTAGATAATTCTGTAATTATTTCTTGATTGACACCAATATTCTTTAATCTTTCAGGCTCATCTTTAATAACATCTAATGTTTGTTCTTTAAATTGTTCATAGATCTTAGTTGCCGTTCTTTTCCCAACTCCTTTAAAATGTTTAGAAGATAAAAAATCAATGATTTCATCACCTTGACTAATTTTAACCATTTCATAACTAGATATATAAAATTGTTCCCCATATTTAGCATTATCAACATACTCCCCAGTAAATTGATATTTTTGTCCAACTATAACTTTTACATATCCAACTATTTTTTCACTTGTTTTTGTATCATCAAAAAAAATTGATAATATTGTATATCCATTGTCCCCAGAAAAAATAATTTTTTGAACCTGACCTATCAAACATATTTTACTCATCAAGTTCTTCTAATTCATTAATCATATTTTGCATTTTTACAGGTAATTCTGATGTAAATTCAACATATTTATTTGTTTTTGGATGAATAAAGCCTAAAGTTTTTGCATGTAAAGCTTGACCATCACAGTCAATTGTTTTTCTTAATCCATACTTTGGATCACCAACAACTTGATGTTTTATATACTGCATATGAACTCTTATTTGGTGTGTTCTTCCAGTTGTTAATTGACATTCAACTAATGTATATTTGGCAAATCTTTTCAAAATTTTTACATTTGTTATTGCATCTTTACTATTTTTTTCAGTAACAGTCATAGCAGTTCGATCATTTTGATCTCGACCAATAGGTGCATCAATTACTAATTCATCTTCATCAATAACACCATGAACAAGTGCAATATATTTTCTTGTACTAGACTTATCTTTTAACTGTGCACCAATTTTATTATGTGCTTGATCATTTTTTGCAAATAAAATTAATCCCGTTGTATCTTTATCAATTCTATGTACAACTCCAGGTCTATATTCACCGTTAATACTTGATAATTTTTTACTTAGATACATTAGACCATTTACAACTGTATTAGTATAATTACCAGCTCCAGGGTGAACAACCATATTAGAAGATTTATTAATAATAATTAGATCATCATCTTCATAGAAAATATCTAAATCGACTTGATGTGCTTCTACTTCAATATTTGGTCTATCTAGTTCTACAACAGATATTTGATCATTAGTTTTAACTGTATAATTAGGCTTCTTAACTTGATCATTGACTAATATATTTTCTATTTTAATTAATTGTAAAATTAAGTTACGTGGTTTACCTAAGTAACTTGCACAATATTTATCTAATCTACTTATTTCATTTGTTTCTTCAACAATCCAAGTTTGCATTTTACTCCTTTTTCTTTTTATTTTTGATTTCATCAACAATATAATCAATTATAATTAATAACAATCCAATTACTAAAAATGTATCTGCCAAATTGAAAATTGGATAATCATAATTAAATATTTGAAAGTCTAGAAAATCAATTACTCCACCACGAAAAATCCGATCAATTAAATTACCAATTGTTCCAGCAATCATTAAATTAAGACCGATAAGTGTATACTTTTGATCAATAAATTCATAAGTTAACTTAGATAAATAATAAAGTGCAACTAAACTTATTATTATTATTATTCTACCAGATAATATACTCCACGCGGAACCAAGATTAATTGCTAATTGGAATTGGAAGAAATCTTCAAATATTACGATTGAATTATTTAATAAATTCACTGCAATTATTTTAGTTAATTGATCAATAAGAATTAATGAGAATACTAATATTATTTGCTTATTTTTACTCATATTTTTTATTTCTTTCTAATCTTCTTCTCTTTGCAATTAATTTTTTTTTCTTTTTCTGATGATATCTTCTTCTTAAAATCTTGCGATATATATTTATTGTAAAAAGTAAGAACAACAAGAATAACAAGATTGCAATTTGATGAAAGTTAAAGATAGAGACATCAGAGATAAGGCTCAAATCCGAATCTTCAACTGACCTAATTAAATAATCATTTGAATCAATAATTTCTACTTCAAAATTATTAACAACATCACCATCAACTGATGAATATTGTTCTTTAATTTGATATATATTACTTTCAATTGCAATTGTTTGTGGATCATTATTGTTAAATTTAATTTGATCTGACTCTTCATTACCCAAAGCATTTATATATAATTTATAGTCCTCTAACTCCTCTGATGGTGGACTAACAATTAACTGATTATCTTTTATATCAATTGAAAATTGTGAAGGATTTAATTGATAATCATCTTTTTGTAAATCATAGTAGCAATTATCAATATATAATTCTTCTTTAGAATGACTTATTTCCTGACCATTTTCATCATATTCAAATATATAGAAGTAAACATGATTAACATTAACAGGCATTATAAAATCGATTTCATCTGAGGTACTTGTCATTGTTTCTAATATATAGTTATCTTCAGTCGTAACTATAACTTCATAGAATCCTGTTTGATCAAACTCTAAAGTATATTCAAGGTTTGCACAAATAGCAGTATTTTGATCATAATATAATTCATTTTCATCAACTATTTGAGTTGCACTTAAATTAACATTGCTTAAAAATCCAAATATAAAAATAAAACTTAATATTTTCTTAATCATTACAATTACCTTTCTATGATATTTTTGATTATACACTCACATGAGTCACAAAGATTATTTTGATTGATTTCTGTTTCTAAATAATATTTCCAACATCTCTCACAACGATGCTCTGTATACTTTGTAACTTCAATTGAAAAATGATCAGCTTGAACTAATTCCAATTTAGAGACTATTAACATTAATTGCAATTCATCTATTTGATTTAATTGATTTATTAAATCTTTGCTTGCCTTAATAATTACTTTTGCCTCTAATGATTTACCAATTCTTTTTTGTTCTCTAGCAGATTCAATTTCTTTATTAATTAAATCTCGATTATCTAAGAAACTAGTAAATAATTTACTTGTTTCTATATTTTTATATCCCTTAACTTCAGGCATTTCTTCTAAGAAAATAAATTTTTGATTATTATATTGGTAATTTTGATAAGCTTCATTTGATGTATGAGGAATAATAGGTGTTAATAATTTAGTTAAACTAATAAATATTTGATTTAAAACAAATTCAACTTTTTGACGACGAACATTATCAACTTCTTGAATATATAATATATCTTTAATGAAATCAAAATAAAATGAACTTAGAATATTTGTAATAAATGTATTTAAAGTTTGTAAAATATTTTTAAACTCATAACTTTCATATGCATTTAATGATTTTTCAATAACTTGATCTAATTCTATTAAAATATATTGATCAACTTGATCTAACTCATTAAATTCAAATTTTTGGTTTTGATAGTTTTGTAAATTACCTAATAAAAACCTCATACAATTACGGTATTTTTTATACGTTTCACTAACTTGATCTAAAATTTGATTACTTATTTTTACATCTGATTGATAATCAACGCTAGCGACCCAAAGACGTAATATATCTGCTCCATGGTTGTTCACTACTTCTTTAGGAGTTATTACATTACCTAATGATTTAGACATTTTATTACCTTTATTATCGTTTATAAATCCATGTGATAAAACAGATTTATACGGTGCCTTACCTTGACTTACAACACCCGTAATTAATGATGAATTAAACCAACCACGATATTGGTCACTTCCTTCTAAAACTAGATCAGCTTGATAAGATCTCATTTTATTTTTAGAAACAGAACTATGAGCAACACCTGAATCAAACCATACATCCATAATATCAGTTTCTTTAGTAAAAATAGAATTTGGACTTTCAACATGAGTGTATCCTATTGGTAATAATTCAATTGCATCTTTACCAAACCAAACATTACTTCCTTCTTTTTCAAATAAATCAGCAATATGATTAATAACAACTTGATCTAAAATCGGATTACCTTCCTCTGTATATATAATCGGTATTGGTACACCCCATTTTCTTTGCCTTGAAATACACCAGTCATCACGACCTTTAATCATATTAGATAACCTAACTTCTCCCCATGTATTTATCCAATTAACATCAGATATGGCATCCAATAAATCTTTTTTTATTTTCTTAATTGAAGCAAACCATTGATCAGTTGCACGGTAAATTATTGGCTTCTTAGTTCTCCAATCATGTGGATATTGATGTGTTATGAAAGTTAAATTAATTAAATGATTTTTCTTTTCTAAATCTTCACAAATGATACTATTTGCTTTTTCATAAAATAATCCTTCATAAATTCCAGCATCAGATGTCATAACACCTTTTGCATCAATAACAGAAATTACAGGAATATGATATTTTTTACTAATTATAAAATCATCTTCCCCATGCCCTGGGGCCGTATGTACACAACCTGTTCCCGCTTCAAGTGTAACGTGATTTCCAAGCATTATAAATGATTTTTGATCAAACAATGGGTGCTTTAATTCAATGTTTTCTAATTCACTTGCAATATGTATTGAAACTATTTTATATTCTGTTTGGTTTATATCTTTTAAAAATGAGTCTATTAATGATGTTGCAAGTAAGTATTTTTTATTACTAATTTCAATTACACTGTATTCAAAGTTAGGCCCAATACATACTCCTTGATTTGCTGGAATTGTCCACGGAGTTGTTGTCCATATAACAATTTGCACATCACAAAACTTTTCAGATAACATATCAAATCCAACGTAGATTGCTGGTGATTCTTTATCATAATATTCTACTTCTGCTTCTGCTAATGCAGACTGACTTGATGGAGACCAGTAAACAGGTTTTAACCCTTTATAAACTATTCCTTTATCAATCATTTGTCCAAAAACACGAATTTGTTCAGCTTCATATTTTTTGTCTAATGTTTTATAAACTTTTTGACCATTTGTAAGAAGACCTAACGATAAAAAACTTTCTTTTTGATTTTCAACTTGTTTCAAAGCATATTCTTCACATTTTTGTCTAAATTCAACATCAGTTAATTTATCACGTTTTACTTTACCCTTTTTAAGTAAAGCATTTTCAATTGGCAGACCATGTGTATCCCAACCTATTATTATTTGTGTATTATAACCACTCATTGATTTATAACGCCAAATAAAATCTTTTAAAATTTTATTCATGGCATGACCAACATGTAATTCTCCATTTGCATAAGGGGGACCATCTAATAAAATAAATTCTTTTTTATTTTTATTTAATTTTTCTCTTTGCTCTAAGACTTGATTATCAATCCAGTCTTTTTGAAAATTCTTTTCACGATTTGTTAAATTAGCTTTCATTGAAAATTTAGTTTTTGGTGTTAGTAAAGTATCTTTTATTTCCATATCTGCTCCCTTTTTTAAAAATTTATAATAAATAAATTAACTTCATAATTTGAAGTTAATTTTAAATAATGAATAATGTTAATAATCCTTTGCTTGCTAAACTAATAACTAAAAATGCAATTATTGGTGAAAAATCTAAGCCAAATACTGGTGGTATCACTTTTCTAAAAACACTAATATACGGTTCAACTAACTGCGCAACAACCAAAACAAATTTAGGTTTATTAACTGGATAAATCCAAGAAAATAATACATGCATAAAGATCATAATTTCATATGCTTGGAAAGATATTAATAAGATTATTAATATAATTGCTATCATTAATTAGAACCATCTGTATTTAAAATATAATTTTTTGGAGCACAAACAATTATTTCACCTGAAACTTGAATTAATTGTCCATCAAGTGCATACACAACTCCTGATAATTGGTTTAATACTTGATTTCCTTCTTCTTCACTAATATTCTTGAAGTTAACAATACATAGTTCACTTCTTTTAATTGAATCCATCATCTTATCAACTGTTGTTTTTGAAACTGGTTCATAAATTTTTACTATATTTCTTTTAGCTGAATTAACTCCATTATCACGCACATTGAAATCTTCATCAAATTCTTGCGCATCTTTTTCTAATTCAACTGTATCGATGTATTCAGTTTCCTCTTCACCCATTACTTTTTTAATCTTTGACATCATAATAATCACCTTTTCTTTATACTTTTTTATTTTCATAACTTATTTCTTTTTAAAAAAATTTGGTATTTCCAAATCAATTGATCCATTAGTATTTTGATTTTTAACTTCTCTTGGTTTTCTTTGCCCTACAACACGTCTTCCAACTGAACTAACATCTTGAATGTTTTCACGATAATTTATTTCAAGTCCTTTTGTTCCTGTAGCTACAAAGGTTACTCTAACTTCATCAATTAAATTCTCATCATATGAATATCCGAATAATAAATGTTCAATTTTATTGTTTTCATTATATGAATATATTAAATCTGTTCCGCGAGTTGCTTGATCAATAGTAACTGAATTTTTAGAACATGCTATATTGAAAATAATTATTTTAGCATTTCTAATATTTTCAAAGTTAACAATATCACCATTAATTGATTGTTCAATTGCATCAACAACAGCATCCTCACCTTTAGCTTTACCTATTCCCATTGCAATTGAACCTTTGTTTGAGAATGCTGTTTTAATATCAGCATAATCTAAGTTTATTTTACCAGATGCTGTTATTAATTCAGATATACCTTTAATTCCATCTACAAGCATTTGATCAGCAATTTTAACAGCTTTATTCATTGGTAAATTTCTTGAAACATCAAAGACCCTTTGATTTTCAACAATTACATAAGAATCTACATTGTTTACAAAATCTTCATAATATTTCTGCGTAATTAATGGATCACTTTCAAATCGTTTTGGTAATGTTGCAAACCCAATTGTTAAGATACCCATTTCTCTAGCTATTTTACCAATTTCAACTAAACCAACGCTACCAGTTCCACGCCCAATTCCTCCTGTTAAAAATAACATATCAATATCTTTTAATAGTTCTTGAATTTTTTCTTTTTCTTCTTTAAATACTTCATTTAATTTTTCATATTGACTACCCGAACCATGACCTAAAAAGTATTTATCACCAATTAATAAATTGTAATCTGAATGAGTGTTTTCAAGTGTTTGTTTTGATGTATCAAGTGCTACTAATTTAATGTTTTGAATTCCCTCTTCAGACATTCTACTAATAGTGTTACAACCACAACCACCAATTCCTAATGTTAAAATATTAACTTTACCATAACCAGCTTGTTGGTTTAAAATAACTTGATGCTCATGTGCAATATCTAAATTAATTCTTTTAGTTTCATTATCAACTGGATTCAAATCAATGTTAGCCATTTCTTTTAAAACTTCATCATTAATTTCTTGAGTTTTTTCTTCTAACTTAATATCTTTATGATCTTTTTTAGAAATCTCAAATAAATCATCTGTAGTAGATTCTTGATTTAACTCATGTTCTGGTTCTAAATCACTAGTCTTATTTTCTTGTGTTTCTTCTTTAATCAATTGTACTTGCTCAGGATTTTCTTCTGTTTGAATAGTATTTTTTTTAGTATCATTAATTTCAAATTCCAATTCATCTTTAAAATATTCTTCTTGTAAATTCAATGTTTTTTTAATGTCTTCAAACATATCAAATGTCGTTTGCTTATCTTTCATGTAACTCCTAACTTTACCTTATTTTTATTTGATCAAAATAAGCAATACTATGCAATAATTTTAAATCATCTTTATGTATAGTATTATACCTTGGAATATTAAAGATTTCAACTTTAAAATCTAAATTTTCTTCTAAGAATATTTTCCATTCTTGATCTGAATAATTTTCTGTCATAATATAAATCTTTTCAAGTTTAATATTTTTCTTATATATTTGATTAAAAATACCTTTCATGTACTCGATTGCAATAATTTTAAATTCAGCTATTATTTGGTTGAAACTTAATTTATCTGTTACTTGAATATCATATTTTAAATTATTTAAAATAAAATTATTTTGTAGGTATCTAACTATTTTTTCACTATCAGTTGCTGTATTTTCTTTAACTAAATTTAAATATAATTTTTGGAACAAATGACCAAACCCTAAATCCATTGTGAAATTTTGCACAGTTTCTCGACTATTGATTAAAAACTTTATTTTATCAGTTGTAAATTCAACTATTGCATTATTGTTTTTAAAAGAATCAACTTTCTTAAGTGAATAACTACTTACTATATAACTTGAAAAAGTTTTTTTTATTTGATTAACTATATTATCAATTACATTAAATGTTTGCTCATCAATATAAACTAATTCACCTTTTAAAGTAATTTTTTTTCCGGCATGTCCAACGATTGATGCTATTTCCTTATCATCTAATATAATTTGATCTGTAATAAAACTAACAACTGAATAATCATTTTCTTCTTCACTTTTTCTAAAAGCTTTACGTAAAATTAAATCTAAATCTTTTTTCTCAACTTCTCTGTTTTCACTAAATTCAACACCAAATTCACGTTTATTGAAATAATAATCAATTGAATCAATTACAACATAAATTTTACTGAACTTTAAATTCAATTCATCTTCAAAGTAATAAAATGTATTATCAATTTTTTTAATTGTTTTTTTAATTATTTCATCATTCTGTATTTGTGTTATATCACCATCATATACTTTTCTTGTTTTTAAAATATATGGTATTCCATCATAAATTGAGATAATTTTTACTGATAATATCTCACCTTCATAGACGATTGAAGGATATATTGTCTTCATACTTTCCTCCCTTGAAAAAAAGTTAATATTTGTTGATTAAAATCATTACTATCTTCTAAAAATGCAAAGTGTGTTAGTTTTTCTTTAACAATTAAATTAGAATTTTTAATAAATTTTTCAAAAGTTTTTCCATCACTAAGTGGAGTGGCTTGGTCTTTTTCACCCCAATATAAAAGCACTTCATTTTCAATTAATTCTAATTTACTTTTTAAATCTAAATTAACAACATTAATTAATACTTTTTTCATTACAGTACTTGCTTGCCGATAATCAATTGATCCTGAATTGCTTAGCAAGTCATCTTTATAATAATTATAAAATAAACTTTTAGTTAATAATTTTAAAAATTTATAATTATATACTTTGACTTGATAATTAAATCTATGTTTAGGCTTGATTCCTGCTCCACCTGTAATAACAAGTTTATTTGTTATTTTACCACGACTTGCTAAATCAACTACTATCCTTGAACCAAATGAATGGCTGACAATATATGCACCATGTAAATTTAACTTAATTATAAACTCTTCCACTATATCAGAATAATAACGCAAATCATAATCCTGAGTTGGTTCCTGTGAATCTCCAAAACCTGGTAAATCTAAACTATAGCATGTGTACTCATCAGATAAAAATAAAGATGTCAATTGAAAACTTTCTTTGTCTTGACCCCAACCATGAAGAAAAATTACTGGTTGTCCAGTACCCTCTTGTTTATAGCTAATATTTATATTATTAATTAATAAATTTTCACTTGCCATCTAACCTACTTTACTAAATAACTTCTCTTAAGCATTATAGCACACTTTAAACTATAATATATTTAATTTTTAATTTAAATTATAGCATAATATACTATAGTAAGTAGTAAAAAAAAACATTTTTTAATAAATTAAATACATTTAAAAGTATATTTAAAATAAATCATTAATTAGACTTACTTATCTTTTGTGATTAGTTCACCAAATTCAGCATACAGTATGTCATCTACTGTATCATACCCAAGTTCCTTTACTATTTCATCTAAGTACATATCACACACTCCTGGATTAGTTTCTAAATCAAATTCATGCGGATAATAACAATAATATCAGAAAAATAAGTATAACTCGTACTCCCATTAGCCACTATTGATTCATCATAACCAATTACTAATTTAACTGCTTTATCATCATCGTAAAAGAGAAGTAAACTTCTTCTTCTGGTGCTTAGACAATATAGTCATCTTAAATAAATATTCTATTTTAATAATTTATTATACAATTTATCAATATCTTCTAAAAATGATGATGTAAATATAACAACAAAATTTATATTTTGAATTACTTTATGTAAATTAGGTGTCAAGTCATAAAAAAATAATTTCATCGGTATTTTTTAAAGTTTTTGTTCCATTTATTTTCCACTTGTTTATTATACCAATCATATCATTTATCCTAAAGATATCCATATGAGTATTTCTTTTTATACTATCTAGAGGTATACATTTACCACCTGAATTTCTTTTCCTTCTAATACCTTTTAGTATATAATCATCATAAACTAAATTAACACTACCCTGATCAATATTTTCATTATAATATATTCCAACACCACTAAATTGTTGCTCTCTTTGGTTAGTAAATATATATAATTTTTTATTTATTACTATAAAATTTTCAATTTTAGATATATATTGATATTGCTCCATGTCTTGATTAAGATTATTTTTTGTATTAAATTTATACTGATCATTATATTTTAAATATTTTACTTTTTCATTATTAAAAAAATAATCCATACCTTTATTTTCTTCAAATACTGAATTCCATAAGTTTAAAAATTTAACTTTTTCATTTGTCCATTTATATAAATCGTATTCATCATATGTAAACGGTAGTGCAATTATGCTATTTTCAAATTGATTTTTATATTCATCTTCCGTTTTTGATTTATTCTTTGATTCACCATACATTGTATTGCTAATTCTAAGACTTTCTAATGTATTTATTTTATTTGCCTTATCACTAATTAATTTATTACTTTTATTTGTTAAATAATAAGTTAAAAGGATAGCACCTATAGTTGTATTAACACTAATCATTGGCAAAAACAATGAGCATATAGCTTCAAAATCATTATGTGTAACAAATATTAGATTACTATATCTATAAAAACAAATAAAAAGTATAAATAATAAAGAGATCTCTATAAAAGATATAATTATAAGAATTTTTTTCATTTTTCTACTTTTAATGCAAGATAAATATTATACATTAAATAGTATTTACTATTATTTGAATATTGTTTTTCATTTGTAATGCCTATTTCTCCTAAAGGATATAACTTATCAAAAATCTCAATTCCTATATCACATGAAATATAATTTGATATAGAATATAAATATACATTATATAATTTTAATAATTTCACTAAATCATCTAATTTATTAATTGTTTTTTCTGATTCTTTTTTTCCTATTAAAAAATTAATTTTACCATGATTAAATTGATTTCTTATTTTGACATAATAATCAAATATTTTCCAAAACCCTATATCTTTTAAATTTTTATAATATTTTCCATTTGTGGATTCAATTAAATCTTTATTTTCAACCAATGACTTTTGCAATATTATTTTAGGTTTTTTTACTAATTTATTTGTTATAACTTTAAATAAACTTTCTGCATGACTGATTTCATATAATAAATTTTTACTTAATGCAATTAATTTTTCATCATTTTCATTTATTCCAATTCTATCATTAGATTCTATTCTTAATTCTATATTTTTAAAATATCTATCAAAAATTTCAAAGCATTCTAAAGCATTATCTATAAATTCATAATATTTTTCAATATTATTAAAAAAATCGTTTAATTCTTTTTTTTGATCAATAAATTCTTTGAATTCTTTAAATAAATAATTACCTTTATCATCAATAAAATTGTCTAATACTTCTCCCTCAATATATGTTATATTATTTTTATTTTCATTAAAAAAATTTGCAATAATATTTTCTTTTCTCATAATCCTCCTTTTAAAATAAATTTCAATAAATTATATATTTTTATTTTATTATTTAAATTATCTTTAATTAGACCTTCATTTATTTAAATATATATTTAATTGATGTATTCCATTTATTTAATTAGATTACTTTTGTTTAATATTTATATGATTAACTATTATATTTTACATATTATATCCACTATTATAAATACCTTAAAACTTACCAGAGTTTCTAGCAACTTCTGGAGTTGGAATTAATTCAATTGCATCCCAATAACCAATTATTTGATTATCCCTCATACTAAACAAATGCATTGACGCACTATCCTTACCTAAAAATTGTGACTTAACCAAACATGCTACAAAATTCCCTTTAGCAACAATTCGGTAAATTGAATTAATTTCAATTCCTTTATTTACTGAATTATTATTAGTTGAATTTATTAATTGATTTAAATTAAAAATATTATCAATAATAAATTGTTTATTAGTTTGTGTTTTGTCTAAATCAAAAACTTTAAAATTACCTTGCTTTTGAACTTTACTTGTATAAGCTTGGATTATATCCCAATGTTCAATAAATTTACCTGATTGATCAGCTTGGATTATATCCATTGTAATCCACTGAGATTCACCATCATTTATATTTTGATGAGCCATTGCAAATACAAGGTCCCCTTCAGAGAAGATTGGCTCTAAAACAAACTTTCGTGACTTAGATCTACTAATAAACTCTTTAAAAAACTTTTTAAAACCTTCTTTACCTGTTTCAACTCCTGTTGAATGTTGGGTATATGGATCATTTGCATATTTTTCAATTGCCTCTTGATAATTGCCTTGTTCGATACCTTCAGTATATAATAAACGGAAATTCTCTTCAATATTTATCTGATTAAAAGTTACTTCTTGATTTTTATTCATTATTTTAACCTTTCTTTCTTTACCAAAATAATCAATTGTTACTGTATATGTTGGATCCTCTAAATAATCTGATATTGCACCAGGCCACTCGATACATACAATATATCCACTTTTTTGATAGTCTTCTATTCCTAAATCTTCTTGATCTATCCTGTACCCATCGACATGGCATAATTTCTGATCATATAATTTAATAATCTGAAAAGATGGTGAACTTACAATTTTATTAATGCCAAGTCCTTTTGCTATTCCTTTAGTTAATGTTGTTTTGCCACTACCTAATTGTCCATTTAAAAATATTGTATCACCTGGCATTAAAAGGCTTGCAAACTTTTCACCTAAATTAATCATTTGTTGATCATTACTAATAATCATCTGTCCCCCTAAGAAAATTTACTTTTATAGACAACTGTTAATCCATATATTACAATTGCTACAATAACAATTACAGCTGATGCTGATAGATTAAGAAAGTAAGCCATGAAAATACCAAATATCATTGAGATTTCTGTCAATATAATTGCAAAGTATTTAGTTTGCTTTAAATTCTTTGATAAATTAATTGCACTTAAATTTGGAATAATCATCATTGAAGACACTAAAAGAACTCCAAGTATTTTAATTGCAAGTGTTGTTGTAATTGTAACTAGAATAATGAAAAGATAACGGTAAAATGTATACTTAACTCCATAAAGCTCTGATACTTCTTGATCAAAAGCAATAATAAATAATTTTTTATTTATTAGTTGCATAACAATTAAAATAACAATTGAAAATACGACTACTACAATTACTTCTTGATTAGAAATAGCATTAATGTTTCCAAACAATAAATTTAAAAAACCTGTATTTGCACTTGTAGATAAATTCAAGAAAATCATTGTTAATGCAATTGCCATCGCATAGACAATTAAAATAGCAACTTCTTTATTGTCTTTATACTTACTTCTTAAATATTCAATTAAGACTCCACCTAAAATACTCCAAGTCATGATAATCAATAAACTTGAAAATAAACTAAGAGCGATCACTGGTGCAAGCAAATAAGTTAGTGCTACTCCACCCATATTTATATGTCCTAAAGTGTCGGCAATAAAAGTCAACCTATGCGTTACAAGGTGTAAACCAACAACAGCTAAAACCACACTTAAAAAAACCCCACTTATTAATGCATTTTGCATAAAATCATAACTAACAATATTTGCAATTTGTTCGATTAAATTCACTTAGTTTCCTTTCTTCTAAATCATAAACTTTTGTTATATGCATATCTAATTCTTCTAAGTTATGTGAGATAATTATTATTCCAACACCATTTTTATGAAGAGTATTTGTTAAGTCATGAAAAGATTTACGCATTGCCTTGTCCAGTCCCTTAATTGGTTCATCTAATATTAAAAATTTAATATTATTTAATAAACTTTTTGCAATGAATATTCTTTGTCTCTCTCCACCACTCATATCATTTAATTGTTTATTTTCTAAATACTTAGCATTAATTGTTTTCAAAACTTCTTTAATTTTTTTAATATCTGATTTATATAACTTTAAATACTCAACTGCTGTAATTGGAATGTCTAGTAGTAATTTACTTTCTTGAGCCACATACCCAAATATCCCTTTTTTATCTAACTTATTAATACTAACACCATCTATTGTGATTATTTGATTATCAATTTTATTCAATCCAAGTAAACACTTAATAAGTGTACTTTTACCACTTCCATTTTTACCAGTAATAACTAAGTAATCAATTTGAGATATTTGTAAATTAATATTATCTAAAACAATTTGTTCATTATATTTAAAGTTTAAGTTATTAATTATGATTTGACTTTTATCCATTATAACTCCGATGTTTTAATTTGGTATTTTTTTAGACAAAATTGGCATTGAACTTCAATTTCTTGCTCTTGTTTCAATTCAATTAAATCATCAACTGATAACATTTTTAATCCATTTTCAAATCGCTTATAATTGCAATCACATTCATATTTAATTGTCATTTCTTTCAACACTTGAAAATCTTCTCCAAATAATTTTTCAATAATTCTTTGAAGTGAATATTCTGCTAATAATTTAGTTAATGAATTTAATTCCAACATAATTTTTTCAATATAGTCAATTGTTTTAGCTTCTGCACCAGGAAGTAATTGAATCATTAAACCACCAGCTTGCATAACTTTACCTGACTTATCAACATGAACACCTGAACTTATAGCAGTCGGTATTTGCTCTGAATTTGCAAAGTAATATGTAAAATCACCTACAATATCTTTTGCTACTAATTCAACTTCACTAACAAATGGTCTTTTCAAACCTAAATCTTTAACAACACTTAATCTTCCAGTACCAATTACTTCAGGAAGATCTAGTTTATTACCACTAAATTTCAATTCTAAATTAGGATTTGTAACACTACATTTTATCTTACCTGGTGCCCTTGTTGTGCAAATTATTTTACCAACTGAAGAGTTTGTATCAATTGTGGAAGATAATTTTTGCTCACCTTTAATCATTTGTGCCATCATTGCCGTAATAGTTGCACTTTTACCGACAATATTGGTTGCCATTACCGATAGTTTATTAATTTCTTGTAATTCAATTACTAAATTAGTACTATCAAATAAATAAAACCTGACTTGATTGCCTATTGCAATTCCTTGGATTAAATTATTTTTCATTATAAACCTTTCTACATACCGATATAATCAATATTCAAATCAACAATCATTTTAACCTTATTATTAAGTAGTTCTTGTTGGTTATTTAAAATAAGTTGATTAATATTTTGTTTTTTATACTTTATTATAATATATTTTCGATAGTTTATGCCAATTTTCGCTACATATGGAATATTAATCTCTGAAATTATTATACTAGATGATTTTATTTGTTTACTAAATTTCTTAATTAAATAAATAAGTAAGTCTTGGTTATTTAATTGAAACTCAATCTTACACACATTTAAGTAGGGGACAGATTTTGTCATATATCGATATTTTATTTCTTGATCGTAAAAATTTTGATAACGATGTTGTTCAATTGCTTGCATTACAAAATGCTTATTGTGGTGAGTCTCAATATAAACTTCTGAATACTTTAAATTTCTTCCAGCTCGTCCTGATAGTTGCTCTAGCAATTGGTAAGTATGCTCAAAACTTTTAATCTCATCAGAAAATAATAAATAATCGATATTAACTATATAAATATTTGCTATATCAATGAAATCAATTCCCTTACTTATAATTTGTGTTCCAATTAAAATATCAATTTTTTTATTTTGATACTCAAGTAATGTATTATATATTTTATCTTTATGCATATTTGAATCAATTGTTTTAATCTTTAAATCAGGAAACTGTTCTTGGATTAATTCAGAGAACTGCTCAATGCCAATATTTGAAAAAACAAACTCCATACCTTGGCATTTCAAACATTTATGATTAAACTTACTACTCCAACTACAAAACTTACACTTTTGCTGATTAATTTCTTTTTTATATGATAAAGAAGTATTACAATTAGGGCATTTTTGAATATGATAACAACTGCTACATTCAATTGTCTTAGCATAGTCCTTCTTATTATAATAGATAAGTGATGGACGATTGACTTGTTTATTTACTTTAATTAAATCACTTAAGACACTCGATATAACTTCAGTTGGATTATAATCAATAAATTTAATTGTTGGGAATTCTTGGGTATGGTAACGACTTGTTAACATGCTCATTTGATAGTATCCTCTTTGTGCTCTAAAGTAAGATTCAAGTGATGGGGTTGCTGACATTAAAATGACTTTAAGCTGCATATTTGAAAAGTAGTCAATATAATCACGAAGGTGGTATTTTATTTTTCCACGATTTTTATAATTAAGATCTTGCTCTTCATCAATTGCTATAATTTGCAAATTATTAAATGGTAAAAATATCGCTTCTTTTGTTCCAACAACTATATGTTTCTGATTATTTTTTATTTGCTTATTAAATGCTACTTTTTGTCCGTCTGATAGCTGATTATGGTATATGATTACATCATTGAATTCTTGCTCTATCCGACTGATCATTTGATATGAAAGACTAATTTCAGGCAAGATAATCACAGCTTGCATTTCATGATTTAAATTACGCTTTAAGTATTCAATTAAAACTTCTGTTTTTCCTGAACCAGAAACACCAAATAAAAGTGATACTCTTTTGTCTTGTTCGATTTCATCAACTGCTATTTTCTGGTCAATATTTAATTTGATTTCTTTTTCAATTGCCAACTTTGAAAAACTTTGATATGCTCTTTGTTTTGAAACAACTTTAATATTTTGATTAAATATTAATTTATCAATTACAGATTGTGATACTTTAAGTTCTTTTTTTAATTCACTAACTTTAATTTCACTATACTTTTCAATGTAATCAAATACTTGTTTTTGTCTAATTGTTAGTTTAGATGTATCTAAACTATACACTTGCAAATAATTGATTGTTTGATCTTTAATGTTTTTACTAATCAAGACTTCAATATAATAATCATCATAGTTCAATACTTTCTTTTCTTTAAATGTTAAATTACTATATTTAATTTCTTGATTAGTCACTTTATCATTTAATAATAAGTCAATCTTAACTTTATTTCCATAAATCAAAAATAAATTATATTTATCAATTTGTGATCCATAATTTTTTTGATCAACATAATTCATTAGTTCTTTTTGATATTCATTAAGTGGATTAAGATTAAAGATAGCTATAATTGATTTTAATTTATATGTATATTTCTGATCACTCAATACGCTATCAACTAATCCAATTTTTAATTTACCATTAAATTCAACTATTACTAATGATCCTTTAGACAATTGATTATACTGATCAAGATTAACTTGATAACTAAATGTTTGATTTAATTGATTGATTTGATCAATGTATACTTCAATTGACTTCATGATTTTACTTTCGTAATTAAGCAATATTTATATTTATTAGTTAACTTATCCAATACAACCTCTGCTTCTTTTTTTGTTTTAAAAAAAGCAAGCATCGTTGCCCCTGAACCTGACATTTTATTGATTGTACTTCCTGCATTAATTAAATCATTTTCTATTTGATCAATTAATGGTTCTAATTTTTTAGCACTATCTGTTAAATCATTTGAGATCAATTTATAAAAATCATCATGATTTTTTGTATTAAGCATTTTATTAATATTAGCATTATAAATTGTAATATGATGATTTTGATAAACATCTTTTGTTGATAATTCAACTCCTGGATTAATAACTAATACATAACTACTTGGGTATTTATGATCAAGTAATTTTACAGTTTGCCCTGTACCGCTAACACGAGCAAGTTGACTATAAATACAAAAAGGAAGATCACTACCAAGTTCAATTGATATATCTGCTAATTGATCAAGTGTTTTATTTAAATTCATTAATTTATTAATTGCTCTTAGCGTTGCTGAGCCATCAACACTTCCTCCGGCTAACCCAGCACCAATTGGAATATTTTTAATAATTGAAACTTTAAAGGACTGATTGATTTGGTATTTATCTTTTATTAATTTAATTGCTTTAAAAGCTAAGTTATTTTGATTACTTAACTCAGGATAATCAATTACCTCAACTTGGTCATAATCAGCAATTGTTACAGTTATTTGATCAAAGATATCAATTGTTGTCATTAAAAAGTCAATGTTATGATATCCATCATCAAGTTTATTTAAAACATTTAAAATTAAATTTATTTTTGCATATCCTTTTTCAATAACTTTCATCTCTGACAATTTGTTTACCTACTTTCTAAACTTAAATACCTTTCATATAATCTATTTTGACATCTTGATAATTAACTTTATTAAACTTATTATATATTTTCTGATCAATAAACTTATCAACATTTATAATTGGATCAACTCGGCTATTACCTATTTCACCAAGAGGCTTAACTCTATACTCATTATCAATTAATGTATAGTATTTTTTACCCCTAGCATCAATTGCAATTGGCGACTTATACATCTCTTTAAAGAAAAGTAAATTATTTAAAATGTATAAACTTGTGTTATGAACCATACATATTGTTTTAACAATACTCATCCCGACCCTAATACCTGTATAACTCCCAGGCCCATTTAAAAAATAAATGTTTTTTATTTGATTAAAATCATTAAATTTAATCATTTTTTCAAGTTCTTTATATATTGTAATTGTATGATTATTATTACCAATATATTGCTTGCTTTTAATAACTTTATATTCATTAAATAAAATAATTGTTACATTATTACTACTACTGTCTAAAAATAGATTTAACTTGGCTTTATTATTCAAAATTCCATGTCCTTTTAAGCTTTTTTTCAACTTTATTATTTTTATCATCTGCTTTATTAAATAAAATTGCTTCAATGTAACTAAAGTTATCTATGTTTTTAATAAGTGATTTATATATTGCTTCTTCTATCTCTTTAAATTGATATCCTGCTTCAATCCAGAAAAGTATTTTATCTATTTCATATTGTTTTAATTCACGATTTAAAATAAAGTTAATTCTACTTATATCTTTCTCATTTAGTATATTGTTATTTTTATTTTGATTAGATAATTTATTTGAGCATGTATCCAAATCAATATATACATTGTTTTCTTGATTTTTCAAACTTATAATTTCTTTATCAAGTAAGTTTTGAATATTTTGCTTTTTGATTTTTTCAGTTTCTAAAAAAACAATTAAATTAATGTATCTCTTTTCATACTTAAACATTTTAATTAAAATAATTACTTCATTTTCATTTAAATTAAATTTTTGATAATCTTCTATTAATTGCTTTGGTATTTTTATATTTTCCATATCTTCCTTCTATCTTATATCTTCTATTGTTGTAACTTTATTGTTATAATACTCACTTTTAACTATTTTTGTTTTTAATCCATAAAATGTTAAAAGCGACATCTCATCTGTAAATTGTCTTCCTTCTTCTTGGGCTTTCATTAAATGCTTTTTTAGTATGTTTGGATTAGATACTTGTGGAGTTTGCATTGTATATAAAATCGATCGCTCTAGTACTTGTTTAATTTCATAATCTTCAACCTTTAATATTGTATCTTTAACTTGACAAGCGAGTGCATATCCTTGATAGTTAGTATTTAATTCTACATCTTCAATCAGCCTCATAAGTAATTCTTTAGTAATATTTGATCTTGCACCATCATGAATGAAAACCAAATCATTTGTCACATGATCAAGGCTATTAAAAACACTTTCTTGCCTAGTCTTTCCACCATATACATATTGAATATTTGGGTATTTTTTTAATTCTTTTTTAATATGTAATTCATCAACTTGATTAATTACAACAATTACCTGATCAAAATAATTACTTTCAATAATTGATGTAACTGTTTTATAAATTATTGAATGTCCATTATGTTTATATAGGATTTTATTGTAACCTAAATTCATTCTACTGCCAAGGCCGGCTCCAAGAATGACAACACTATAATTCAAGGATTTCACTTTCTTTAAGCTTATCAAGTGCTATAAAACGATGTGAAATTTTATTTTTTTTTTCTTGGCTCATTTGTGAAATCACTGTATCTTTAACTTTAAAAACAGAATCATAACCAAATCCAGATCCAACTACAATTTCATTTGTTATTTGACCATCTAATTGTCCATAAAAAGTTTGATCTATTTTGGATTTTTTACAAACAACAACAATACATGTAATGTAGTAAGCTGACCTATCTTTAATTCCATTCATTCTTTGTAAAAGATATTTATTATTAGTTAAATCTTTATTTTCATTATAGCCGATTTTATCCTTGCCAAAGCGAGCTGAGTATATACCTGGCATGCCACTCATAGCCGGGACAACTAAACCTGAATCATCTGCTATAATAATTGATTCTGGATATAACTTAGCTATTGTATCTGCTTTTATTTTAGCATTTTCATAAAAAGATTTACCACCTTCAATAATTTCCTGACTATAACCGATATCCTCTAAACTTAAAATATTAACATTAAGTATTTTCTTAATTTCATGGACTTTATTTTGATTGTGAGATGCTAGTATATATTGCATATTGCTCCTTAAATATCTTTAATTCAATTATATCATAAATGATTAATAAATAATTTTCAATCTTTGTTATAATCTCTTTATGATGACAAAGGAGAAATTATTATGGAAATAGATATATTAGTTTATTTATTAATTTATTTATATGGCTCAATCCCTTTTTCTTTATTAATTGGAAAATTATATAATAAAGATATAAGAGAACATGGAAGCAAAAATGTTGGAGCATCTAACTTAGGAAGAACATGTGGAAGAAAAGCTGGATTTACAGGATTCATACTTGATTTTTCTAAAGGTATGATTGCTGCAATTTTAACTATTACATTAGGCTTATCTCCAATCATTGCAATACTCTTTGCTTTACTTGGTCATATGTTTCCCATTTGGATTAAATTCAAAGGTGGCAAAGGAATTGCAACTTCATTTGGTTTTGTAATGTTTTATACACCACTTGGGGCAACAATAGCTATAATTAGTTTCTTAATTGTATTGAAGATATCTAAGTTCGTATCACTATCTGCAATTTTAGCAATCTTCGTATACTTACTTTATACAATTATCTTAGGCGATCCAATTTACTGTATAGCAGTCTTTATATTGTGGTTATTTATTATTTATTTACATAAGAATAATATTAAGAAGATTAAAGCAGGAACTGAAAGTAAAATCAGTTGGTTTTAATTAAATATATTTATATGCAAAAAGAACTAAGTTTAAAAATGAGTAGGTCCAGTATTTTATAAAAATAAAAAAGACACTATGCGGATAAATTAAATTCGTGTGGTGTTTTTCCATTTAAACCAATTTGTATTCTTTGTTGATTATAATATAACATATATTTATCTATCTGATTACATACATCAATATGATTATATGGTTTATTAATATAAAATGATTCATTTTTATACAATGAAAAGAAACTTTCTATTGGAGCATTATCCAAACAATTACCCCTACGTGAATGAGATATGTTTACACTTTCACCATCTAATAACTTCTGATAAATTTTGCTTGTAAAATGAGTACCTTGATCTGTATGTATAATCAATTTTTTTGTATTAATTTTTTTCAATGCTTTCTTTAAACATTTTATG
>CALDDH010000005.1 GCA_937936465.1 uncultured Mycoplasmatales bacterium | reverse complement strand
CATCTGTAACATTGTATTCATCATCTGGCTCATATATCTCTTTTGTGTTTACAGCAGCAGATTTTTCTATACTTCCAATATTTCTTAAGTTAGTACAAGATTCTATTTCATGATTTCCATCATCTGTTGTGAATGTACTTTCAACTAAAACTTTATTTTTATAATCAACAACACCATCATTATTAATATCAAGATCAGCTACAATATCTATATCATAAGCAGTAATAGGATCTAAATTACCTATTTGCTGTTCTTGATTTTCACCTGGCAGAATATTAAATGAGTCAATAACATCATCATCATTTTCTTCGGCAATTCTTATTCTTGCACTATCCACAATAGCACCATCTTCATCTTCCAACGAATAATTTAAATAAATTTTCTCATCTGACACTTTAGTTGTTTGTTCATAGATTGTTGCAGTTGGTTCAACTTTTAGTGTGTCAAATTCATACGTACTCAATTTTGTATTATCTTGATTGTCAGGCTTTCCATCATTATTAATATCAATCATTTGATGGAACTCCAACTTATATTCATGATTAGACTTTAAATTATTAAAATTATATACAAGGTTATCTCCTTCTGTTGGAATTATTGAGTCAATTTCTACCCATTGATCATTTTCATCATCCGATTCATAGAATTCGATTGCCGGACTTGGTGATGAGGGATAATTTGAATTAGGACTATTATGATAATCATAATGAAGTTCGATACTATTTTCACTTATAATTGATGGTTGTTCATCATCAGTTTCATGAAAGACAAATGTTGGTCTTGTAGATAATGTTGTAAATGATTTTGAATCTACAATATAAGGAGATGGGTTGTCGGCAGCTCCATCACCATCAAGATCATACATTGCCTGGATTTGAACTGTATACAATGTTCCGTCTTTTAAATTATCAAATTCAGCTTTTTCATTCATACCTTCATCAATCGTTTGACTTTCAATTTTTTTATTATCCTCATAGATTGTAATTTTCGGTTGATATGTATCTTCCATAATTAAATTACTTGGATCATTATAATCATAAATAATATCTATCGCATTATTATATAATGTTAGATTTTGATCATTTGTAGAATGAATAGATAAGTCTGAATATTCAGGGTATGTTTTAAATTTTTTAGTAGCTACATCATATGGAGCACTATTATCAATTGTCCCGTTAGAATCAGTATCATAAGCCGCATACATTGTAATTGTATATTCAGTATCACTTTCAAGATCTTTTACTAAAACATTATTCATTATCAGGCGTTTTTCTAAACCTGGTTTAATGTATTCTTGATAAACTACTTGTCCATTACTATCTTCAGTAATTTCAATATAAGGATCATCCACATAGTCAATCCAATCAAATTGAATAGTCCTATACCTATCAATGATTTTATATGAAAATAATACTTCGTGATCTGTGATTGAAAACACACTATAATCACCCTCTTTTCCTATGCTAAATGTAGGAACTTTGCTTTTATTATTTGAATTTTTTTTATTATTAATACTTGGTATTATATTTTCTTTGATTTGATTTGATATTTTATAACCATTGTATTGATTATCATCATTGATTTTATAATTTTCATCGACCTCTTCTACTTCTTGGTTTATATACAAATCAGAATTACTTACATTTGATTGGTAATTAGTAACTGTCAAGGGTGTATATCCTTGATCCGTCATATCTTTCATTGGTTTAATAGTTATATGTGAATAATCAATTAAATCAGGAGAAGAAGACACGCTTCCAATTAGTTGAACCCCTCCATCAACAAAATAATATACAGGCCCCCCACTATTTCCATCAATCTTATCAGAACAGGCAGCTGTTTTAGGATTCTGATTAAAATCCATTGCATTGAATTCATCATAATAATGATTAAAATTTAAATCAAACGAAATATTTTGACTTGCATTAACAGTCCTTACAGGAATATCTTTATTTAAAGTGGTCGTGTCAGAATAACCAATTATTGGGTATAACATCCCTGTTGTTGGATCTTTAACATATGGGAGTGGTTTTGTATTAGCATTTAGTTTAATCAATGCATAATCATATTTTTGATTATCTTCTTTTTTTGTAACCTCTCCAATTTCTCGACCATTATATTTTACTTTTTCATTATCATCAAAGCAGTGCCCTGCTGTAACCATATAATAATTACCTTGAGCATCCTTAACATTGTATCCCGCTGTACAAGATGCGTCTGTAGTAGTACCAGTTAATTTAACCCCTCCCGGCAGACCAACATATTTTTCATTTATTTTAGAATTATTATCTGCACTTCCATCATTCAACTCTTCAGCATTTAATGTTGTTGTACCTAAGAATACAAACATCATTAAAAATAGTATTTTTTTTTTCATTTTTTATATCTCCTTTTTTTATTTAAATTTTTTTCGCTTTTATTTTTATTTTATTATTGCATTTTACAAAAGGCTAAATAATTTTTTTCGCTTTGTTTTTTTTTGTTTTTTTAAACTAACATTATTATTATACATTTTAAAAAATAAATTGCAAGTTTAACTTTTAATATTATGCAAAAGAAAAGTTGAAATTAAATATATATTATATCTTTAATTAATAAAATCAATTTTTTGATACAAGTAAAGCTTATATTTAAAAACAAGAATATAAACTGAAATAAAATAAAACCTATAAAGTAAAACAATATTTATTAAGAAACTATTATAGATTACAAGCAATTTTCAGATAAGGTTATAAGTGAATTAAAAATAATGATGTAGTTACATATATATATGATTCACAAATAAATTTTACATCACAGTTCAAATCACGAATTGTAACGAGTAATAGTGTATCAGAAGCAAAGTATATTTTTCAAATAAATGGAATAGATATAAATAGACTAGGTGATACTAGATTAAGGTACTTGTACAGTAGATACAGGTCAATTTATAAAACAAAATGTTTTGATGCACTCCTTACTAAACACGTGGCAAAAAAAATGGATTATAAGAAGCAAAAAAATAATACTGGCTTATAAAGTCAAATTAAAATGAAAGGCGATTATATCAAAAAGGTGATTAAGTTTGATGTTATAAATTGTTTTACAGAAAGCAATACATTTCCAAGGCTAACTAAAACAGATACAATAGAAAATATGCAATAATTTAGAACTATCAATTTCTGGATACTATAAAAAAATAATAAAAAATATTGACAAGTAAGAAGTTTGAAGATGATCTGATAGAACAACTTATCATTAAACATAAAAACAGAAGTTTTATAAGGTGGTTTATTTCCAGAAGAATCTCCAATTAATCGAACTGATATCCAAATGATGAGCAGACAGATATTTGTAATTTTCATAGTTAATACTTCCAAATAACTAACTATTGCATAATGCATATATAGGTAGTTATTTTATGTATTTGTGTGATGACAATTACATTTTAACTATCTTTTTCTATAATATGCTTTTTTTTGCACTTCAAACTTCAATCTCCCCCATTATTCATTTATAAAACATAATTTGCATGCTTCTATAAATTATGTTATTATACTATATATAAGTATATTTGATATGTGAAGTAAAGAAAATTATTATTTAGATAATGAGTTTTTATTAGTCTTAGTTTAAACTAAGTCGATTAAAATGAATTTTCTGTAAAAAAGAAAATTTTCTACGAAAAACATCTCTAATAGAACTGGGGCTTGTTAAGGATCATTTTTAAAATGGTAATTAACTATAGTATTTAACTAATGCTATAATTATTAAAAATTTTAAGCACTCTAACTCTATTCATTAATGGAATAGGAGAAGAGATATGACTAATTTGAAGAAAACTTCCAAATTACATGCACAGAATTTTAGAAAATATGGATTAGATTTAAATTTAAATATAACATTAATGGCAATGAGTTTTATCTTATTGTTTATAATTTTTGCTTTAATATTTGGAGAAGATTTTGTTGATAAGATTTTTCAATTACAAGATTATATACTAATAAATTTTGACAATTCATTTATTATGGTTACTAATTTATTAATAATATTTGCAATAGTTATCGTAATTACACCTTTAGGTAAAATAAGACTTGGTGGTAAAGAATCAAAACCAGAATTTAAAAACTTTTCATGGTACTCAATGCTATTTAGTGCTGGGATGGGTATTGGTTTAATTTTCTGGGCAGTAGCAGAACCTTTATATCATAGTTCAGGCACTCCTCTTTATAGTGATTTATCAAGTACATCAAATGCTTTGGCAACAACTTATTTTAATTGGGGTATCCACGCTTGGGTAATATATGCTGTGATGGGATTAGCTTTAGCATTTTATACATATAATATGAATTTACCACTTTCACCAAGAAGTTTATTTTATCCAATATTTAAAAATAAGATTTTTGGAATAACAGGTGATATAATTGATGCCTTTGCAATTATAATTACTTTATTTGCTTTAGCTTCATCTTTAGGTTTAGGTGCAATGCAAATAAATTCTGGTTTAAATTATTTATTTGGAATAACTATCTCGCCTCAAGTTCAAGTTATTATTATTATCTTCATTACATTTCTTGCAACATTATCCGTTATATCCGGTTTAAATAAAGGTGTTAAATTATTAAGTGAGTATAACATTAAGATTGCCTTTGGAATTGCTATATTCCTATTATTGTTAGGGCCAACATTATTAATCTTTAAAGAAACAATCTCATCTTTATTATATTATATATTTGATTTAGTTCAAGTTAGTGCATCTGTGAAAGATGTTGATACGGAGTGGACCAAATCATGGACTATCTTTTATTTAGCATGGTGGATTAGTTGGTCAATTTTTGTCGGAATGTTTATTGCTAAAATATCAAAAGGAAGAACTATTAGAGAATTCTTATTATCAGTTATTTTAGTTCCAACTATAATTACAGTTTTATGGTTTGGTGTATTTGGAACAACAGCTATCTTTGTTAATAATGAAAGTGGTGGTGAACTATTAAATATTGTAAACCAAGATGTATCATTAAGTTTATTTGCAATGTTGAATATGCTTATTAAATCTAAACTCCTATTAATTATCTTAGAGTTTACATCATTAATATTAGTTATTAACTTTTTTGTTACATCTAGTGATTCAGGATCATTAATTATTGATGGTCTTGCTAATGGTGGAAAAAGACAAACAACAAGAAATCAGAAAATACTATGGGCATCTATTGAAGGTTTACTTGCTATTATTATTTTAATACTAGGTGGCTCAGCTGGACTTAACTTAATTCAAACGATCTTAATCATTGTTGGTTTTCCTCTTACAATCCTCTTTATATACATAGTTTTCAGCCTATTATACATGTTAATTAAAGAGGCGAAAAATTTTTCCTAGCAATTTTTTTAAGTTGGTGTTATAATTAGTTCATGAGGTGATTATTATTATAGTAAATAATATTTTCATTTCATATAATTTCTTTCTTATCAAAACCAATTTAATTAAAATAAAACCTTAATTTTTAAAAAGACAAGCTTTGATCAGCTTGTCTTTTCCTATATAAATATACATGCTGATTAACAAATATAATAATTAAAGTATTAAAGCTTATTGAATATCTTTTACATATTCTTATTCTACTCTATCCTATTATAGTGCCTTACAATTAAGATGTGAATGCGTACAGTTATTTTTATAGTAATCAATACACTTATCAAAAGCAACATATAGTTGATGTACACTTTTTAATAATCTTTTAAAAATTATATCTATCATAATTGAACATACCATTTTAAATTCCAGATGTTCTTTTTCCTTATTATATAAATTAACTATAAAACATATGTATTTTATTTAATTATTTGTTTGAATATATGTTACATATAACGTAACAAAGGTTATGATATTGTAATCATATTTATTATTTTGTAACATTAAAATTTGACAATCTATTCCACTTTCTAATAAATTAACAATTTATGATTTAAGTTTATTTTATATGTAGTTATGATTTCAATAAATACTCTTATCCCATTAATTTGATAAAGTTTCCTAATAAATACATTATAAATAATTTATTGAATAGAAAAATGATTTCGAATTAATATCGAAATCATCTTAATAAAATTAAACTATTTTTTTATTTTTTATTTTAAATAAGTTAATATTTATTTTATAAATTTATATATTTATTATTATAATTTAATTTCCTTTAAAATATATTTTTAATACCTTTTGAATATTCTTCTGCAAAGCCTTCACTTTGAGATGGAATATTACCTTTTTCCAGTTCTTCTGCAATATCTTTAACCATATTGATTGGAATTGCAAATCCCATATTATCCGTTTCACCATCAGCTATTTTAAGTGTATTCATTCCAACTACTTCACCATCTTCATTTAATAGTGGTCCTCCACTGTTTCCAGGGTTAATTGCTGCATCAGTTTGAATATAACTATAACTATAGCCAAGGCGATCAAAACTTCTAAGTGGTGCAGATATAATTCCTGCAGTAATTGATCCTGAGAAATCAATTCCATATGGTGATCCAATTGCATAAACTACTTCACCTGTTTGAATTTCATCTGAATCTCCTAAAGGAAGAACTTTTACATCTTTATCTGTTTTAAATTTAACAACAGCAACATCATATACAGGATCTGAGCCTAATACTTCAGCTTGAATTAGATTATCATCAGTTGATGCTTCTGATGAAAGTAAAATACGAATATCATCACTTCCTTCAATAACATGATTGTTAGTTAAAGCATAATAATAACCTTCTTCATCTTGTTTATAAACAAATCCACTTCCAACTGCTGTTTCAGTAAGTGACTCTTCACCAGTTAAAAATTTTTGAATTGATTCCTGTTCTTGATAGTTAATAATACTTATAACACCACCAACAGAATCATTATATACTTGATTAGCATTATTTTCTGGTGCTTCTACTTTTTCAAATGGTTCTACCAAAGATAAGTTAAGAATTGACATTAGCATAAATAAAAATAAAAATGCTAAAACACCACCTATTGCGCCTTTAAACATATCAAACATATTTCCTCCTTAGTTTTTTATTCTATCACCATTATAACAAAAAACTAAATTATATTTCATTTTTTTAATAATTTATGTTATAATTTACTGTAAAAATAAAATTGGAGTTGACAAAGATAATGAATAGTACAGAAAAAAGGTTTGGAATAGCAACCACGATAAGTCTTGTAATTGGAATAGTAATTGGATCAGGAATATTTTTTAAAGCAGATGATATTTTGATTTATTCAGGCGGAAATACATATATCGGTGTTTTAGCATTTTTATTTATTGGGACAGGAGTAATATTTGGGGCATTACTTGTTTCAAATTATGCAATTGAATCAGATAATGAAGGTGGAATAATCGCCTATTCCCAAATGGTTTTAGGTCATCGTTATGGATTTAGTGTTGGATGGTTTTTAGTGACAATTCACTTTCCTGCAATGATTGCCTTATTATCATGGGTTACAGCTGATTTTACATTAATATTTTTAGGGATCGATGATGGAATATGGATTTTAACAGTTTTCTTTTATACTCTAACTTTATTAACTAATTATTTTTCTACTAATTTTTCAGGTTTAATTTCAAAAATTTCTACAGTTTTGAAATTAATTCCTTTAATTATAATTGCAATAGTTGGTTTATTTTTAGCTCCAAGTCAAACAACTCAAGTATCTCAAAGTTCTGAAACATTACAACTTGATTTATTTCCATTATTAATAGCAATCGCATTTAGTTTTGATGGATGGATTATAGCAACAAGTATTTCAGGAGAAGTTAAAAATGTTCAAAAGAACTTACCAAGAGCATTAGTTTTAGGCACTACAATTATTATGATTGTTTATATCTTATACTTTGTTGGAATGACACGCTTAATTGGGGTCGATTCAATTATTGCATCTGGAGATGCCCATGTTGCCCAAGCTAGTCAAATAATTTTTAACAATGATAAGATAATCACTTTATTTGTAATGATCTCTGTATATGGTGGTTTAAACGGAATGATGCTTGCATACTTTAGATTACCACATGCATTAGTTCAAAATAAAATGATGAAAGACCGTTTTAATTTAAAAGAAATTAGTCAAAAAAGAGGTGTGTCACTTAATTCAGTTTTATTTGGTATTCCATTTGTATGTTTCTTTTTACTTATCCATGCATTATCGTTACAAACAGACAGTTCTGGACATCCAACAAATATAATTTCAAGCATGGGAATACAAATAGATAGCCTTCCTGTTATTGTAAACTACGTATTTTATTGTATTTTATTCCTTGGAATAATACCAAGAATTAAAAGGAATAAGTTAAGTAGAAGAACTTACATATATTTGTTTTTAGCATTAGTTGTTAACTTAACTGTAATATTTGGTTCTTTTACAGAAAATGGATTAATTTACATTGGATTTTCATCAATTGTAATTGCCATTGGTCAGTATTTTTATCAGCCAAAAACCCCACTTAATAATTAGTGGGGTTTTTTATTTAATTTTCTATACTTCATAAAAAAAATATACTCTCCAGTATACTTTTTATTCAAACAAGAACTTTAGTAGATTTTAATAAATTCAATCTCATACTCTTAATGTAAGTTCCCCCATATTTATCTTACCATTGTTTACTAGTTTGTTGGGGAAAAATTTTTCGCCCTAAATTTTTTTAAGTATTTCAAATGCTTGCATAGGTGTTAAATTATTAAGGTCAATATCTTTTAAAGCTGAATATTTATTTAATTCACTTTCTAAATTATTAATTTTATTAATTAATTGATTATTAATACTATTATCAACTTTATTTATATCAATATGATTTGATTCATCTTTTTCTAACTGTTTAATTATTTCTTTTGAACGGTATATAACATCTGTTGGTATTTTAGCAAGGGATGCTACTTGAATACCATAGCTCTTTTGAACTGCACCATCAATTAATTTATGATAGAAGACTAATTTGTCATCAACTTCTTGAGCTTTAACATGGACATTCTTGACTGTTTTTAAATCATGTGCAATTGTTACAAGTTCGTGATAGTGAGTTGAAAATAATACTTTTGATAAATTCTTTTGATCTAAATATTCAATAATTGCTTGAGCTAGAGCAATTCCATCATAAGTTGATGTCCCACGACCTAATTCATCAAAAATAATAAGTGAGTCATCAGTTGAGTATTTTAAAGCAAATGCCGTCTCATTCATTTCAACCATAAATGTACTTTGACCTTGACTTAAATCATCACTTGCTCCAATTCTTGTAAATATTTGATCGAAGATAGGTAATATTGCTTTTTTAGCGGGTACATTCATCCCAATTTGTGCCATTATTGAAATTAAGACAACTTGACGCATGTATGTACTCTTACCGGCCATATTTGGTCCTGTAATTAATAATGTCTTAATATCTTTATCCATCATGCAGTCATTAACAATAAACTCATCAACAAGTGTTTCAACTATTGGATGTCTTCCTTCTTCAATATTTATTTGATTAGTTTCAGAGAATTTTGGTCTAACTAAATTATTTTCAAGTGATATTTTGCTAAAGGTAGTTAATACATCAATCATTGATATTTGATTAGCGACTATTTTTAAGCGTGGTATTTGTTTTTTAATTTTTTGCTTAATTTCATCAAATAAAAATGCTTCTAAATCATTGATTTTATCTTCAGCATTTAATATTTCATTTTCAACTTGCTTAAGCTCATCGGTTATATAACGCTCACAATTAGCCATCGTTTGTTTACGAATATAATTATCAGGTACTAAATGTATATTTGAGTTTGTAATTTCAATGAAATACCCAAAAATTTTATTATACTTAATTTTTAAATTTTTAATATTACTTTTTTCTCTTTCTTTTATTTCAAATTCAGCTAACCATTGTTTTGAATTATATTTCAAAGCACGCAGTCGATCAAGTTCTTGATTATAATTAGCTAAAATAATCCCACCTTGCAACGAACTAATCAAATTATTTTCTTCAATTGCCGGTTCAATTAATTGATATATATCATCAAGCGGATCAACATTAGCTGATAATTGATTTAAATCATTATTATCAAACTTTAATAATAGTTGTTTTAAATTATTTAAATTACAAATAGACTTCTTTAGTTGATACATTTCTCTTGGAGCAATCACACCGTCATTTAAGCGTCCAATTATTCTTTCAAAATCATATATTTGATTTAAAATATCAATTATTAGTAAAACAGTTTGATTATTAGTACTAAAAGACTCAACAATATTTTGTCGGTAGCTAATTTGCTGAAGATCAAACAATGGCCTAGTTATCCATTTCTTAAGTAACCTTCTACCCATTGCTGTTTTAGTTTGATTTAAATAGGCAAACAAGCTTCCCTTATATTCACGATCATTCATCGTTTCAATTAATTCTAATTGTCTTTGTGTGCTTAAACTTAATTTCATATAGTTATTACTAATCAAATAAGTGAAATTTGTGACATGTGAAATATTATGATTATTAGCACATAAATAATTTAGTAATAAATTGTTAATATCAGTCATATCATTGTGCTCAATTATTTGATTTTCAAGTTTAAAATCACAATCTCTTTCAAAGTAATTAACTTTAATATTATAATGATTTAAAATATCAATGAAATCTAAATCAATTTGGTAATCAACGATTATTTCTTTAACGCCAATTCTAATTGCTTCATTAATAGCTTCACTAAGGTTAAAGAAATCAGCATTATTAGCCTCACCAGTTGCTAAATCAATATATGATATTTTAGGTGTAATTTCATTACTAATAGCACATATATAAATATTATCTTTATTTTGAGGGTCATGATATGTTCCTGGCGTTATTATTTTACTTAACTTTCTATGAACTAAATTATTTTGAATATTAATATCAGTTACCTGCGTAACAATTCCAACTTTTTTATCATGCTGAATCAATTTTTTTAAATATTCATCTAAACTTTTAACCGGGATGCCAGCCATTGGAATTTTTTCAGTTAAGCCCGCATTTTTAGTAGTTAATGTTAATTCAAGTAAGTTTGAAATTTCAATTGCATCTTCAAAAAACATTTCATAAAAATCACCTAATTGAAATAAAATAACAACATCAAGATGATCAATCTTAATGTCATAATATTGACGAATAGAATTAGTTAATTGATCTTTATTAATATCTATAATATTCATCTTTCCTCCTTATTTTAATTATCCTAACTCTAAGATTAAATCTCTTATTTCAGCTGCTTTTTCATAATTCATCGCTTTAGCAAAGCGGTCTCGCTCTAAAATCAGTTCTGAGACAATTAATTTCTTTTCTTTTTTATTAACTTTTGTTAAATCAATGTTATCTGTAATCATCTCAAAGCTTGCAATATCTTTTTTAATCGTTGTTGGAACAATATTATTATCTTGATTATATTTAATTTGTTTATTACGCCTGCGGTCTGTTTCATCAATTGCTTGAATCATTGCATTTGTCATCTCATTTGCATACATCACAACTTTACCATCACTATTTCTTGAAGCTCTACCAATAATTTGAATTAGTGACGTTCTAGACCTAAGAAATCCAGCTTTATCAGCGTCCAATATCATTACTCGTGAAACTTCTGGTATATCAAGTCCTTCACGCAGTAAATTAATTCCAACAAGTACATCATATTTACCAGATCTTAATTGTTGGATTATTTGAACTCTTTGTAAAGTTTTTATCTCACTATGTAAATAAGCTGTCTTAATTTTTTTTTCTTTTAAATAATCAGTTAAATCTTCTGACATCTTTTTAGTTAAAGTAGTAATTAATATTTTCTGACCTTTTTTCTGGACATCTTTAATTTCTGAAATAATATCATCAATTTGATTTTCTTTTTTTCTAATTTCAATTGTTGGGTCTAAAAGACCAGTTGGCCTGATAACTTGTTCAACAACTTTATGATCAACTCGGGATAATTCATATTCAGCTGGTGTTGAAGACACATAAATAATTTTATCTAATTTATTATTAAATTCATCAAATGTAAGTGGTCTATTATCCATTGCTGCTTTAACTCTAAATCCATAATCAACTAAGTTTTGTTTTCTTCTTCTATCACCTTCATACATAGCTTTCACTTGTGATAATGTAACGTGTGACTCATCTACAATCATTAAGAAATTTTCTGGGAAATAGTCTAATAGTGTATAAGGTGTTTGTCCTTTGGCAAAACCAGAAAAATACCTTGTATAGTTTTCAATTCCTGAGCAGTAACCAACTTCACGAATCATTTCAATATCATACTCTGTTCTTTGTTTTAATCTTTGAGCTTCAAGTTGCTTATCTTCTGAAATAAATTTTGCTACTTCTTGATCAAGATCTCTTTTAATCTCAGCTACAATTCCTTCAACTTTATCGGGATTTAAAACATAGTGTGATGCTGGAAAGACTTCAACATGTTTTAATTTATGAACAGTTTTCTGACTCATAATATCTATCTCTTTAATACTTTGAATCTCATCTCCCCAAAATTCAATTTTAAAGCTATGTTTATCGTGATATGGTAGGACAAACTCAATAACATCACCTTTAACACTAAAGCTACTCCTTTTAATATCTAAATCATTTCTTTGATATTGAAGGTCAATTAATTTATAAATGATATCTTTTTGCTTAATTGTTTGTCCTTCTCTTAAGCTTAAAGCCATATTATTATAATCAATTGGTGAACCAAGACCATATATACAAGAAACAGATGAAACGATTATTACATCCTCACCTTCAAAGAGCGAAGCTGTAGCACTATGTCTTAAACGCTCAATCTCATCATTTATTTTCGAGTCTTTTTCTATGTATATATCATTACCTGGTAAATATGCTTCTGGTTGATAATAATCAAAATAACTTACAAAGTATTCTACTCGATTATTAGGAAAGAATTCTTTAAGTTCTCCATACAACTGAGATGCAAGTGTCTTATTGTGTGCTAAAACAATTGTTGGCCGTTTATTTTGTTCAATGATATTTGCCATAATAAAAGTTTTACCTGTACCTGTAGCTCCAAGTAAAACTTGTTCTTTTTGATTGTCTTTTAAACCAGTCATTAGTCCTTTAATTGCTTTTGGTTGATCTCCCGCTGGTGAGAATCCACTTTCTAATTTAAATTGCATAATTCCCCTTAAATTAATATTAATTTAAAACTTGATTTATTAATTGTACTTTCTTAATTAATGCTTTAAATTCAGATGGTTGTAATTGTTGACTTGAATCACTTAAAGCTTGATCTGGTTTGTTATGTACTTCAATGATTAAACCATCAGCTCCAGCACTAATCCCTGCAAGTGCCAAAGACTCAACATACTTTGCATCTCCTGCTGCATGTGATGGATCAATTATTACTTTATAATCTGAATTTTCTTTTATTTTATTAATTAAATTGATATCTAATGTAAATCTAGCGCTGTCACTAAATGTTCTAATTCCTCTTTCACATATGATTACTTCTTTAGCTCCATAATTAGTTAAATATGATGCACTAGCTAACACTTCTTGAAGGGTTGCACTAAAACCTCTTTTTAAAAGAACTACTTTCTTCATTGATCCAACACTTTTAAGTAGTTCATAGTTTTGCATATTTCTTGCACCAATTTGAATGATATCAATATCACTGAAATTATTTAAATTTTTTTCTGATACTATTTCTGATACTATTGGAATATTTGATTCTTTTTGAATATTTAAAAGAATATCAATTCCTTCTTCTTTTAAACCTTGAAAGCTGGTGGGCAATGTCCTTGGTTTATAAGCTCCTGCTCTTAGGTGCGTGATATCATCTTTAATCTCACTTACTATTGTATCCATTTGCTCAACTGATTCAACTGAACAAGGCCCTGCTATAATCATTAATTCTTTCATTTTTTCCTTCTTATTAATTTTTAATTAATCGCCTTATTTTATTTAAGCTTTTCCTGATGATTGTATATTTATCTGATAACATATATAAATACTCTACTATCAATTCAGTTAAAATAAACAATACAATTAAAACATAAATTGTTGTAATTTGATTAGAAAAAGCAATTATAATTGATGAAATACCATAAATACTCATAATTAAGTACATTATTAAAACTGCTTGTTGTTGACTAAAACCTTTTAAAAGTAGTCGATGGTGAAAATGCAAACTATCTGCTTCAAACATTTTTCCCCCATTTATTTTCCGACGAATCATTGATAAAATTATATCTAAGATTGGGATTGCTGCAACAAAGAAAATAACAAGTGTTGTTGTAACATTAATACTCTTATATCCATCAACTGCAAATACTGCAATATAATAACCGATAAACATGCTTCCTGCATCTCCTAAAAAGATATTGGAGGGGTAAAAATTATGGTATAAGAAACCAAGTAGAGCTCCGATCATAATAATAATAAATATTTCATTTGGATCTCCACCATTCAGTTTCATAGCAATCCATAAAAATACTAGTGAAATCGCAGCAAGTCCAGATGCTAATCCATCCAAACCATCGATCAAGTTAAAGGCATTGATTAAAACAACTATCCATAGTGTTTGAATTAATATTTCACCAACAACAGAAAAATAAATTGTTGTATCACCAATTGATATATAAGCTACCCCACCCATAATAAAACTAGTCATTAGAGCAATTGAAAACTGAATTAATAATTTCTTAGTTGCTTTCATATCTTTAGCATCATCAATTGCCCCAACAACTACTAGTAAAAATCCAAGTAACCAAATAAATATATCTTGAATTGCAAATGAAAAATCAATATAAAAACCATAGGCAATTAAAACTGCAAAATATACAACAAACCCCCCTAAATAAGGAGTGCTTTCTTGGTGGATCTTACGATCATTTGGATGATCAACTATATTTAGTCTAATTGCAATTCTCCTAAATAATGGAACTAGAACAACTGCTAATATAAATGCTAATAAAAATCCTTCAATTGTTTTCATTTTGCACCCTTACTATTTAAACTTAAAACATTTGTTGTAAAGCTCGAAACTAATTTTTGTTTTCGATAATGTTTATTCACGGATAACTCAATTAACTGTTCTAATAACTCTTGATATGTAAATTGATTGTTTTCCCATAAATAAAATGATAGTGACCCAGGAATGTTATTAACTTCATTTATATAAAATTTCTGATCCTTTGTTTTAATTAAGTCAAAACGAACAAGTGATTGACAATTTAAGACTTTTGCACTTTCTTTAACCATCTTATGAATATAAGTTACTTCTTCTTCTTTTAAATTGGCAGGTATTTCTCGAGTTAATGATGCCATCCCACTATTTTCACTATTTGTATTTTTCCCACTTTTACTCATATATTTATCTTCATAAGATAAAATATCTTCATTCTTTAAAACTTTTTCAATTACTGAACATTTATATTGATCTTCAAATTCAATTACTGAAATATTATATTCTTCAAAATCAAATAATAATTGTTCAATTACAATCTTATTATCATATGTAAAACATTCTTTTAAAGCATCAGATAATTCAGATTGATCCATTACTTTTGTTATTCCAATTGATGAACCTAAGTTAGCTGGTTTCAATAATACAGGGTAGCCTATCTTCTGATTAATCAATTGATCAACTACATTTACTTGATCATTTTTATTAACCCAAATAAATTTAGTTTGATTAATATCATTAGCCTTTAAAATATCTTTCATAACTGCTTTATCCTGACCAATTGCACCAGATAAAACACTAGGCCCGACAACAGGTATTTTCATAGTTTCTAAAAAGCCTTGTAATTTACCATCTTCAACATTTGTTCCATGTACAATTGGAAAAAACAAATCAATTGCTTGTTTCTTCTGATTGTACAGTTTTGTTTTAGCTTGAATGTGGACTTGATCCTTTTTTCGGAAAATAATATTTTCAGTATATTTACTTTCATTAAAGTCTTTAAATGGTTCGATACTCATAAACGAGGAATCAGAAAAGAATTTTCCACTTTTAGAAATATAAATTGGGATTGTTTGATATTTACTTTGATCAAGGTGCTGAATTGCTTGCATTGCACTTATTATTGATATTTCATGTTCTACGCTTTGTCCACCAAAGATGACTGCTATATTTATTTTCATTTAATCCTCCTCAATTGAATTTATCTGGTAAGTCATTAGCAATTAAAATTATTTTTTTACCCTTAACTTTCATTGCTTTATTATATGCATCAATGAAATTCTTCTCTGTATAATATTGACTTTGATTATTTATATTTTCAATTCCCGATGTTATATCTTGTTGATTGTATTTACCAATAATAAAGCTTATGTCAACTTTTTTTGCAATACTCTGACCTAACTGATAATTAACCTGCTTTTGGTCTGTTCCTAAATCAATTAACCCAGGTGTTATGATTATCTTAGCATACTCTTCATATACACTTACAATATCTAACCCTTGATTAATACCTACTTGATTGGCATTAAAAGCGTCATCGATTATATAAGTATCATTATCAATTTTCTTTAGTTCTAAGCGGTGTTTAATTGGTTTTAAATTACTAATGCTAGCAATTATTTTATCGACTTTAATTTCCTTGGTTTTAGTAACTAAGTATCCACATAAAATATTATAAATATTATGTCGCCCAAGTAGTTTAGTTTCAATTTGATAACTTGTGTTATTAAGATTATCCACTAAAGTAAAACGCATTTTAGCAATATCATATTCAATTTCTTTTGCATATACATCACAGTCTTGGTTATCGATTGCATATGTTTTAATACTCAAATCATTACGTTTTATTTGATAATTCTTAATATATTTCTCATCATAATTTAAGATTGCAATTCCACCAGGCACAAGATTTTCAATTAATTCCATTTTAGTTTTTTGGATATTATCAATTGTTTTGAAAGTTTCCAGGTGTTGATTACCAATGCTACTAACTACTCCAATTCTTGGACTAACCATATTAGCAAGTTTTTTTATTTCACCTGGATAATATGCACCCATTTCACATATAAAAGTTTTATGAAATTTGCTTAGACTATTATTAATAGTTATCATAACACCATTTGGGGTATTATAACTTTCAGGTGTCATTAGAGTTGGCGCGTTGTCTTCTAACATTTGGTTAACAATATTCTTGATTGATGTTTTTCCATAACTACCAGTAATCCCAATTACATCTAAACTAGGATGACCTTTAAGTTTATTAATTGCTTTCTTTTGATACTTTCTTCTAATTAAAGATTCAATCGGCTTATTAATTAATGTAGCTAACATTAATAATAAATAATTAAAATAAGTAATTAATATAATTAAATAAATAATATGAAAACTATTTACTAAATACAAAATAATGAAAACTACATTTAATATAATAAATGTAACTATTTGTCTTTTTATTCTCTTTGTATAAACTAATTTCTTTTTTACAACAAAATATTTATCTTTTAAGTTAATAAAGTATAAATTATAATATACAAATATAAAGATAATTAAATAACTAATAAATAAATAGTTATCTACTATTAAATACGTCAGTAGTAAAATAAGTTCATTAAATGCAATATAGAAAAGTTTATTTTCAGAAATATATTTAAAATATCGCTTAAGATCATAACCACTTTGTTGTAAAATATGAAATTGTTTTTTTGTTTTAATTAAAAAATAAATAACTAATAAACAAATAATAATTGAACTACTTATTAAACCAAAGATTACTCTCAACATATTTCCTCACTTACAATCTTTTTTTATAACTATTTTCAAATGTTCCAATAACTGTATCAGTATCTAAAACACTTATAAAAACATTTTCATCTGCAACTTTAATTAAATCAATTATATAGTATAACTCAGAATGCTCACAAGTAATCATTAATGTTTTATTTGGGTTGTTCGTAAATCCACCTTGTGAATTTAAAATAGTTACACCTCTTTCAGTTTCAGATCCATAAATTTGTGTTTTAACTGCTTCTTCCTGACTAGTAACTATTAACAAAGTGTATTTTTTACTCATTTTATGAGTTCGATCAACTGAAGTACTAAAGAAATAAACAAAAATCAACATATAAACACCTGTAAATATATCTTGTGTTAAAAGAACTGCAAAAAATATTATGAAACTATTAAATATTGTATTGAATGTTCCAAATGTTTTACCTTTAATTAATGACATAAATAGTGCGATAATATCAGATCCTCCTGTTGATGTACCTGAATTAAGTAAGATACCTAAACCAAAACCAGCAATAATTGCACTGAAAACAACACTTAAGAATATATCATCAATTATAATAACATCGTTTGGAATTATTGCCATATAAAACGTCATTAAACTTACTACTATAATTGTTTTAATTGTAAATTTCTTTCCAATCTTTTTCCAAGATAATATAAATAACGGAATATTCAAAACAAAGAATAAAATATTTTCTGGAATTGTTGTATTTGTTATTAAATATATAACTTCATTTATTTCAAAAGATAATCCCATAAGTCCAATTGGATATAAATTAAAAGGCACTAAAAATAAGTTTATTCCAATTATATTTATTAATGTTCCAATAATTAAAATCATCATTGTACGATAATCAGATAGTACTTCTTTTACTAATTGCAAATTACTTTTCATTTATCTCCTTTTTAGATAATTTATGTGATCGATACCTTATGAAATTATAGCATATTATTAACTATTTTAATCATTTTTTCAAACATTTGTACTCAACTTTACTATTACTAATTCTTTTCAAATATTTTTCGTGCCACTTTTTTGATTTATTTAATAGTTATCTATAGCTATTTTGAATTTGAAAAAATAAAAAATGCTTATTTTAAGGGCTTTTGTAAATTTATTACACAAATAGATTGACATAACAATTAGTTTCTGTTATACTTATCTTGTGGCAATAATTTGTCACATACTCTTTATGTATTTATATCCCCTCAAACAATATTCGAATTAACTTTATTAGTCTCATAATCCCCTCTCTAATCATCTAATGATTAGAATTATATGAAACTACTATAGATAAGAAAAGCCTATATGGCTTTTCTTTTTTTATACTTAAGATTAATAACAACAATAAGTAATAAAAAAATGAATAAACCTTTTTAGTTTATCCATCTCTTTATTATTTATCAACAATTGCAAAACCTAAAGTATCTGGTCCAAAATGTGCGGCCATAATAATACTCGTCTTATCAGTATTTACTATTTCATATTGATTGAATAATTCAGATAATTCAGCTAGTTTTTGATCTGCTAAAATATTTGCTGTATATATTTTATCAATATTATAATTTTCTAATTCAACTTGAATCTCTTTTAATAGTTTTTTTGTTCCACGAGATTTTTTATAAACTTCTGCTAATCCATTTTTATGTTTAATTAATAATTTCATCATCATTAAGCGTCCAATTATTTGTTGTGATAAATTAACTCGACCACTCATTTTTAAATAATCAAATGATCCTGGAATAATAAAAGTTGTAATTTTTTTAGCTAATATTTCTAATTCACTTTTAATACTTTCTATATCATGATCATCATTTATTAAATCAATTGCTTTATCACAAAGGATTGCTTCAGATAGTGCAAAAGATCTTGTTTCAATAATATGGATATTTTTATTGTTCTCAACTAATTCTAATGCAAGGACAGCAGCTTGATGAGTTCCTGATAAGACTTTATCAGGTGTTAAGACAATAACATGATCATAAATCTTATTCATTTTTGAGTATGCATCTGCCATATGTTTCGGTGATGGTTGTGAAGTTTTAGGTATCTCTTTAATTTCTTCTACTCGAGCAAATAACTCTTCAAGTGTTTTGCCAATGTATGACTCTCCACCTAATTGAACATCTAAATCAATTGTTTCAAGTGCTTCAAAACCAAGCATTTTCTTTGTAAAAGATGTTGAACTAAAATTTACTATTCCAATTTTACCCATATTTCTCCTTCTTATTAATTTAATAAATATATTATACATTGTTTTAAATTTTTTTTATAAAAATATTAGTTTGATTAATGCATCATAACTTTTTATTTGACCTGATTTATATAAAAGGTCTAAATTACTTGCTTCAACAACCAACTTACTTAAATGTAATAAATCACAATTAACTAGTTCTTTTTCAATTATAGTTACTTGATAACTATTTATTTCAATTAAACTAGCAATTTTCATACTTGGTAATGATTTTGATGATAATTGCTTAACTAAATGGTACTTCTGTAATTGTTTAAAACCAATTAATAATAGAACATCAATATCTTCATCATTAGATACTAATTGATTTAAGTAATTAACTGCATTAACTTGTTTTTTTTGAAAGATAAAATTATATAATTGAAAAATTTTTGTCTCTGTAGTTGTAACACCTATTTGATCAATATCATTTTTATTTATCATCTGATAATTTGTAAATTGAATTAACTTTTCGACTTCATTCATGAAACCAGGCATATCTTCATTAAAATTATCATTTAATATACCCAATGATTCTTGATCAATTTTTATCCCTTGATCACTTATATATTTTTTAGTCTGAGTTTTAAAATTAATTGATTTTTGCAAATATTCTTTATATACAATTTGATGATGATGATCATGATATATTTGTGCTTTTTTATTTATTTTTTTTGTATTCATAATTATAATATCAACATCTAAATTAAAGATTTTATTAATCCAAATTTTATTTATTTTATTGTATTTATTTTTCTGGACTTGAAATAAATCAATATTAGTAAATAAATATGTTTTTTTAGTTGCAAACAAATCTTGACTTGCCATCATCGCAAACAACTCACTCATATTAATTAAATCAAAATCTATTTCAACTAACTCAGATTGACCAATTTGATCACTTATATCTTTTTGAATTAAATACTCATTATCTCCATAATAAATATAAATCACAGCTATTTAATTCTACTTTCTAACTTAATTTTCAAATCATTATATCCATCTTTTCCAAGTAAAGCAAACATATTTTTCTTATACTCTTCAACTCCTGGTTGATCAAAAGGATTAACACCTAATAAATAACCAGATATTGCACATGAAATTTCAAAGAAGTAAATTAAATGTCCTAGTGCTCTAGTTGACATATCCTTAACATTTAAAATTATATTAGGTACTCCCCCATCATAGTGGGCCATTGAAGTTGCAATAAATGCTTTTTTATTAACATCAGCAAATTTCTTACTTGCTAAATAATTTAATTCATCTTTATTCTCTTTATCACTTTCAATTGTTAAATCACTTTTGACTTGATCAAAAAAGATCACTGTTTCAAACAAATCACGACGACCTTCTTGAACATATTGACCTAATGAATGAAGATCTGTTGAAAAGATTGCACTTGCTGGGAAAATACCTTTATTTTCTTTTCCTTCACTTTCACCAAATAATTGCTTCCACCATTCATTTAAAAAGGTTTGTCCTGGCTCATATCCAATTAACATTTCAATTGTTTTACCTTTATTGTACAATACATTACGATAAGCTGCATATAAGTATGCATCATTTGTATTTAAATCTGCTTGACTATATTTTTCTTGTGCTTCTTTTGCTCCAAGAATTAACTGATCAATATCAATGTCACTTACAGCAATTGGCAAAAGCCCTACAGCTGTTAAGACAGAGAATCTTCCACCAATATCATCTGGAATTACAAAAGACTCCCAACCATTAGAATTAGCTTGCTCTTTTAATGTCCCTCTTGCTTGATCTGTTGTTGCATAAATTCTCATGTTTGCTTGCTCTTCACCATATTTATTAACTAGAATATTTTTAAAGTGACGAAATGCTAATGCTGGTTCTGTTGTTGTACCAGACTTAGATATAATATTAATTGAAAAATCTTTATTTTTAATAATTTCAGTTAAGTCATTTAAATAACTTGATGATATATTTTGACCTGCAAAGTATATTTTGGTTTTCTGATTATTTACTTCATTTTCAAAAGTATGATTAATAAACTCTAAGACTGCTTTTGAACCTAAGTATGAACCACCAATTCCAATAACAATTAAAACATCAGAGTCTTTATTTATTTTTTTACTCGCTGCTTTTATTCGTGTCAGCTCTGCTTGATCAAGATTTGTTGGACCATCAACCCACCCAGTAAAATCTGACCCAGCTCCAGTTTTTTCTCTAAGCATTTGATCAGCTATATTAATAATTGGTTGCATATTTTTTACTTCTTCACTACCGACAAATTTGTCTAAAAATTTATTATCTAATTTAATCATTATTCCATCCTTTATTTAATATTTTTTTTTCTGAATATTTTAAACCTAAAAATCCACCACCTGATTCATCTATCTTATTTCTTTTTTTCAAATAAATAGTAGCTGAATGACCTGCCTTTAAACTAAAGTAGTTCTTATCACCTTTTTGCTTAATTAAATAGCCAAAGACTTGATCATTTTTCGTATATAACTTACTAATATCCGCAACAAATAAGTCTGTTATTTCTGATATCTTAATAAAGCCTTTGATCCCTGACTTTGCTTGAACTTCCATTCCAAAAGAATAAATTGCTATTATTTTTAAGTTATATATTTTACTACTATCTAAATTGCTTATGTGTAATTTGCTCATTTGTTAAACCTTTCAAATAATCCTTACTTTTCATCTTTGTTTTCCCAAATGGTTGAACTACTAATAACTTAATTAAGAAATCTTTAGTTGCAACATATATATAATCTTCATCAACTTGTGTAATGGTTCCAACATCAACACCTTGCACTTTTATTTTTGTCTTACGACTTTCATATATTTTGAAACGTTTTTCACCAAATGTTGTATAAGCTCCAGGCCATGAATTTAACCCACGAATTTGATTATGAATTACCTGGCTACTTTGCTTCCAATCTATTTTTTCTTGTTCTTTAGAAATATTTGGACTATAAGTGACTTTACTTTCATCTTGTTTAACTAATGGGTATTTACCGCTTATTATAATAGGCAAAGTTTCAACTAATAACTGTTTGGCAATTTCAATCATCTTATCGTGGACAATTGAGGTTGTATCATTTTCACCTATTTCAAATTCTTTACTTGATATCATATCCCCAGCATCCATTTTTTGTGCCATTTGCATGATTGTTACGCCCGTCCTTCGGTCTCCATTAAGCACACTGTAATGAATTGGTGCTCCTCCACGATATTTAGGCAATAATGAACCGTGAACATTAATACAATCAATATTTGGCAAATTAATTATCTCATTTGGAATAAATTGACCATAAGCTGCTGTAATAATTAAATCAGGTTGTAAATCAGCTATTGTTTGATATGCTGTTTTAATTTTTTCAGGTTGAATGACTAAGATATTTGATCGGTTAGCAACTTCTTTAACTGGCGTTGCTAAAACTTGTTTTTTTCTTCCACTTGGTTTATCAGGTTGACTAACAACTGCAATAATATTATAATTTTGATCAATTAAGAACTGAAGAAGACTTGCTGCAAAAATTGGTGTACCCATAAAAATTATTCTTTTATCCACATCGCTCCTTTCAACTTATCAAGATTATTTCAATCGATCAGTAGTATCAATTTTTTTATATTTTAAACTGATTTACCTTATCTAAACTTTCCCAAGCTAAATGACCTTTTCCAAAGTGGCCATAAATTGTTGTTTTTTGAAAGATTGGTGTTTGCAGATCAAGTTCTTTAATAATTCCACTTGGTGTTAAATCAAAGTTCTGATTAATTTTATTAATTATTAATTGCTCATCAATTTTATTTGTCTTAAAAGTATCGATATTAATTGATAGCGGGTGATCAATTCCAATTGCATATGCTAGCTGAACTTGACATTTATCAGCTAAATCTGCACAAACAATTGTTTTAGCTATTTTACGCGCAATATACGCTGCACTTCGATCAACTTTTGTACTATCTTTACCAGAAAAAGCGCCACCACCATGTGCGCAACTACCTCCATATGTATCAGCAATTATCTTACGGCCCGTCAGCCCAGCATCACCGTGTGGCCCTCCAACAATAAAACTCCCTGATGGATTAATATATATTAATGTCTTTTCATCGATTAATTCCGGGTCAATGACTTGATCGATTACATTTTTCTTTAAATCATTTTCAATTGTTTGAATATCTATATTTGGATCATGTTGAGTTGAAATTAAAATAGTATGAATTCTTTTTAAAGACCCACTTTGGTTATATTCAATTGTTACCTGAGTTTTACCATCTGGCCTTAAATAATTAATAATCTTATCATGTCTTACTTTAGATAACCTGGCTGCAAGTTTATTTGCATAATCAATCGCATAAGGCATAAAATTATTAGCCTCTTTAGTTGCATATCCAAACATTATCCCTTGGTCACCTGCACCAATTATTCCATTACTTTTTTCAACACCATGAAATATTTCATTTGACTGCTCATGAATTTTAACTTCTACTTGGCAAGTTTGATAATCAATTCCATAATCAATATTATTATAACCGATTCTTTTTAAAACACCACGAGCTATTTGTTCATAATCGACAAACACATTTGTTCTAACTTCTCCACCAATTAAGATGTAATCAGTTGTTGTAAAAACTTCACAAGCAACTTTAGCTTGAGGATCTAATGTAATTATTGCATCTAAAATGGCATCTGATATTTGATCAGCTATTTTATCTGGGTGCCCTTCTGTTACTGATTCCGATGTGAATAAATGTTGCATATTTCTCCTTTTATTAAAATGGTAATTTAATTTTTACTTCCCCAATTATATCCTCTTCATTGATTGGTCCATGACTTCTTGAATCATAACTATTGTCATAATTATCACCAACAACAAAATACTCATCTTCTTCTAAGTTGTATACTCCTTCTTCATATCCAACATAGTTTCCTTCTATTTGCAGTTGATCATTAACATAAACCTTATTATCCTCAACTTTTACTTGATCACCCGGCAAGCCAATTACACGCTTAATATGGTATTCACTCATCCCGTTTTCTGTATACTCAAAAGCAATGACATCATCAGTTTCAAGTTCATATAAACGCCTGACTGCAATAACATAGTCTCCATCTTCAACGGTTGGAATCATTGAACTTCCTGAAATTTGAGCAAAGATTAAAAATTGACTTATTAACCAGTATACTGCAAAAGCAATGGCAATTACATAAACCCATTCTAGTATTGATTTAATTACTTTATTATTAATTTTTATTTTCTTCATTTTTTTCCCCTTTTAATTGCTCTATATAATTTTGCTCATCATCATTCAATTTATACCTATCTAATAAATCAGGTCGATTAAAATATGTTTTTTTCAATCTATTTTTTATTTTCCACTGCGCTATATTTAAGTGATGACCTGATAGAAGTTCTGATGGAACTTCTAACCCCTCAAAGTTTTGTGGCCTTGTGTAGTGGTCTTCTTCAAGTAATCCATTCGTAAAACTTTCATCAAGACTTGATAAACAATTACTTAAAACATTTGGCAGAAGCCTAACAACAGACTCAATTATTACTTGTGAAGCTATTTCTCCACCTGTTAAAATATAATCACCAATTGAAACTTCTAAGTTAACATATTTATCAATTATTCGCTGATCTATTCCTTCATAACGCCCAACTAAAATAGTAATCTCTTGATGCTCAGATAAATCTTTTGCAAGTGCTTGAGTTAAAACTTGACCTCTTGGTGATGTATTAATAATCATTGTCTTAGATAGATTATTACTTTCAATCGCACTTGCTATTGGACCAGGAGTAAGAAGCATCCCTGCTCCGCCACCAAATAAATAATCATCAACTTTTTTATGTTTATTAGCTGTATAATCACGAATATCAATTATCTTAACTTCAATCTTATCACTTGCAATTGCCCGACCAATAATTGATTCACATAAAAATGAATTATATAGCTCTGGAAAGATTGTTAATATATTAATCTTCATTATCAATCAACCCTTCAATTATATTTAAAGTAATAACTTGTTCCGTTACTTCTAAAACAAACTCGTCAACAAGTGGAATTAAGCTTTTCTTTTTATTTTCATTTTCAATCACAAGTAAATCTTGATATCCACCAATTTTTACATCTACTACTTTACCAAGTAGATTGTTATCTTGATCAACTGCATTTAAACCAATGATATCATCAATAAAGTGCTGACCATCTTCTAAGTCTTCATCCAGTAATTTTTCAGCAAAGATTTGACTGTTTTTATATTTAAGTGCATCATTTATATTATTGATACCTTCCATTTTAATTATATCAAAATTTTTCTTCTGAAAGTGTTTTTCAATCACAATATTTTCAGTAAAGTTCAATCCTTTAACTTGTAACTTATTACCAACAGCAAACCTGATATCTTTAAAATCAGAATTTGATAAGATTCTGACTTCACCTTTAATCCCTTGAGTATTGACTATTTTCCCAATATACTTCATAATAACTTCTCCATTATTTGATCTATTTTTTTTTCTAAACTATTAATATCTGCTTGATTATCAATTTCAATTACTGGATCATTTTGAATAACTTCTCTTTGAATATCAAGAATCTGATTAATTTCTAAATCACTTCTATTATCTCTTTGTTTAATTCGCTTGATGATATGATCATTAGAACTTTTAATTAATAAAAAGTGATCAATATTAATTGATAATTTATGTACTTGTTGACAATCAAGTAACACATTCCCTTCTAGCTTATTAATTTCACGCTCTAAATATGGATAAACAATTTGCTCAAGTTCTGTTAATTTACTAGGTTGATCAAAGACGACTGATTTTAAATTATCAATATTTATTTGATCTTGATTATCTAAATTTAAAATCTCTTTATTAACTGTTTTAATAACTTGCTCATTTTGACTGTATAGTGTCTTTACATGCTTATCACAGTTAAAATGAATAAAGTGGTATTGTTTAGCTATATAATTTGCTGTTGTTGTTTTACCAACGCCGATATATCCAGAAATTGCAACAATCATTTGATTTCCTGACATTGGCTACAAAAATGTGTTCCTCGCCCACCCACTTTTATTTTCTGGATTTGACTTTCACAAACAGGGCACTTTTGACCTTTTCTACCGTAAACATTTAAGTTATATTGAAAAAGTCCTGTAACATCTCCACTAACTGCAAATGATTTTACTGTTGTTCCACCACTTTCAATTGCTTGAGCTATAATTTGATTACTATTTTGAATAATTAAATTCCATTGACCCAAGTTTAATTTATCAACAGTTGTTTCTGGATATATTTTACTTAAAAATAATACTTCATCAACGTAAATATTCCCAAGACCAGTAATGATTGTTTGATCTAGTAAAAATTCTTTTATTTTCTTTTTCTTAGAACTTGCTTTTGTTTGTAAATAAAGAGCATCTAATTTACTGTTAAGTGGCTCTAATCCAAGTTTTTTAATTGATTTATGATTAAAGACTTGATCATTTTTAACTAAAACCATTGTTCCAAATTTTCTTGTATCATTATAAGTTAGACAACTTTTATCTGTAAAATTAAAAACAATGTGATCATGTTTACTAATCGGATGTTTTAGGTCGTTATAATTATATTTACCTTCCATTCTTAGATGGGAAATGATTGTATGTGTATCAAATTGGAAAAATAAATACTTACCATATCGATCAATCTTTTTAATAGTTTGACCTTTTAAAATAGTTTCAAACTGCTCAGCTGTTTGCTCTTTTAAAATACCTGAGTAATAAACTTCAATCTTTTCGATTGTTTTAGGAGATTTATCTACTAATAATTTACTGAGTACTCGCTTAACTGTTTCAACTTCTGGCATTTCTGGCATCAAATCACATCCATTCTAATAAACTAACAAGTGCTATGAAAGCAACTAAGTTATTTAACATATGTACACCAATTGAATAGTAAATATTTTTTTCTCTAATGTAAATAACAACCAAAACAATACTCATTGGTAGGTATGTTAAGATTAAGTAAATGAAATTCCACGCGTCATCTACTGGACTTCCAATTACATGGATTGTTGCAAATAGCATAGCACTAATTATTGCACTGTATCTGTAACGTAGAAAATGAAATACTTTATCAATTATTGCAAATCTAAATACTAACTCTTCTATTAGTGGTGCTCCAACTACAATTAGTAAAAACATTACCATTGGATTAAGTGAATCAATCATTACTTCTAGTGACTGTTGATTAGCTGATTCCTGACCATTAGATTCAGGGAATATTAAAATTCCAATTATTAAAACAGCAAATGATAATCCATACGAAATTAAGTAATAAACAAATACTTTATTAAAGAAATTTATTTTATGAGACCATATATCTTTAAGTTTACCTTTAAAATCAGACCTTAGGATTGCTATCCAAAAAGTCCAAACAAGAATTGAGGAAATTGCGGTTGCAAGCATAAGTAAATTTAAATAATTAATTGTTTGATCAATAAATGTGATAAATGGTAATGCTATAATTATTGGTAATAATATTTGTGATAGGAAATATGTGAAAATAATTACAATTCCAATTAATAATATTTTTAACTTAAATTTCTGTCTCATGAAACTCCTTATTTGAATTCTCTTTACTTTGTAAATACTTCTCTGTATAAACAATTAGAAAATTAGTGTGGTATAAACTTTGAATTTGACTTTCTTGCTGTGTTGATACTTTTTGAATTTGATTTAATAAATCAAGAACATTTGAAAAATTAACTTTATATTTAGGTATTTGCTTATTTTTATTAAGTTGCATCAACAGTAACTGACGATTATCAATTTGAGCAAATGGATCAACACATGTAATATCTAAAATATACTGAAGGTCTGAAATGTTTATCTGATAACTGATTGTTTTTAAATATTCTAAATACTCAACTAAAATATAAAGATGTTCAAAACTAAAATCCTTGATTTTTTTAATACTCTTTTGTAATGTAACAATTTGATTTATATTAATCTCTTTATATTGAATAATATATTTAATTACACTTTCATATTGAATATAATAGTTTTTCCACTTTTGAAGGTCTTTTTGAAATAAGTTATCAACTTCTTTTTCTAAGTACTCAATGAAGATGTCAATTTCTCTTTTAATAAATATTATTAAATATTGATAACTAATTGAAAACTTAATATCAAGTGCTTTAATTTCTTTTTTGTTTTTAATATTTTCTTTTGCAATATAACCTTCATTTAAATGAACAAATTGATTGTTCATAAATTTACCAAAAGATTTCATTGCTTTTTGTCTTAACTCAAAATGAATTGTAATCACTTGATTATACTCTACTTTATATATTTTATCAGTAAAGTTATTTAAAGTGTATCTATTTGTATGAACAAGCGAATTTCTAACAAATTTATACCATTTTTTAGACTCTTCATACTTAGGCAATGAGACAAATTTATTTTTCAATAAGCGGTTAGCATTCAAAACATTATCGTTATAAATAAAATCAAATAAGATTGGTGATGATAGAAATATCATTTGGTAAAAATATAACTTAAAATCTTGATCATCTGCTTGCTTATTTGTTTGTTCATAATCATATATTGCTTTCAACAAATTATTAATTGATATTTTAAGTGATAAAAATTCATTGTTAGTTATAAATGATCTTGAATATTCTAAATATTCAAATTGTTTATTTGATACTTCAATTAAAATTTCTATTTCTCTTGTTTTGCGCATCAAACTCCTCAATTATTACTTTAGCAATATTCAAATCTTCATACACGGTTTCAATCCCTTTAAAACCTGGTGCTGAATTTATTTCAGTTAAATATATTTCTGTTCCAACTATCAATAAATCAATTCCAAGTATTTTAGACTTGAACTGTTGACATATTTTATCAACAAACTGCTCAATTTCTAAGCTACTTTGATATTTTGATAGCTGAGCCCCTTGAAAATAATTAGCTTTAAAACTTTGATCGTTTTCACGCTTCATAAAGTAGCGCTTTCCTCCAACTACATATACTCTAATATCAGTTTCGTATTCAATATATTTTTGTAAGTGAAAATGATAATTACTATCTAATAAATCAATGTTTTCAACTAATGCTAATAAATCAATTTGATTATTTAGTTTATAAATACCTTGCCCACCTGAACCAATATCACTTTTCAAAACAACTGGATAACCAAGTCTTTTTTCAATTATATTTATATTTGAAATAACTTGATTAGCTCTTAACTTAATTGAATCAATTGTTTGAAGCTGATAGTTATTAATTAAGAAGTTAAATTTATTAGAAAATAAAACACTTTCATTAACTTGATTTAAAATGACAGTTGAATGACCTTTTAAATAATTATATAATTGTGCCTCTAAATTAGACGTTTTGCATCCACGCCAAAACAAGGCATAGTCAGGTTTATTTAATTCAATACCTTGATAATCAAATAAAATTTGATTATTAATAACTGAAACAATTAATTTTTCAAGTTCAATTACTTTAAACCCCCAACCCTTAGCTTCAACACTGCTTTTAAATTTATTTATTTCATACCCTTTACTTGTTTGCGTTATTAACCAAAACATCTATACCTGCCTTTGCTCATTTTGATAGTATACTTTATCAATATCTCCTCCACCTAAACAAATGTCATCATTGTAAAAGACGGCTGCTTGTCCTGGCGTTACTGCTTCAAAATTATCATAATATATTTCTAGTGTATTTGCATCTAACCACTTATAGGTTTTAACTTTAACTTCATTTGCTCGATATCTAAATTTAACTGTCTTAATATCTAATTGAGCACCAATCCAATTGATATTCTCAATAATAGCATAATCTGATAATAAGTATTCAGGCTCAAGGCTACTTGCTACATATAAAGTGTTTGTATTTATTTCTTTTCCACATACATACCACTTGACATTTGGAAATTGATTATGACCTCCAATCTTAAGACCTTTTCTTTGACCAATTGTATAAAACATTAATCCTGTATGCTCTCCGAGTTTAACCTTAGATCTAATATCAACTATCTCTCCTGTTTCAGTTGGAATATATGAAGTTAAGAAATTAGTGAAGTTTCGCTCTCCAATAAAACAAATACCTGTTGAATCTTTTTTATTAGCTGTAATTAACCCATTATCCTGAGCAATTTTTCTGACTTCTGATTTATTCAAATGACCAATTGGAAATAATGTTTTAGCAAGTTGCTCATGACTTAATTGTTCAAGAAAATATGTTTGATCCTTATTACTATCTTTTCCTTTTATCAATCGAACAGGATTATGCTGTACTTGGGCATAGTGACCCATTGCAATATAGTCTGGGTTATATTTTTCAGTTGCATAATCAATAAATGATTTAAACTTAATATATTTATTACATAAAATATCTGGATTAGGTGTTCGACCTTTTTTATATTCTTCAAGAAAATATAGAAAAACTTGATCCCAATACTCAGAAATAAAATCAACTTTTTCAATTGGGATACCGATTTTTTTAGCGACACTTTTGGCATCTTGATAATCAATTTGAGCTTGACATATTTCACTATCTACATATGGATCTGCTAAGTCCCCATTAATTGCAGGGTCCCAATTTTGCATAAAGACACCATAAACATCATAACCTTGATCTTTTAAAAGATATGCTACTACCGAGGAGTCAACTCCTCCACTCATTCCAACTACTACTTTTTTATTCATTTTTATCCTTTTTATCTTTTTTATATATTTTATAAATTATATATCCTACTCCAATGATTGAAACAATCGCCAGCAACTGATTAAGCGGTAAAGTTAGTGCATAAAAAACTAATCCAACTTCGATGATCATTGCCGGTATTTTTCCAATCGTTGAAGAAATTGTAAATGAAAAACTTTTTATTTGTCCAATTGCTGCAAAGTATGTAATAACACCACTCGGTACGTATGGAAACATTCTAAATACTAAAATCAATTGAAATGCTTCTTTAGGTTCTGCATCAATTATTTTCATAAACCTTGGGAATTGATTGATTTTTGAGCGTGAAATTTGTTTAAACCCTTTACGAAAAACAATAAATGAAACGTACGCTGCTACGCTTTCCCCAACTAATGAGACTAAAAAGCCACCAACTAGTCCATAGACAGTAATATTAATAGCTGTAATGAAAAAACTAGGAACAGGTAAAAAAGATAATATGACATTAATAATAATGCTTAATATTATTCCAAATATTCCTAAGTTCTGCATAAATTCAATTAATATTTCTGACATTTTTGCTTCCTTAATAAATTATAAGTCAATATTTACTCTTAAACTTAAGAGTACTTATACATATATTATAACATTTTTTACTAGACATTCCATTTAATTAATAAAGTATATAGCTTAAATAAACAAACTTATTAGGTTATAAAAGACAAACGAAAGAACGTATCCAATTACTAGAGACATAACAACTGAGATAACGACAATTTTCCACTTCCTAGTTTCTGTATACATGACTGCTAAAGTTGAAATACAAGGAATATAAAGCAAGGTGAAGACCATGAATGAAAATGCACTTGCCATATCATAACTTTGTGCTAGAATTGTTGATAACTCACTCGGTGTTGATGCACCATATATAACAATCATTGCTGATATTGCTAGTTCTTTTGCTAAGAAAGCCGCAAAGAAACTAGCTGTTGCTTCGGCCGTTCCAAAACCAAGTGGACTAAGAACAGGAGAAATAATATCAGATAGATTAAATAAAATACTACTTTGAATATCTTGCGTATATCCTTGGAAATTAAAGTGAACTAAAAACCAAAGTCCTAACGCTCCTACTAAGATTAGTTTACCCGCTCCAAAAACAAAACTTTTTATTTTAGCAATTACTACCCTAAAGAAGTAATTCATTGGAATTGCTTTATATTCAGGTAAATCTAAAATAATTAATTCTTCTTTATCTTTTAAAACTAATTTATCAACAACATAGGCAACTGCAATTGCAACAATTATTCCTAAGAAATAAAGTAAGAATAAGACAATCCCTTGATACTTCTCAAAGAAGACTTCAATGAATACAATGTACACTGGCAATCTTGCTGAACATGAAATAAATGGAATTGCTAAAATAGTTGATATTCTTTTCTTCTCACTCTTAATACTTCTAGTTGATATAACAGATAAAACATTACAACCAAGACCACTAATTAGTGGAAGCAGTGAATTAGCTGATAAGCCAATTTTTTGAAAGAAGTTTTCAAATAAAATAGTTACTCTCGCTAAGTATCCACTAGTTTCTAGAAAAGTTAAAAGTGAAAATAAAATAATTATTTGTGGTAAGAAAACAAGAATACCAGATAATCCTGCCCAAAATCCATTAATTAAGAAGTCATTAAATGCCCCATCGATCCCAAGATTAATTAAAAGATCATTCATATAAGTACTTATAAAGACCATTATTGCTTCAATATAGTCACCTAAGAAAGCCATTTGAAAGGAGATGAAGAATACTAACCACATTACAAAGGCAAAAACAATATAACCCCAAAAAGGATGAAGAAATACTTTATCCATCTTTAAAAGTAAAGGACTAATTTCCTTAACTTTTTTCTGATAACTTAAATCAAGTAAACCAATTATATATTCACGTCTTACTTTAAAGATTAGACCTGATAGGCTGTGTGCTTCTTGTGTTTCAATTATTTCTTTTTCTTGCTCAGAAATTAATTTTTGTAAATCATCTAAATTATTAAAGTAGCTTTGAATGTTATTATTTCCTTTTAATAATTGAATAGCTAAAAATCGATCACTAACATTTGATTCAATATCTTTTTTATTTTTAATAATCTCTTCAATTAATATTTCAACTCTTTCTGGGTACTTCAATTTAAACTGACTACGTTTAAATTCAAGGCCATTAAAATCAACTTCATCTTTTTGACTCATAACAGTAATTTCACAACCTAAATCATCTTTTAATTGATCAATATTAAGTTTACCTTCAAAGATATCATTCATATTTAAAACTAAATTAATTTTTTGTTCTGACTCTAAAATATCAATTAATAAATAGAAATTCTTTTTTAAATAATTAATATCAGCTACATAGATTATTCCTTGATAATCATCAGTTAAGATATAATCTTCCATCTCTTGATTTATTTTATCTTCTCCACCAATACCATGAATACCAGGAAGATCAATAATAACATTATTGGTTTTAGGGATGATCGCTTCTTTTCTTTGAAATGTTAAACCTGAAATATTAGATGCTCGCTCATTATTTTTTGTAAAATAATTAAAAATAGTTGTTTTACCAACATTAGGGTTACCCACAAGTAAGTATTTATTAAAACTCATAACACTCTTGCACTTCTATTTCTTGCGTATATCTTTTATTAATTGCATATAATTTATCATCTACTTTTAAAAGCAAAGTGTTTTTATTTATTTTTAAATCTATATTTTTACTAAGTGTTTCGCCTTCAATTATTCCTTGTTCATAGAATATATTTACTTTATCATTATTTAAATTACCAAAGTTGATTATTTTGTAAGTTAGGTTATTTTTAATGTTATTTAATTTCATATGCACAACCTCATTTCTTATTTATATTCTTTATAAATAAATTTTAACACATTTTAAACAAATAGTAAACTATATTAGAAAAAAGAAAAGAATATAAGTCAATTAGACTTATATCCTCTACCTTATTACTTATTAAATTTTATTAATATCTATACTTCAATACTTACTTCAAGCATTTGATTTAATTCATTTTCTGAAGTGTATCTTGATCTATAATTAAAACCACCTTCATCTAAATTGAATTTTGCCTGAACTTTAATATTACCATCAGCATCTGTTAAATAATTATTGTATTCACCTTGTTCATTAGCAAAATAAATAGAATATAAATCTCCTTCATAATCAAAAACATTTGCCATTGTATCTGAATAATTATTTAAATCTATTTGATCAATTAATTCAATGGTCATATCATTTGTGTTGATTGCATACATATTTGCTGTTGAAAAATTTTGTTCACAAGAAGTTGTATCTGATGGTTGCTCAGCATTTTTATAAAGTACTTCCCCATCATCTTGTGTACAATAATTATTATCAAAGACTGAGATCACAAATTGATTTTCTACTCTATAGTCATCATATTTACTATTTTCAGTTACAAAAGCACTATGTTGCCCTGAAGTATATGCATCGTCTTGATCACCAATTAATTCTAATTGTTTATCTGTTTGCTCTGTATTAAAACCAGGAGGTGAAAATACCCACTCTACTTTAAAGCTATCAGCATCGACTGCAAAAATTGTACTTTGGGCTTGAGCCGAAAAGATAAAAGTATCATCAAGTTCATTGTAGTCTATTGAATTCATATGCATTGGATCTAAAATTGGACCTTTACTGTTTTCCCGAATATTCTTGTTGTTGTCAATAAATTGATCGTATAAATCATATGTCTTTATTTCTTTTCCACGACTATTAAATTTAACTACTTGTGTTTCCTGAACTTCTCCCGAGACATCACCTTCAGAGTCTTCTCCATTTTCACCACCCGATAATGCATATAAGTTTCCATCACTATCAATTGTCATATCATGATGTAAAGATCTAGTTTTATCTTCTAACTCATAAACTTGATTAATTTGACCAAATATTGATGTTTGATAAATAATCAAATTATCATTATCAACAAAATAAAATTGATTGTCAATATTTTTATTACTAGAATTTGTATAATCTGGTATTTCTGGTGCATATCTAACGTTACCTTCCATATCATATATTTCATATTTATTATTCATTATAAATGGTTTTTCAACCCCATCTAAATCAACAACATCAACTGTTGAAGTATCGCATGCAACTTCATCAGTTTGAATATCAATGATTGTTTCCTGATCATCAACATTAATTTTAACTTCGTTATTTTGATCTTCAAACAGCATAATTACTGGAATATTAACATGGTCTTGATAAGTTTTCTTGCCTGATGAAAAAGTTGTTAATTCGTTTTCACCAATTACTTCATATGAAACTTCAACTGCACCATCAACTTCAAATGAAACAAGTGCACTTAATGGATTGAAATCTAATGGATCAACTAAAACATATGGATTATCAATTGAATAATCTTCCTGTTCTATATCACCTTTAATCTTATCAACCATTTCCTCTTGCTTTATTACTTGAGCATTATTATTATAATTACTTTGATTAAAGGTAGAATATAAACCCCAAAGAACTAAAATAATTAAACCAACAATAAATATTATTAAACTTTTTTTCATCTTTCTCCTTATTATTAAATTGCATTTATAATGATTATACCAGAATTAAATACCTAATTGAATTTTTTATAAAGCATTAATGAAAAAAGAAAACTAAAAAATTAGTTTTCTTAATTATACAACAATATAAAAGACAATTATTTTGGTATTGAACCATTTCCTTGAATGTCCGGCAAGTTCCGTATCTCCTTTTATAACTTAAACAATTAATAAGGATATGTCCCCTCCTTGTATCGGGTATCTTAAGTATTAATATTATATCATATATTGGGATATAAAGTTTATTAGCTTAGGTATTTATTGTAACTTAACTATTGTCTATTAAATATTTCTGACTTTTAAGCATTGCCTTTATATTTTCACTGTAAACACTAATTATATATTTTGTGAAATTTCGATATGCAATATTTAAATTCAATTCAGATGCTTCAACTGAGAATTTACCCATATATAATTGATATTCTTTTTTTTCATCTTCTGAAAATGGAGTGTATGGAACTAACCCTTTGCTTTCAATATAGCCTTCTGCAATTACTCTTGATGTTCTACCATTCCCATCGACAAAAGGGTGAATAGATATTAATTCATTATGAATAATTAAAAACTTAGCAAATATTTGATAACTATTTGTTTCAAGCAAACCTTGTATACCTTTAAAGAAGATATTAATATCTTCTTTAACTACTTCAGGCTCAGAAAATCTTTTAATATAGTCATTGTTTAAATATTTAAAAGGAATGTAATTATTAGTTTTCTTTAAACTACCTCGGTATTCTAAGAAATTATTATGCAAGATATCTTTACCTAAATCATAATTAATTTTTTGAATTTCATTTAAATTAATATTATTACTAAATTCAAACTTTTTATAAACACCAACTAAATTTAATAATTCTTTTTGTTCATCTATTTTTGAATTCAAACCATATATCTCTTGATTAGATTGAATTATCTTAGTATACTCTCCAATTGATGTAGTGTTACCTTCTGTAACTGAAGACCTATATGCTTTGGTTTCATCATAATATTTAAATCCATACTGTAGATCTGTTAATTGTTGAACATTAAATTTTTGTTTTTTTAATTCCTCTACAATTTCAGCTTGAACAACTAAATAATCTACTTCGTTAATTTTCTTAGATATGATATTTATTGCCATAGATACTCCTTACTAATTTATTTATTATATTATATCATTTAATTAATGAACATAAAAAAAACTCTGAAATAAGTTATTACTTACTTCAAAGCTTTATATAATGGTGGAGAATAACGGGCTCGAACCGCTGACCCTCTGCTTGTAAGGCAGATGCTCTCCCAACTGAGCTAATTCTCCACGTACAAGATAGATTTTAACAGATTTCCATCTACTTGTCAAATTATTTATTGTCTTTTTTCATTTTATTTTAATTAAATAATGATTTGACAAATTAAATAATCCATTGTATAATAATAATAATTTGAATTTTTAGTTTTTTAAAAAAAAATACTTTGAACTTCAAACTAAAATGAATAGGTGGTTTAAAAACATGAAAAAAATATTAATTTTATTTGTACCTTTGTTTTTCTTAACAGGGTGTTCAAGTCAAGAAGAGGCTCAGGTTGGTAGTTCAGTTGAATTAAAAGATTATAACATTACTGTTACCGACTATTATTATGCTGACTTCTTTAAAGATGAAGAAGAATTACCATTAGAATTTGATGATTATTTAGCAGTAGATTTAAAGTTTGCCAATACATCAGATGAAGATATTGTCATTAAAACTCTTAATAGTTTTAGTTTAGATGATGGATCATCACAAAGAAGACATGTATTAATTGATGAAAACGATAAAGTATTTAGAACTACTTTAAGTCCCTTAGAAGAAGGTAGCATTACAATTGTCTTTCCAATCGATGTCAATGATACATATACTTTATATTATTCTGAAAGCGCTAAAGATGAGGATAGTATTACTTGGACTTTAGATAATAATAACTTAGAAAGAAAAAAAGTTGAACCTACTTTAGAGCATGAATTAGAAACAGAGCCATTAATTGATAAAACAGCAGAAGCAGAGGAGAATTAATTATGATGAATTTTTTTAAAGGTAGTCCATTCATAAGTGGAATAATTGCCGGAATATTAGGACTTGTTTTAATTGTTGCACTTTCTGTTGGATCATTTGTTTACTTTGCAAAAGAAGACTATGGGGATGAACTTACCAACATAAATACACTACTTAAAGAAACAAAAGATCCAGTTATTCAAAAAGATTATATAATAACAGGTTTAATTATGTCAGAAGAATTTATGGATTACTTAGACCAAGGTGTTGAAAAAGGTTGGTGGACTGAAGAGTTCTTAGTTCAATTTTTAATTGATTATAGTATTCCAATTTTCAATCAACATTATCAAAACCTAATTGGAGTTCTTGGTCAAACTGATAAAGCTACAGATTTAAAAGTTAAATTAACTAATGTATTAGATAAGGTAAAAGTCCTTAAAGCTAAATTTGATACTCTTGATACAAATAGAATTAAAAACGCAGTTAATAAAGTAACTGATTTAATTAATCAAGCTAAATATATTTCTCCAAGTATTAAGGAAAAAGTAAATGGAGCAAAAAATAAATTAGCATTATTTACAAGTGATCAATTCCAAGCAGAATTAAAAGCTGATATTAGAAAAAATATTGAAGCATCATTTGATGGAACAGCCCAAGAGTTAGAGAAATTTATCGAAGAAATAAAAGCTGATGCAATTGATCAAATAAATCAAATAGTTCAAGATCTTTTAAATGATATTCAAGATCAAATAAGTGATGTGATTAATAATATTCTTACAAACCTTGATGTTGATGATGACCATCACTTTACTGATCAATTATCACCACTTAACTACATAGATTTATACATTCCAGAAGATGGATATGTTTATGATAATAATGGAACACCTAAACTTGATGATGATTCAATAACATTCACAACTATTAATATTGGACTTGAGAAAAATGAAGAGCCAAAACTAGATATTATTATAGGTAGTGGCTTTACAATTACAGGTAAAAATGCATTACTAATTTCACAAAGTGTCGATATAATTAATGATGCAATTTAACTTAAGTATTATCAAATGCACTTACAACTTGTAAGTGTTTTTTTATTAATATAACTATTATAATCAATCTCTTAATAAAAGATAAATAAAGTAAAATAATAGAATTAAAAAGTTTTGACGGTAGCAAAAGTTTTATTTAAAATATATCTAATAATGATAAATGGCATATAAAAAAGAGATTATTATAATCTCTTTTTCTAATTGTTATTAAAACTCAAGTGACTTAACACCCCTTGGAAAAGGAAGAACATCACGAATATTTTCCATTCCAGTAATGTACATAATCAGTCTTTCAAATCCCATTCCAAAACCACCATGTTTCACGCACCCATATTTTCTTAAATCTAAATACCATTGTAATTCTTGAATATCAATATTTTTTTCTTTCATCATTGCAAGTAAATTATCATATCTTTCTTCCCTTTGACTACCCCCAATTAATTCACCAATTCCAGGAACTAATAAATCCATTGCGGCAACTGTTTTCTGATCACTATTAATACGCATATAAAATGCTTTAATATCTTTTGGATAATCTGTTATGAAAACAGGGGCATTATAAACTTGATCAGTTAAGTGTTTTTCATGTTCAGTTGCTAAGTCAATTCCCCACTCAACTTTATTTTCAAATTTAACACCATTTTCTACTTCCACTTGTAAGACTTCAATTGCTTTTGTATATGTCATTCTTTCAAATTTTGCATTAACTAAATTTTTAAGTCTTTGATTTAAGTCATAATCCAGTAAACTATTTAAAAACTCTATTTCTTTAGGGCATTTAGTTAATACTTGCTCCACAACATATATAAGCATATTTTGTGATAACTTAATGACATCATCTAAATCAGAAAATGCTATCTCAGGTTCTAACATCCAAAATTCTGGTACATGTCTTGTCGTGTTTGATTTTTCAGCTCTAAAAGTTGGACCAAATGTATATACTTTATTGAAAGATAAAGCATAAGTTTCGGCAAGTAATTGACCTGAAACAGTTAAATTAGCCTTTTTACCAAAGAAGTCTTTATTATATTCAACTTTATTATTATCATCTAAATTGATCTGCTCTAAGTCAAGAGAAGTAACTTGAAACATCTCTCCGGCACCTTCGGCATCTGCACCAGTAATAATTGGTGTATGAACATTTACAAAACCTTCTTCTTCAAAATAACGATGTAAAACTTGTGATACATAACTACGAATTTTAAAGACAGCATTGAAAGTATTTGATCTTGTTCTTAAGTGGGCAATTTCACGTAAAAATTCATAAGTGTGCTTTTTAGGTTGTAGTGGATAATCTTCATTACTTTCAGCCAGCAATTCAATAGAAGTTGCAAGCACTTCTAATTCTTGTTTACCACTTGGAGTTAATTTTACAATTCCATTTATTTTCACAGCTGTTGCAATATTGAATTTTTGAACAACATCTATATTATCAAGTTCTTTATAAACAACTTGCAGCGTGTCAAAAGATGTTCCATCATTAATCATCATGAAATTGATATTTTTACCAACACGATGATTTCTAATCCATCCATATATTTCTATAGCTTGACCATCTAATTGTAGAGTTTGTTCCATCACTTGTTTAATTTCCACTATTTCTCCTTAATTTGTCTGATATCTTTTTCTATTTGATTCTTTAAATCTTCAACACTTGAAAATTTCTTTTCTTCTCTGATCTTATATTTAAAGATAACTTTTATTTCCTTGTCATATATATCTTTATTAAAACTACCAAGAATATGTACTTCAACTTTATGAGTTGTGCCACCTACTGTTGGGTTAATACCAACATTTGTAATACTTGTATATTTTTGATTATCTAATACAGTTATTGTAGCATAAACACCAGTCTTAATGTTATCATTAAATACTTCAAGGTTCGCTGTTGGTATCCCGATTGTTCTTCCCAGTTTCTTGCCATGAACAACTTGTCCTTTAATATAAAACTCTTCACCTAATATGCTTTTAATTTGATTAAAATTATTATCTTTTATTAACTCTTTAATATAACTCGTTGAGACTCTTTGATTATTATATAAGTAATCTTGTAAAATAAATATTGGAAATGATTCTTTTAAATCATTTATATTTCCTTGGGCATTTTTACCAAATTTAAAATCTTCTCCAACATATACTTTTAGAAAATTATTAACCTTTAAAAAACTAATAAATTCTTCTTTTGATTTATTAATATTATTTTCATTCATTTGCAGCACATAAACAACTTTTACACCTAATTGTTTAAATTTATCAATTCTATCTTTAAGTGCTATTAGAAGGTCACCTTGTTTATTAAAATTGTTTTCCATTGTTATTATAGTTGGAATTTGATTGCTTTCTTGCGAGTCATCAATTAATTGCTTAATTAATTTTTGGTGTCCGATATGAACGCCGTCAAACAAACCAAGTGCAACGCATTTATCATCTGAGTTATATATCTTATTTAAGTTATCTATTTTATAGATTTTCATTTTTATTTTCTAGCAAAATTATAGGTTTAGTTACTTGATCAGAAACTTTTTTATATAATGCTAAAACCTCTTTCTTTTCTGTTGTATAGACGATTGGATACTCAATGTCAAGTGGTTCAAATGAATATCCATTTTCAACTAATTTTTGTGTATTACCTGATACTATTACATTATAATATTTTTCACCTAAATATTCAGCAAAATTTATGATTTCTTGACTTTTAATATCACCAATTTCAATTGCTTGATCAATATGAAATCCATCACTTTCAATTCGTTTAAGCTTAGTCATTGTTGCAATTGTCCCAAGCTCTTTGGCAATATCAACAATTAAACTTCTAATATATGTACCTTTAGAAACCTTTGCTTCTAATGTTATTTTATTATTTTCAAGTGAACTTATAATTTTCAAGTCAAATATTTCGATACTACTTGATTTAATTTCAACTTCTTGGTTACTGCGTGCATATTCATATAATCTTTTACCATCAACTTTCTTAGCGCTGTAAATCGGTGGGTATTGATCATACTTACATATAAAACTTTTAATTACTTGCTCAAGTTCGTTAAGATGAATCTCAACTTCTTCTCTTTGTAAAACTTGACCTTCAATATCATATGTATCTGTATGCAAACCAAACTCCATTTCAAGGATATAAGTTTTATATTTATTTTTTGATAATAGTGGGATATATTTAGTTGCTTTACCAACAGCTACAACTAAGACTCCTGTTGCCATTGGATCAAGCGTTCCACTATGACCAACTTTCTTCGTATTTAATGTTCTTCTAATATCACGTATAACATCAAATGACGTCATGTTTGGTTGCTTATTAATAACTAAAAATCCTGACTGCACATTACTCCTTAATTGATTTTATATTTGAATATTATTATTTTGATTAATTTTATTTTTAAAGTTAGCATAACGATAAACAATTGGAATTAGGTGAATAAAGAAATAAATCATCACCACTAGTAAAAAGGTTGTTACTTTAGTAATAAATATAAGTGATACAGCTAAGAAAACCATAACTATTAATATTTTATTATCTAACTTTCTAAAGTAATTCTCAGATTTTGATAAATTTCTAGTTTTAGGTTTAATATTTTTAACTAAGTGCCAAATACAATTGTAAATAAGTAGTAATGATATTAATATGCGATATGAAATGAATAATATATTTTGCTCAACAGTAATTGCACCTAAAAGTGAAAATAAAATTAAGATAACCATTGCAAAAGTCATGTGGTTGAATGTAATTGTTTTCTTAATATGGTCATTGTATTCCATTATAATAAATTCTTCATATACACGAAAGAAAAAGAAGACGACAATTGCAAACATAAAGAACATGTCGAGTAAAGAAAATATTGCTGTTATATCAATATTGAAAATCTTAACAGATGAAACAACCCCTTCACCAAAAACAAGTATTAAGAATAGAACATGTCGTTCTTTTAATAACTCATAATCAATTTGTGGCATGTGCTTACTTAATAAGACACTTTCAATTGTGTTATTCTTATTACTTGTCTTTTTATTTTCATCAGCAATTAATTCTTTAAAATATCTTTTATACATTAAATTAATATACAACACTTCAAATAATAAAGATAATATTAACATCAATGATAAGAATAAAATTGTTGGATAAACAAAAACAATTAAAATAATTAGTGAAGAAATAAGTAAACCTTGCAACTCAATTTTAACTGTTTTTTTAAATATCTGATTATCAACTTTATTGTTTTTAAAAACAGTTGTATACCAAACAATCATAAGTGCCATTTTAGAAAAGAAAAATGCAAGGACTACTAATTCAATACTTTGTTGTGTATGAAAATCATTAATACCAGCTAACCAAAGAAGTGGCATCATAATTAATACAAGACCAAACCTAACGCGGTAACTAGCATTGAAGAAACGCATGAAATACATATTCATATCTGACCAGACTGCATAAATAGATACATATAAAGCAATTGTTAATATAATATTTTCAATCGATAAATCATAGAAAAGATGTCCAATATTTGCAAGTAGAATAACAAACACTAGATCAAAAAATAATTCTAATGGACTAGCCTGACGAATATTGAATTTACCTTTTTCATTATTAAGTTCCGGTGATTCAAAAGCACTCTTAATGTAACTTATATATTTAAATCTCATTTAATATCCTCTAATATTATTATTTATAATAAAGAAAATATATTATAAATATATTTTTTCTTTTATTTTATCACTATGATTTCCATACTGAGTATTTGGATAATATAAATATTTTATTATTTTATTACCATTTTCACTATATTTGTATGCATTAATTAATGTTTTTGTTCCAACTTCTACATTAAATTCATATTTTATTTTTTTACTTGAAGATCCATATTGTGAATTAGGATAATATTCATAATATCTATCTACTTTATTACTGCTATTTTTTCTTAAGGCCCCTTGTAATTCTTTTGTTCCTGCCTTTACATCATATTGATACTTTATTTTGTTTGAATGTGCACCATACTGTGTGCCAGGATAATACTTATAATATCTATCTACTTTGTTATTGCTATTTTTTCTTAAGGCCTCTTTTAATTCTTTTGTTCCTGCCTTTACATCATATTGATACTTTATTTTGTTTGAATGTGCACCATACTGTGTGCCAGGATAATATTCATAATATCTATTTACCTTATTACCTGTGTTTTTTCTAAAAGCACTTTCTACTTCTTGAGTTCCAGGTTTTATTTTATATACATATTTTATTTTTTTTGAATGAGAACCATATTTAGTTCCAGGATAATATTCATAATAATTTACTATTTCAGTTTTTTCATTATAACCAGTTGCATATTTTATTTCATCTGTTCCAGCCTTTACATGAAACATATATTCTAAATTTTTACCATGGCTTCCATCAGAGTTATATTCTGTTCCAGGATAATATTCATAATATTTATAAACTTGGTTATTATCATTATATTTTTCACCATATATAATTTTATTTGTTCCTTCTTTTAAATAAAATTTATAAACTAATTTACCAGTATCATCTTCCTCTTTAATGACATCATATGTTTCAGTTCCATAACTTCCTTCATTAATAATACTAGTATTTTCTTTACCAATCCAATACTCTTGATCTTCCCATGAATCATAATCACATGCATAGTGTGCTGTTCCTGTTGGAACACTTATATTTGATGTACCATTATAATTTGGGTATGAACCTTTAGCCGATGGTGTATATTGACATGTTCCCCCTGTGTTTACTGCTGTTGGAACCCATACTTTATATGCACTTGATGTTTCATCTAGCACAACAACATTTGTCATGCTTGCTGATGAATCTCCATTTCCAACTAAGTCATATGTATTTTGATTAATACTATCACCATTTATTTTTACCTTATTATCTAATCCTGACTCTTTAAAAACATACCTTGCATCATTCATTTTCAAAAGGGTATATAAACGATCTTCTTTACCACCTAAATATTGATCTATATTATATGTATGACTTGAATTTTTCTTACCCCAATCAGGATCACTTGCATATTTAACATTTATTCCTGAAGTTTTATTTCCAAAATGAGTTCCATTATATTTCCAATCTAAAGGATCAAAATATGCCGTTTGCATGAAGATTGCTTGAGCAAGTATTCCATCACGTGGTGTATCATAACCATAATCAATACAAGCATTATCTGGACTTGAATCATATGCACCTCTTCCAAAGAAATTATTACAACGTTTAGAATATGTACTTGTCCCATATGCACTTTCATGGTTAGCAAATGCAAACATCATCATTGAGTTCATATATTCTAAATTTTGAGCATCAATAAACGCTGATGTAGAATTATAATATTGTGAATCAGTGTGCCCTTTACTATTTAAATAATTTTTATAATCTGATGCCGTATAATTACTTTTTGATCTGAATGACAAATTTTGAAAATAAGTTTCCGAACTATTGTATGGCATAATTTCTTCTGATGCTAATTTATATCCATTTAATTCATTTGTTGTGTAGTAATTAATATCATCATTAGTATAATACTTAACTCCAACTTCAGCCCACTCTGGACTACTTCCAACTATAATTTCTTCATAACTATCAGATGTTAAAGGGTCTATTGAAGAATAATATGTCCAATCTCCATTATTATTTGTATAATAACTTTTTGACTTAACTAAATTTGATGGAATAATTGTCACATCTTCTAAACTCATATATCCAGTAAATCCACTTATTGTCATTTGTACATAATATTGATTATTGTACTCAATAGTATCATGATATGTACCCTCATAACCACCACCTGAAATAGATGTTCCTGATTTTTGATTACTTGCATCTTCAAGTGTACTATACATATATAATGTTTGATCATATCCACCATTAGTTCTAATTAAACCACTATTAGTGGCAATTATTTTATTGTTTACTACTTCAACAATATTATCTGACTCTAAGCTGTTATCAAGATCAGATTTAGATTTAATCTCAGATTTTATTTCACCATCATTACTAACTGTATAATATGTTGATGTTTGCTCATTATTATCAATTTTTATTGTTTGCATACCTGAATTACTATTAACTCTTTCTTGGTCAACATTAGAACTGACTAAATATTCATCTTTTCCTTCACCAGTATTTATTACGTCACTACTTTGTCTTGTTTGATCAATATCAGTAATATTTATCACAGGCAATTCAATTTCTTCTGATTTTAAATCATCAGTTTTACTTTCTTCTTCTGTATTTTCTAAATTTTTATTAAATCTTAAACTATTTTGACTTTTATTTTCAAAACCAATAAAGTTTGAATTAGTTGCTAATATTTGGTAACTTGAAAATCCGATTAAAACTAAAATTATACTTGATACTATTAAAATTTTTTTATTCATCTATTTCTCCTTGTTTTCAATAAAAACAATTATATCATTAATTGATTTTATACTTTCTACATCTTCATTTTCAATTTCTATATTAAATTCTTCTTCAAATTCAATTACTAATTCAACTAAATCAAGTGAATCTAAATTTAAATCTTCTTTTAAAAGACTTTCTTTTGTAATCTTATCTTCTTCTACTTTTAAGAAGGTTGCAAATTTAATTATAACTATTTTTTCAATATTCATTTTTATCCTTTATTATTATTTTATTAGGTCTTTAATATTGCACTATTTATATTCTCTATTATTATATCATATTTTATGTGAGTAAATGTACCTTGACTTAGATAAATTAAAATATATAATAAATATATTCACATACTATTTATTTGTTTTTGTTAAAAAGAAATACTTTAAGCTATTTCTTTTTCAATACACTGAACTATTGTATCATACTCTATATTAATATTATTATCTTGATTAACTTTAATTGAGAAGTATAATTTTAATTTAGGCTCTGTTCCACTTGGCCTAATAGCAAACCATCCATAATCTTTTAAATAGATTTTCAAAACTTTCTCTTTTGGTAATCCATTAATACCCAGGCTATAATCTTCTACTTTAATGACTTCAATACCAGCTACTTCTTTTATATTTTGATATTTGTTAAAGATACTATTTATTTTTTCTTTTGATCCTTCTTGTTGTAAATTAATAGATTTTGTCTCCTCAATGAAGTGTCCATATATATGATATAGTTGATTTAACTTATCACCAATATTAATCTTTTTATTTAAATAAAAATTAACCATTTCTACAACGCTGATGACTGCTTGAATTGCATCTTTATCCCTAACACAACTATTAATTAAATAACCATAACTTTCTTCATAACCAAACATGAAATCTTCTTTATTTTCTAATTTTGCTATTTTCTCACCAATAAATTTAAAACCAGTTAATGTTTGCTCAAGTTTAATGCCTGATTGTTTAACTATTTGGTTACCTAATTCTCCCGTTACAATTGTATTATAAACAACTTCTGATCCAGTTAATTTTTTTTGATTAATGATATAATCTAATAATAATGCTCCAGTCTGGTTACCTGTTAATACTTGATAATTATTGTTGTTATCTAAATACATCACACCTAACCTGTCAGCATCAGGGTCATTGACAATAATTAAATCACTGTTATTTTCAATAGCATATTTTTTTGCTAAATCAAAACTAGCTAATTCTTCTGGGTTCATACTTGGTGCATCAGGAAAGTTACCATCAACTACCATTTGCTCTTTAACTAAAACAAGATTATGATATCCAAAATAATTTAATGCTTTAGGAACTATCTTTCCAGATGTTCCATGTAGTGGAGAAAAGACAACTTTACTTTTTTTTTCTTCTGGATTATTTAAAATGATATCTTCAATATCTTTTAAATAAATATCATCTATATCTTCATTTATATACTCAATTAAACTACTATCTTTTATTTTGAAAAAGTCAAGCACAGGATAATCATATATATTTTCAATTAATTTCATTTCATTTGATATTTTATTTGCTACATCTAAATTAATTTGACATCCTGTTTGATTATAAACCTTATAACCATTATATTCTTTTGGATTATGAGAAGCAGTTATCATAATTCCAGCGTGACAGTTAAAATGTCTTACAGCATAAGATAATAGTGGTGTTGGTTTAACTTGATCATATACATAGGCTTTAATATTTAAACTACTTAAAACAGAAATAATATTCTGACTAAACTCAACAGAGTAATTCCTTGAATCATATCCAATTGCAACACTTAACTGTTGATTTGGATATTCTTTTAATAAATAATTAGCTAGACCTAAGGTAACATGGCGAATAGTGTATATATTCATTTTATTTGGACCAGGACCCATTATCCCTCTAATACCTGCAGTCCCAAATTGAAGTGAATTATTAAAGCTGTTACTTAACTCTATTTCATCCATTTGATTGACTTGCTCTTTTAAATAATATTCGATATTAGGATTATTCAAATAGTTTTCAATTATATTTTGCATATAAGCCCTTTCTAATAATCTGCTCTTAAACGATCATATAACCTTTGACAATTATTTTGATCATTATATTTAAAAAACTGATTTACTCTTTGAATATATTTCTCTTCCATCTGGCAGTCATTATCAATGTATTCAATTATCTTATTAATTAAATCTTGATGATTTTCTTGAACTGGTCCTAATCCTGCACTCTTATAATTTACTTCAGGACCATATATATGGGCTTTGTAAAATTCAGTATAATCATCTTGATAATAAATTACTGGTTTTTTTAAATAACAAAAATCGGTAAATACAGATGAATAATCGGTTATCATTAAATTTGCCCTTGCAAACTGATCTCGATAAATAATTTTAGTTGCATCTATAGCTTGTATATATTCATTTTCATTTTCTTTAAATAAAGATATATGAGGATTAATTTCTGGATGTGGTATATACTTCAAAATATAACCATATTCTTTTAATTTAGATAATAAACCGGAATCTTTTAGTATATTTTTAATTTTTTTAATATAATCACTTTTGCTTATTTCTTCAGTTGTCATTTCCTGTAATTCTTTTCGCCATGTTAATTGAAGTAATATTTCTTTTTGTGGATTAGTATACAATTTATCATACCTTGGTAATCCACTATGTATTATTTGATCATCAAAAAAAGTATATTTATTAACTAAATTATGATATTCTGGGTTTGCAGTTACAACCATTTGATCAATCTTACGATTTCCAAACCATTTAGACATGTCATTTAAAATAATTCCATGCTGTAAGAAAACAAACTTAGAATGTGCTTTTCTTTTTTTGCCATTATATCTCATTTGTTTATAATTTGATATTAAAGATGCATGAAGTGAACTACTAAGTAAGAAATCAGCTTGTTGATATAACTTTTCAAAGTTTTTACTACCATAATCTACAAGTTTATAACCTTTAGCATCTAGTCTTTTCCAATCAATACTATCTTTACTAAGAACATAATACACTCGCTCATATTCTGGGTGTTTTGCTTGCATCCACTCGTAAAAGACTTCAGCATTATCATCAGCTTTATTTTCACGATCAAATAAGAGAATAATACTATCTTGATTAAACTCTTTATCTTGATATTTAAAATTTACAATTGGCAATTCTTGTTTAACTCCTAAATACTCAAATCTGACATCAGTGTATTTCTTATATATTTTTATATATCTTCTATTTGTAAAAACTTGATCATTTATATAAGTATATTGTATTCTATTTTCTAAGTCACTCACTTGATATTTTTGATTATCTAAGTAAAATTCCCAATTGTCCTCTGAATCAATTAGTAAATACTTATAATAGTCTTTTGTTTCTTGAATATATTTTATTTTATTATTTATTTCACCTAAATTACTATAATACCTTTTGTTAATTCCAATTTGATAATTTCTTGAACATTGTTTTTTTCTTTTGATTATATTTTCAAAGGGTATTAGCTTAAATATTTGACTTAAATAATCTTCACGAATAATTCTTTGATCGTTTATTAGATCAACTTGTTTCCATTCTAAATTCTTAATATTACGAATTAAATCATAAATAATTGCATTAATTATTGTCTCTTTAATCTCTAGCTTGTAATCACTTGATAAGACTAGAAGGTCTAAATAATAGTTTAAACCCCTTGTATAGAAACTTGGATCTAAATCATTATTGATTTGATTTTGTTTACGTGCATAATATTTGGCTGACCTAACGTATGTAATATTATAATTATCTATTTGCTTTAAATATTGCCAAATAAAAGTTTGCTCTTTAAAGTCAGTTGTTTGATTTGTAAATTCAATTTTTTTTTGATTTAAAATAGCTCTATTGAAAAAAGCTAACTTTGTTTCTCTTTCAAAAGACATTTGTTCTTTGGTTAAATCTCTTTTAATAGTTGAGAAAAATGTTTTGTATTTACTAGCAAAAGGATTGTCATTAATGAAAGTTTGATTTAATTCATTATAAGTAATTGGCTTTGCACATACTAATGGTTGTCCTTTACTAACATATATTGCTTTATCTATTTGCTTAAAATAATTAAAGTCAATAAAATCATTAAATTTAATAAAAGTTATCCAGTTATTTTGACTTACTTGGACTGCTTTATTTATATCACTGTCTTTTATTAGCTTAATAATCTTTGGATATTCAACTATCCACTCATTAATTTCTCTTTCAATTTCTTGATTACTTATTTCTCCATATAAAATAATTTCAACTTTATCAAGTTGATAATTATTATTTATTATTGTATTAAAGTATTTATTAATATGCGTTACTTCAATATCTTTAATTTCAGTTATTATTGTGAATGTTGAAGTTTTTGATTTAAATAGATTGTAAATAACTTCTCTAGTTATTTTTTTAATGTTTCTGATTGGATGCTTAAAACTAATTAATTTTAAAGCCATTTTTATTTTTTCAATTACGTTCAATATCTTATTCATAATTTCCTTTGCTTAATAGTCTTCTTTTAAACGATCATAGAGTCTTTGACAGTTATTTTGATCATTGTATTTAAAGAACTTATCTATTCTCTTAATATATTTATCTTCTACCTGACACTCATTGTCAATATACTCAATTATTTGATTAATTAAATCTTGATGGTTTTGGGTAACTGGTCCAAGTCCACCTTTTTGATAATTTATCTCTTGACCATAAGTATGCGACCTATAAAAATCATCTAAATCATCTTGATAATAAATAACTGGTTTTTTTAAATAACTAAAATCAGCAAACACCGAAGAGTAATCTGTAACTAATAATTTAGCAGCTGCAAATTGATCACGATAACTTATATTATTAACATTTAAAATTTCAATATTTTCATTATCATAACTTTTAAATAAATCAAGATGTTGATTCATTTGTGGATGTGCAATATATTTAATAATGTATCCACTTGATTTTAATTTATTAATTAAGGTTGGATCACTCAATATCCTTTTAATCTTTTGAATATAATTTGTTTTATTAATCTCGCTACTATTATAATTATGATATAAATTTCTCCAAGTTAATTGCAGTAATATTTCTTTCTTTGAATTATCATATAATTTATCAAATCGTGGAAGACCTGTTAGCATAACTTCTTCTTTAAAAAAATGATATTTATTAACTAAGTTATCATATTCAATGTTCGCTGTTACAATTATTTTATCAATTAACTTATTCCTTAACAATTCACTTAAGTCATCGGTGATCACACCGTGTTGTAAAAAGATAAATTTGGCCTTTGATTTAGTAGTTAATCTTAGTTTCTTATAATCAGATATTAAACTTTCATCTAACCCACTACTAATTATAAAGTCACTGTTAAGATATAATTTATCAAATTCCTTACTTCCATAATCAACTAACTTAAATCCTTCTTTTTTTAACCTTATATAATCGCTACTTTCTTTTCTAATTGCATAATATATATTATTATATTGTGGGTGATTAGCTTTCATCCAGTTATAAAAGACTTCAGCATTATCATCAGCTTTATTCTCTCGGTCAAATAAAATAATTGAACTTGCTTGATTAAATTCCTTATCTTGATATTCGTAATTAAAAGGAATTAATTGATTTATTTTATTATGCTCAATTATTATACTTTGATATTTCTTCTCAATCTTAATATAACGATAATTAACAAATGCTTTATGATTTAAATTGATTTGTTTAAAACGGTTATCTAAATCACTCACTTGATACTTTACATCATCTAAATAAATATCCCAATTATTTACTTGATTATTATTTAGATCATCTGAAATATTTGAATTAATATTAGCTACTTGATTTTCATTATAAATATCATCACTATCAATTAGTAAAAACTTATAATAAAATTCTGTTTCTTGAACATATGTAATTTTAGCTTTTAAATCATTTTTTAAATTATAATATTTATTATTGATCCCTATTTGATAAGTATCATTAAAACATTGTGGATGACTCGCTATATAACTGAAGTCAATTTGTTTAAATAAGACTTGTAAATCAAGTTCTCTTTTAAGTCTTTGTTCTGGCTTTAAAATAAGCTTACTTTCTTTTAACTCTTTTAGATTCCACTCAATTTGATAAATAATTGCTTCTTTTAAAAATTTTGGTAACTTATTAAAATATTTAAAGTGCTTTAAAAAGCCATCGCTGTATAAATTAATATATCTATCTTGATTGTATAAACTTTTTTTATTACTTTTTTTCTCACGTTTATTATGTGGAAAGTAAATAACAACTTTTAAAAGAAACAAATCAATTTTAGACTTATTTTCTTTAACTTGTTTATATAATTTAAATAGTTTAAAAAATGAGTAATTATTAAATATATTATCTTTAGTTTTATCAAAATAAAAGGCAGTAACTTGTTTATTTGACCTTGCTTTTAAACCTTTTATTAACTTTTGATTGTTTTTTTCAAGTTCTTTTAATTTATGGTAATTTAATTTAATCTCTTTATTAGATAATTTAAAGTGATTAATTAGTAAATTAGAATATGTTTGGTTATAAATTGAAAACAATATATAAGGCGATAATTTATGTTCTGGATGTAACTTAAGAAGCTTTAATGTTTCTTTAAACAATTCAACTCTACTATCAAAAGAAAAGCTTGAATTACTAAAACTTTGCTGATGTTGTCTCCAACCATAGTAATTAAGATTTAGAGCTTGTATTTGTGGGTTATTTAATAAGATACTATATAGAAAATAATTATCTTCATATCTAATATCTGCTCTATATTGTATATTATGCTCTTTTAAGAAACTTAATTTATAAATACTCCAAATACCTGTTTGATGAACACAAATTTTTTCAATTAGATCTTGACTACTATTTGAATTAAATAATTTGTCATTATATAAAAATGGTGATGGCATAATAGTATTACTATTAATCATCTTGACTGGCGTAACTATTAGATCATGTTGATTATTAAGTAGCTTATCTAATATTAAGTTAATATTACTCAACAACATATCATCTCCATCAATAAATAAAATATACTGACTGTTTGCTTGATTTATAATATGATTTCTTCCAACTGATGGCGAGCCACTATTAACTTTTGCTTGATATACATTAAAATAAGTCGGCAACTTATTTAAAAAACTACTATCACTACTTAAATCATCATATAGAGAAAAATCCACCAAATTCAAAAGATTTTGATCAATTTTTATTTGGTGGTTGATTATATTTAATAACTGATTAATATATTGACTATTATCATATGTGGTAATACCAATAGTTAGTAATTTATTAGCCATCTAATTAATTCTCCTCAATATCTTTTATACTATTATTATAACATTTTCTAATTTAAGTTTCTATCCATATTTAATTTAATCTAAAACTTTAAATTTTCAAACTTTTAAATTTGTATATTTATTTTAAATAGTTAAGTAAATCTTCTTCGATGTCTGCTGGTTTAACTTTTGAAGAATAACGCTTAATTACTTTTCCATCAACAATTAAAAATTTAGTGAAATTCCATTTAATTTTTTTACTACCAAATATTCCTTTTTGCTGACTTTTAAGTTCACGAAACAATTCAGCTTGTTTGCTACCATTGACATCTATCTTGTCCATAATTGGAAAAGTAACACCATAATTTAATTTACAATATTCGGCTGACTCATTTGCATCATTAAAGTCTTGATTATTAAACTGCGCACACGGAAAACCAATGATTTGTAATCCTTTATCATGGTAGTTTTGATGTAACTCTTCTAACCCTTCAAAATGTGGTGTAAAACCACATTTAGATGCAGTATTTACAATTAGAAAAACATTACCTTCAAAATCATTTAAACTAACAGCTTTTTTACTTCTATTTAAAAACTTAATATCTACTATATTCATATTTCCCCTTTTTTAATTTAAATACTCATTTATGATTATTTTTTATTTTACTCATTATTGAAAAATCAATATGACAATATCCAGTCGGATCTTTAATTAAATAGTTTTGATGCTCATCTTCAGCTAAATAAAAATTATCAAGCTTTTGGTTTAGAAAATGAAATTGATCATATTTACCTTTAATTTTATTTAAATAATCATCAATCACAACTTGATCTTCAATATTTTCAAAAAAGACCCCAGTTTGATATTGATAACCAATATCATTACCTTGTTGAAACTTAAGGGTTGGATCAATTATTAAAAACAAGTAATCAAGCAAATTATTTAAGCCAATTTTTTCTGGATCATAAGTTATCTTAACTGCCTCAATTGCCTCAACTTCAGAGTTTACTATTTGATTATATGTTGGATTCACGTGTGATGATTGAATATATCCAACTTTAGTTTGAATGTGATCATCAATTAGTTGAAAATATTTCTCAACTCCCCAAAAACAACCTCCTGCAAAATATATTACTTTCATTATAACCCCTTTTTATTTTCAATAGTATATTAAACATTTAATATACTAACATTATAGCAATTATTATCTAATGTGTACATTTTGTTAGTTCAATTATACATATATGAACAAATCAATAATACTTAATTTTAGTCAAGAATATATGTAAATAAATCTTTTTTAAATGCTTATTCACTTAATTAATTGTTTAATCAGAAAGTAATTTGAATAAATATCCCATTGTCTTGTAATATTTGGAATATTTAATAGTAATTTAATTATTAAAATAAATAATCTAATAACTGAAACAATAAAGTAAAAGATTAATATCATTGAAATTATATCAAGAATACGTAAAGCGTAACCCGACATAATAAATAAGATTACGAATATAATCGACCTAACAAAAGAATAGATGATTTGAATTGATAAACTAAATCTAATTCCAAAATAACCTAGGGAATGCACAGTAAACTGTTTAAGTTAAAAACCTTATGCAGTTATTTTTGTGTAGTGATAAAATAAAATTATACATGAAGGAATTTATTGTGGCTAAAAGAATAAGAAGAAATGTTGATCCAAAATTATTTCTTGTTTTTGCTGATCATTTAAAGTTTTAGTTTTTTCTTATTTCTGTTGATGACAAGAAAATGGTTAATTGGAAATATCATTACAATTATAATAAATATTAATACAAACATTTTATAACCCCTCACAATTTCATATAATATAAAAAAGAATATTTAAATTATTTAATATTAATTTAAATATTCTTTTTATTGGTACGGATGAAGGGAATCGAACCCCCACACCTCACGGTACTAGATCCTAAGTCTAGCGCGTCTGCCAGTTCCGCCACATCCGCAAACCATATAAATTATAATACTTTTATGGTGATTTGTCAATTATTTATATTTTAAACATTTGCTTATCAATAATCAGTTTCATATTTTCTTTTAGATGGTCATGATTTACATATATAATTATCAAATCTGATTCTTGAATAAATTTTTCAAATGACAATGTCTGGTTTGTCTCTACCAAGCTCATTGTTCCTGGATCATATGATATATATTGATTATTATTTTTTTTCAAAATATCAATAAATGTGAATGAGGGACTTTCTCTAAAGTCATCTATATTTGGTTTATATGACAACCCATATACACCTATTTTTTTATTTTTAATTTGATGTTTTTTTATTAATTTATCATATATATATTGAGGTTGATTATCATTTATATTTCTTGCCATTTCAATTAGGTTTGCTTTTTCTTTAAATATTCCAACTAAAAACCATGGGTCAACAGAAATACAATGCCCTCCTACTCCTGGTCCTGGGTTATGGATATTTACTCTAGGGTGCATATTTGCAATTTTAATTGCTTCATATATATCTATTTCCATTTCATCAGATAAATGCATTAATTGATTTGCCAGTGCTATGTTTACATCACGATACGTATTTTCAATAACTTTAACAAATTCAGCAGTTCGCAAGTCTGTTTTAATTATATCTCCTTTTACAACTTGCTCATAAAATTCACTTACAACTTCTGAGCATTTTTTTGTGGCTCCACCAATTAATCTTCTGTTTGTTTTAAATTCATTAATCATATTACCAGGTATTATTGTTTCTGGTACATGTCCTATATATATCTCTTCTCCAACTTTAAAACCTAACATCCCAACTTTTTCAATTAATTTCTCTGTTATCATTGGTGGTACTGTGGACTCTAAAACAATTGAATCACCTTTTTTTAATAAACTACTAATGTCTAAAAATGCTTTGTTTATATATTTTTCATCAATTGTTTTATTTTTTAAAAATGGTGTTGGAACAGTAATTATAAATAAATTAGCCTCTTTTGGTTTTGTATTAAAATCAATGTTGTTGTATGTACTCAAAAACAATTCTTCTAATCCATCTTCTTTGAAAGTTATCTTTCCATCATTTAATTGATCAACTATTTTTTCATTTATATCTACCGCACAAACATTAAATCCTGACTTAGAAAAAAATAGTGCTGTTGGCAAACCAATATATCCTAACCCTAAAATCGTTATATTTTTCATAATTTATCCTTAATAATTTTCATAATTTGCTCTGCAGTTGTACCATCACCGTATGGATTATCAGATGAAATCATTTTATTTAATAATTCTTTATTATCTAAATGGGATGTAATAATATTTATAATTTCTTTCTCATCTGTACCTGTTAATTTTAATGCTCCTGCTAAAACACCTTCAGGTCTTTCAGTTGTATCTCTAACTACAAAAACAGGCTTATTTATACCAAGTGCTTCTTCTTGTATACCACCACTATCTGTTAAAATAATTTCAGATTTTTTCATAAAATTATGAAAGTCTATTGTTTCCAACGGCTCTACTACATAAATATTTTTTTGAGTAAATTGTTCTTTAGCTATTTTTCTGATTTCTGGGTTCATATGTATTGGGTATACAAATTGATATTCATTAAAATATTTATTTGCTAAATTATTAATAGCTGAAAAAATAGACACTAATACTTTGATGTTTTCTCTTCTGTGAATAGTTATTAGAATAATTTTTTTATTAGAATTTATTTTATCTATTATATTATGGTGCCAATCATTCCTAATTGTATATTTTAACATATCTATTGCACTGTTACCAACAATATAAATATCATCCTTATTTTTATTCTCTTTAATTAAATTATCATATGTTGTATATGTTGGAGTAAAATGGTAATCAACAATATCTCCAACTAATAACCTATTTACTTCTTCAGGGAATGGAGATTTTTTATTATATGTTCTAAGACCAGCTTCAATATGACCAACTTGAATTTGTTTATAAAAAGATGATAATGCTCCTGCTAATGTAGCTGAAGTGTCTCCGTGAACTAAAACTAAATCAGGTTTCTCAATATCTAATGCTTTATCAATGAATTTTAATGAATTAGTTAGTATTTCATTTAATCCTTTACTTTCTTGCATGATATTACCATTATATTTTGGATTAATATTAAAATCTAATAATATATTATTAAGCATCTCCTGATGTTGACCTGTATTTATTAACACTGTATTAAAATATTTAATACTTTCCAAATATATTGGATATATTTTAATGAACTCAGGCCTTGTTCCAAATATTATTGCTATTTTTTTCACTTTTGCTCCTTCCTAAAACTTTCTATAAATATATCTTGGATATATTTTTGATTATAATAGTTTTTTTCATTTCTTCTTTTTCATCAAAAAAATAAATTGCATAATAATCATTTGTTAATTTAATATCCCACTGATGATTAAAATATTCACTTCCTTTAGTATTAACAAAGTAATTTTTTTTCATAAGTAAATGTCTGTTTTTGTTTTTGTGTGTATTTAAAAATAAAATCCATCCCTCGTTTATAGACATCATCCTGATAATGCAGTTCTGAAAGTCCCCCCCTAAATGATATGGATTTGCAATAAAATCTATATTTAAATCTATAAATTTTATTTTTGGATATTTCTCCCTTATTGCTTTTATTTTATCTTCTGAAAAAGTGGATAATTTATTTCCTTGCCCATCAATATTAGCTGGATAATATTTAATTATATATATATTATCTAAAAGCCATGAATTCATTTTATAGTTATAGTTGATAAATTCATCAAATCCACTAGTAAATTTATCAAATGATTTTAAATTAAGTAATTGATATTTTTCAAATTTAACATCAATTTTTTCATTTTTTTAAAATACTCACTATATGTTATTACTTTTTGATTAAAGTAATATGGTATAAGGTCTTCACACATTAAGTCAATTATTAATGTTTCTTTCATTGTTTTAAAGATATTATTCATATCATCATAAATTATCCTACTTGCAATATCATTTTGACTAAATTCATAATTACATGAAACACTTTTAAACTGTGAATAAAAACTTGTTCTAGCATAATATTTTTTTACTAATTTATCTTTTTGTGATATACGGAAAATATCTCTAGTAACACTCTCTCCATATAAATTATATTTCAACTTAAGTCCTTTTTAATTCTAAATCACATATATATTTAATATTTAATTCCTTATTCATTGTTATATTTGCACCCTTAGACATTTTTTCTAAAAGATCTTTATTATAATATAATGATTCTATTCCTTTGACCATTGCATTAACATCATCATCAGGAACTATTATGGATATATCATCATTCATAAATTCTCTAATTGCACTATTATCATTTGTAATAACAACCAAACCACTAGAAGCAGCTTCACACATTGATACACCTTGTGAATCTTGTCTTGTAGGGCACAGAAAGATATTATTTTTTTTGTGATATTCTTTAATCTCATCTCTAGTTAAAAAAGTTTCTAAAATTATTACATTTTTAAAATTTTTATCTTTTAAAGGTTTTATGATTTGATCAAAATATTGTCCTCTCCCAATAATCGTGAACTCTAATTCTGAAAAATATGGTTTTTTTGATAATTCTAAAATAGTTTTAACTGTTAAATCATTAGCGTATGTTTTACTTGCATAAGGCCTAATGCTCAAGATTTTAATTTTAGAATAGTCTTTATCTTTCAAACTATAAAATTCAGTATCAATTGGATTAGAAATAATATTATAATCTATTGGTTTTTTATTGTAATTCATATCTTCTTGAAAGGCACTATATATCCAATTACTAATAAAAATTAGTTTATAACTATCTTCTTCAAAAACTTCTTGCCACATTTTTTTTCTATTTTTAAATATAAATTTAATATTCTCATTTGTTTCAAATAAAAATGGAGACCTTCTCTCATATGATATCCCCTCTACCCCATGAACCCACACATTCTTTTTCAATTGAATTGCATATTTATCAAGAATAAACTTAATTTGGGGGCTTAAAAAATGAATGAAAATTTTATCGGAAGACACACGATTATCAAAATATTTTTTAAATCCTTCATGATTTAAATATAAAACTAAAACATGATCAAAAACATAGAAATGGTTTTTATCACCCATCAAAATTACTATATTGTTAGATTTTAAATTATAATACCTAACCCTTTGATGAACAAAAGCATTTCTATATAAATTTTGATATGTTGGGTAAATATTAGTAAATACAGTATTAACATCATTACTATCAATCAATTTTTTTTCATAATTTTTATTGACTTGAATCGTATTATTTTTTTGTTCTTTAAAAGCTAAATAATTTATATAAATATCTGGTGTTTTATTATTTTGTATATAATCAGATATTTTATCAAATTCTGCAAATTTAATTCCTGTATTAGATGTTTCAATTCCTTTTGTAGCCAGATATGCATCAATCAAATAATTTTTATTATATGTATAATTTTCATCTAAATTAATAAATGGAACATTTAATTTTTCTAAAGATTTGTAATTAAAAAAGATATCCAATATTTCCATATAAATACTGGATTCAATTTTTCTTGTGACTTTTGCATTTGCAACAACAAATAAATAATTATTTTTTTTCTTTTGCGATGATAAGAAATTAATGATAAATAATTCAAATTTTCTAAATGATGTTACTTCTATGTATACTACCATATTATTTTGAGTTTTTATATTTAAATCTTCTTCTATTTTATTAAAAACTATTTCCGATGAATTTTTACGCAATATATCAAAAGAATTATTTAATAATTCTTTTCTTGTTATATTATTTTTTTGTATTTTTTGTTTAAGATCATTTATATCATTAGTTTCTGAGAAAATTATACTATTATAATTTAATTTATCTACAGCTGGACTATAATTTGCTATTTGAATTTTACCCATTGCAATAAGTTCAAAAAATCGCCTTGCAATCATTGTTTGTGAATCAACAATGCTATTTAAAGAAATAACATATTTATATTTCTCAATTATTTTATTTATCTCAAATTGATTTAATCCCCCTCCCTTAATAATACTTTTAAATTGATTAGGGAATTTATTTAAGTTATTAATTGAATTAAGATTTCTATCATATATATCAACGTTAAAACTATTGATAAATTCTTTTAGAAATTCGTTTCTTTCAGGAAAATTATAATAATAACTTCCTGCAAATAAAATATTTTTATTCTTTACATCAACTTTATTTTTAAAGATATTATATTCCTTTTCATTTAAAAAGTATTGTAACATACTTACATTTTCTTTTGTAATCTTTTTATAATCATCAATACATTCTTGTGCTGTTGTTAGTGTGTAATGTGATCTATGCACCAGATGCTTGAAAGAATTAAAATGAAATGGATCTTCTTTATTGAAAAAAACAACTTTGATTTTATTTTTTCTTAAAATATTAAGTAAGTCCTGAGCCTCTTGAGATGGTTTAACTACTTTATCACGCCAAGTGTTGTCTTCTCCAAGCCAAGCAGACTCTAAAAAGAAGAATTTTATATCTAAGATATAATGGTTTTCTCTTAATATATCATCCAACAGATATACGTCGCTTAATTTTAGGTTAATTACATTATATTTATTTTTCAAGTTATAATATGTGAATTTATCAACAATAGATAAAATATTGTTACCTAGTTTCAACTTTTGAATTATTCTATTTTTGTCATCTTCATACATTTTATTATATAATAAATTTGTTTTTGAATTATCTACAATTTGATTTGATATTTTATCCTGCCTAGTAAAACTGATGTGTTTTAAAGACAATTTAGATATCTTTCTAACCTCAATAGTAAGAAAATATTTACCATCTACAATTTGCCCATTTATTAATTCAAACCTACATGATTTTGTATTAAAGTAAATTTTGTAATCATCATTAACCTTATTTATAACAACTTTTTTATTATCAAAATCGATCCACCCACTAATTAAATACCTATATTTATTTGAACCTTTACTAACTATATTATTCTTAATGTTTAAATAAAATCTATTGTATTTAAACTCTATCATATTTCTATTACTTAATTCTAAACTGATTGTAGGATATAATTCAATCATCAGTACCTCTTTCTTTTTTATAATTCATTTGTGTTATTTTATTAGTTGATTTATCTTTTAAAAATATAGTAAAACTTTTAACTTTAGATATTGAATATTCTATATCTTGTTTATACCAAAACTTAATAATTTGCAAATCGTTATTTTCAAAATAAAAAGTATAATCGAAATGATTTCTATTTAACTTTAAAGTCCAAATTAAATCTTTATATTTTATTTCTTCAATATAATCATTTACTTGGTGACATTTAAATTTATAATCTTTATATTGAAATGAATTTATTTTATTAATCAATGCAACTTTTGGAATTATTTTTATAGTTGAACTAGAATAGACATATGTCTTTGTTTTAGTATTAAATATATTTAATCTATAATGTCCAGTGTTTTCAAATTTAAATTCATAATATCCTTTTACTCCAATTGTATGGATAATTAAATTATACCTTGCTTTGGTATGGATATTAATGACTGTTGCAATTATATGATCAACATATGATAACCCCCATAAAACTTCGTCTTTTTGGTATATATTTTTAATACCAAATGTATATTTAGATGGCTGAACATATGTTCTTTCATAAAATTTTTCTTCAGGTTCAAGTTTAGTATTCTCCGATAAACTAATTGCTTTATTAGTTTCCCATTGAGTAATTTTATTTGTAACTGATAAATATCCTAAATATCCTAAAATAAAATACCTGATATTTTGTTCACCATTATTCATATGAAAACTTTGCCAAAAATCATCATTAATAAAGTCTGGATCATTATTTTTTAATAATATTACTTTTATTTCATCCTTAAAAGTTGTTATCTTTTTATTTCTTGCTTTTGTAATATTTAATTCAAATTTATTTGTTTTATGTGGAACACTAGAAATTTCAAAGGTATTTATATCAACAAAGGATTTTTGCTCTTCAAATGGGATATTAATTAAAAGATTTTTATTATAATATTTAAGGATATTTTTTTGAATGATTTCTGGATTAATATTCTCTTTTTGTAAAATAAGAGAGTATATTGCAAAACAATCTAAACTATATAAAGAAAAAGCAGAGTATGATAATCCATTTAAAAATCTATTGTGGTTATTAAACCTTAAATTAAAATAATATGATAACCACTCATCATCAACCACTTTATCCATTTCATTTATTGAATCCATAAATTTATTATGTAATGTCCTGCTATTCTCCTTATTTATAAAAGCATAATTGGAAAATTTTGGCATACCTTTTAACTGTAGTGAATTAAAAATAACATTACCTAATACACCTGTTATTTTTATGTCTGGTATTTTTTTCAATTCATAGATTGACTGTGTTTTATTAAAAGCCAAAAAGAATGATTTATAATTCATTGATTTATTTGTTTCTTTATTCATTTCATGTATATTTATATCTTTTGATTTTAGATTAGGATGAAGTACATTAATTGGAAGTTTTAATTCCTTGGCAACTTGTCTTGCAATAATTACGTCTGGAAGATTTTCATTACCAATAACATTCAATTTTATTTTATTTTTTAAAATATTATTAAAAATTGCTACATGAACCCTTGAATCCCTTCCTCCTGTTATATCCAAGGATAATTCATTTATTTTGTATTTTTCTAAAAATTCTTTTATTGCATTATTCAATCTTTTTAAAAAATATTCATTAAAACCTTTTTTATCTATCTTATATTTATTTTTGTATTTATTTATATTTATTTGGTCAACAAATTTCTTGGTTACATTTTTTCCATCATATTCATATTCTTCAAGATTATTTACATAATCTAATTGTTTATACTTACCCCCACAATATAGTCTATTATTCTCACTAATTGAATTATTTAAATAATAATCTTTGTTTATCTCTAACAAATCATATAATTTACTTTGTTTTAATAATTGCTCTAACATTTCATTGGAGTTAGATATGAAGATATATTCATTTATTTTAAAGTAAGCTACATTATCAATTGAAGAAGCATTTTTTCTTATATTTATTTTATTGTCTTTGATCTTTATTTGAATATAATTCCCATCTAAATCAGAAGTTGGCAAATCAAATAATTTTTTCTTTTTTGAAACATCTAAAATTAATTTTTTATTTTCTTCAAGTGACCATCCATTTTCATAATAAAAATGTTCACCATCAGTAGATACGTTAAACTTATTAATTTTTTCATTTAATGAACTATATAAATTTAAAAATGAATAGTTGCCTATATTATAATTTTCTTTTTTAAAAACATGAGGAATTACTAGGTCTTCCATTAAATTTATTTCCTTATAATTTGTTATTAAAAAAACTTCCATTAGCTTTACTCCTTTCAATAAATACCATGAATATGATCATAATTTACTTTATCTGGAAAGTATTCAATTGTTTTCTTATTCATTTGCCTATAATCGTACTTAATTGAACTACAGTCTGTAATAACACCATCTGTAATTAAAATAATTTCTTGAATGTCATCAATATCTTTTAATTCACCTATATCTTTTATTTTATTTGTTCTTAACATTGGATGCTTATGAACCAGTAATTCATAACCATCTGGAACTATCTTTTTTACTTCACTAATATTAATAAAGTATTGATAAGGTCTGTATGTTGGTGCATATAAGATATACTTTTTAAATTGGTCTAATTGATATTTATCTTTTAATTTTTCAATTAAATTTAAATTATTTTGATTATCAATTAACCATTGTACTTTTGGATACTCTTTTTCAATTATATAAACATTTGGAAATAAATTCTTAAATATATTAGTATTGTATGCATTTACAGACCAAACATTATCCCAGTTACTAATTGATTTTTGTTTATTAATTGTCTTAAACAGTGGTGTTGTCTGCTCATAAGTATTTATATCTGTATAAACTTTTTTATAAGGTATACCATGCCATAATTGAGTCCATGTTTGTTGTTTTCTTTTCTTAATATTCGGATCATACCATGTATTGAAATAAATATGTGATGATGTATAATGGTGATAGAAATATAGTACTTTATTATGAAAATCAATGAAATCTTTATGCTTAATTAAATTTCTATCATTAACTGCAAAAATAAATTTAAAATTTTTATACTTAGGATTATTTTTCATCTCTAAATATAAATACTTGCTATTATCATTGTATTTTCCATATTGACTTGTAAAGAAAATTTTTTTTCGATTAATTGGTAAGATTGTAAAAACTTTAAGTAAATTGTGTTTATATTTAACTTTATTAATTTTTATTTTATATAGTTTAGATAAATTATTTAAAATAAAATATTGATTAAATAATTTATATTTTCTTAACTTAAAATATTTATCTGTTAAATCATCTGTCCTATTCATTAACTGATTAACTAATTTATTATTTTTTTTTGTAATTAAATTTAATTGATTAAAATAATATTTTCTTTGTTTTTGATTTAAATTTGGATATGATTTAATTAAGTTTGTATATGTTTGGTTCCAAATAGAAAATAATAAATAAGGACTAAAATTGCTATTAATATTTTTCTCTACTTCTCTAAGGGTTTGTTCATATAAAAATAATCTACTTTTAATTATTTGATCTTGATTTGTATGACTATAACTGTTTAAATTATTTCTCCACCCATAATAACTTGTATTCAAACGTCCAAAACGAGTATTATTATTCAGTGCCAATTGAGTCATAAATAAATTATCTTCATAGCGATGCTCTGTATCATATATAAAATTATTCTCTTTTAAAAATTGTGTTCGATATATTGACCATATTCCTGTTTGGTGTACAATTAATTTATGATAGTTTTGATCGAAAAAATCATCTGAACAATTAAATAATAGATGTGTATAAATAAATGGACTATATGTTAAAATACCATCACCTTGTATTTTCTTAACTTCTGATACAAGTACATCTTTATCAATAGTATTATTTAATTCTGCAATTATATTATTTATTGGTGAAATGAAATTATCATCTCCATCAATAAAAAGTATATATTCTCCTATTGCCTTTTCAAGTATCTTATTGCGTCCAAACGAAGGCATTCCATGGTTTTTTTTTGCAATTATTAAATTGTACATATTACTATATTTTTTAATTATATCTAGTGTTTCTTGATTTTGAGTACAGTCATTATATAAAAATATTTCAACCATATCATTTAAATGATTATTTATTTTTAATTCTTGATTGATAGTAAATAATAATTCTTCTAAAAAAACTGTTTCTTGATAGGTTGTAATACCAATTGTTAATTTCAATATACTCCTTTCAAAAGAGATAAAGTTAAATATTTTGTGCATGTATTTAATCCTTAAACAATAACTATATTATACTATAAAAAAGCTTGTACATGTATAAACATACAAAAAAAAATGCCTTAAATAAAGGGCAATTTAATTAATTTAAACTGGCAAAGACTATATCTTGCACGAAAACGTACTACATCAAGCGTGACTGGGCTTAACTTCTGTGTTCGAGATGGGAACAGGTGTAACACCAGCACAATCAATACCAGATTATGTATATATTGTATAACATAATGTAAAACAAGTGTATAAAAACACTCAAAACTAGATAA
>CALDDH010000004.1 GCA_937936465.1 uncultured Mycoplasmatales bacterium | reverse complement strand
TAGTAAGCCTTTAAGTGCATATCAAATACTTAAAATAATGAAGTATTTAAATTTTGAATCAAATTATCATAAAAAGCAAAATAAACAACAAAAGCAAACAAAATCAAATAATGGTAGATATGCAGATAATATTTTAAATCGTCAATACAATTCTAATATCAAGACTGTAGTTACAAGTGATTTAACTGATGCTCCAACAAGTGGTGGAATGCATTATGTTTGTTTAATAGTTAATTTATGCAATAAGTAAATAGTAGGAGTTAATATTTCAAACAAACATAATACAAAATGTGTTTTAAATGCGATAGATAGCAAGACAATACCTATAGATAAATATACAATGTTTCATTCAGATAGAGGTGGTGAGTTTGCTTCAGAGATTTTACAAAACAAACTAGACAATTTAAATATACAAATATCAATGTCAAATCCAGGATGTCCTTGTGTTAATGCAATAAGTGAAAATATGTTTAAATTATTAAAGACAGAATGTTTAAAAGATTATTATAAAGATGTAAATTAACTATATGTTGATGTTGATAAATGGATTAAATGGTATAATAATGTGCATATCCATTCAGGTCTTAATTACAAATCACCATCACAAGTCAGATTAGAACAGGCAATTTAAATTCTTATGTAGTTTTGAGTCAAAGTCAAACTTGACAATCCAATATAAAATATAATTAAAGAAATTGAAAGAATAATTTATATTATTATAGTATTTTAAATTAATGATATGGCGAAAAAATTTTTATTATTAATAAAAATATGTATGTTATGATATAAATATATTAAAAATAAATAAAATATAAAGAGGAGATAATATGAAAAAAATTATACATACTTTATTAGCATTAACTTTATTAATTTTTATAGTTAGTTCACTAATAATATTAGAAGCAGAAGTAAAAACTAGTTATGTTGGTGATGTAGAACTTGCACAAGGAACTGATGTAAATGGCTATTCTGATATTACTACAAAGAATACAACGGGTCAAACACATTCGTTTTCAATACATTTAACAGATGAACATGGTAGTAGTGAATATTCATGTAATGATGCATCAATAGATGCAGGTGATTCCAGAAACTGTGGAAATTGGGGTGGAAGTCCGATTAGTCCGGGATCACGTGGAGGACTAATATATACTGGTGATTCTGTATCACATAACTCAAGTATAAACTATTAGTAATTTCATAGTAAAAGAATAAAAAAGGATAATTTATTATCCTTTTATTTATAATAAAGGAGATTAATGAGGGTAGAAAAATTATCAAAAAACTATAAAAAAAAGGTATTAGATAATGTAACAATTGATTTTACTAATCAAACAATTAATTTACTTATTGGTCGAAGTGGTACAGGGAAAACCACACTATTAAATTTACTGTTTGGTTTAGATCAAGATTACATTGGTAAAATTTTAATAGATGAACAGGATATATCAAAATTTAATAATCAAGAATTATCTGAAATGCGTTTAAATAAAGTACAATATGTTTTCCAAGATTTTAAATTGCATAATAATCTAACTGTTTATGAAACTTTATATTATTCTTTAGCTAATGTAGAGAATGTTGATAGAGTTGAGTACTTACTTGAATCATTTGAATTATCTATCTTAATTAAAAATAAGGTCAGTGAATTAAGTGGTGGGCAAAAGCAAAGGCTTGCATTTGCTAGGGCAATCATTAATAAACCAGAAATTATTTTAATGGATGAGCCAACATCTAATTTAGATGATGAAACAACAGAAATTGTTTTAACACAAATTAAAAAATTAAAAGAACTTGGTCATACTGTAGTCATTTCTTCCCATGATAAAAGGCTTAATAATTCTGTTGATAATATTTATGAAATTAAAGGCAAACAAATAAATAAAATTACTGAAAATATTAATGATAAATTAGTTGAATTAAAACAAGAACAATTAAAAAAAAAGAGAAAATTATTTAAATATACATTAGCAAAATTAAAGATGAATAAATCTTTCTTGATTAGTATTAATGTTGTAATGGTGGCAATTATTATCTTCATTATGCTATTGGTTGCTTGTATTGTTTTTTATAAAAACAATGCACAAGATATATTTTACAGAGGGATTAGTGATCAAACAATTTTATTGAACATTGATAATAGTTATCAAGAGCCATATGAAGGATATGTATCTGGTAATCCTGTTAGTTCAAAAAAATTAGGTTTTGGACCAGAAGATATTGAAAAAATTGAAAAGATTGATCATGTTGAACAGGCAACCTTATTTGATAAATCATTATCAAGTGGACCAATGGGTGATTTGATTTACACAATTGATAAAGATATGATAAGTCAAGAAATTCAAAAACAAAAATCATATCCATCAGCCCCTGAAGTAATTACCTTTTCTTTTGAAGGATTAAAGGGTCCAAAAGAAATTCAAGAATATTATCAACCTGAAGGTCTTAAAGTGGTTGCAGGTGAATTTCCAGAAAATGACAGTAATCAAATATTGATTCCTGATATATTAGCATTACAGGAATTTCCAGAAAAAGAATATGAACAAATTATTGGTGAGACAATTATGCTACCACTGTTACAGTATGAAGATAACAAAGTTATGGATAATAATTTTATTGTGTCAGGTATTTATGAAACAGGATATAAAAATTATATTTCACCTGAATACCTATTATATAGTGCAAGTAAATCACCAACAGAGCCAACAGTTCAAGAGTTAGAACTAGCTTTTAAAGAACAATCAGATAGATATTACAATTCTGATCAATTGTCTCAAGAATATTATGAATCTGCATTTGTTGATCAAAATAGTTTTAATCAATCAATTGGCTGGAAACAAGAAGATATTTTAATTGTTGTGGATGATAAGAAAAATATTGATGAAGTCGAACAAGAAATAAATATACTATATCCAAATTATAAATTGATTACACAAAATGGATTAGAAGATGATTATTCAAATGCATATTTAGTAATTAGAATTAGTATTATAATTGGATTTATATTTATCGGGTTTATTTTATATATACTTACATATTTTTTGAATCGTAGTTATATGCATATTAAACAAAAAGAATTAGCAATTGATTACTCTTTGGGATACAGTTCAAATGAAATAAAGAAAACAATTTTATATGAATATTTAATTATTAATACTATTAATTTTATTATTTCTTATATAATGATTTTAATTTTAAATTATATTTATTTCTCTCATACAATTTTATATCCAATTTTTGATGTTATTTTTAGTTTTCAATTTATTTTAATTGCATATGGAGTTATTATAATTTTCACATTTGGTAGTTTATTAACGTTATTATTTAAAATAAAAAGTAAGAAACTCATTAAATACTTAATGTAAATGATATAAAAAATTTAATGAATTTTTAACTATAATAAAAAATAAATTATATTAAGAAAGTTGATTTTGAACTTTCTTTTTTTGGTTTTAAAATACAATTAAGAAAGAGGTGGATTTAATGGAAGGAAAGATTAACATTGGTTACATTAGAGTGAGTACAGAAGAACAAGCACGTGAGGGTTATTAACTTATGTATCAGAAAGAAAAAATCAATTTGAAAAAGCAACTTATGGATTTGGAAGATATAAAAATAATTAAAGATCCTGGTAAGTCAGCTAAGAATTTAAAAAGACCAGGGATTAGAAAAATATTAGCATTAATAGAAGAAGTAAATGTTGCAAATTTAATTGTATTGAAGTTAGATAGGTTAACAAGAAGTTTAAAAGATTTAGAATACTTAGTAGAAATATGTGCAAAGCATAATGTTAACTTAATAAGTATACAAGAAGACTTTAGACTAGATTGAGCCCAAGGAAGATTGTTTTTTATATATTCAAGGTCTATTTGCACAATTTTAAAGAGAACAAATAAGTGAGAGAACTAAAGCAGGTATGCAAGCCAAGGCCAAAAAAGGTGAATATCCATTTGGAGTAACACCATTTGGATTTACAAAAGATGAAAATGATTATTTGATTGAAAATAAAAAAAGAATTGAAATACTTAAGTATATCTATCAATTATATATTATTGATAACCTTAGTGAAGTTAAAGTTCAAAAACAAATAAAAGAAAAATATAATGTTCATTTTTCTAGTAAGTATATATCAGAATTATTAGACAAACAAATTTACAAAGGAACAGTAACAGTTGGTGGAAAAGTTTTTAAAGTAGTAGATCCATTATTTAGTCCGAATGAAAAAATGAAACTAAAAAACAGAAAACAAATAAAGTTTGTCATAAAGCATTCATATCAATTTCAAAACAAAGTATATATGGATGTCAAAGTATATAATCATACAAAAAAAATAAAGAATAATAAAGAATATACTTATTATTTCAAAAGTTGTATCTATGTCAATGAACAAAAATAAGTTGTATTTATCTTGAAAATGAATCTATAAATTGTTATAATTTAAGTGCCAAAGGGGAGGTATATTGAATAAATTAGTGAGATTCAATCTAATTATGGGGTTAGTTCATTTGTTTCAGGGGATATTAATGTTAGTTTTAGCATTAACTATTGAACAAGCAATTGATTTTAAACCACAGATTACAACAAGTTTTTTAACATTTAATGAAACATCTATGCAATTAGAAACAGTTGTAGATAAGGCATTTAGTTTGCCATTTGCATTGTTTGCGAGTTTTTTCTTATTAATATCAGCATTTTTCCATTTTTATATTGTATTTAAAAAAGACAAATATTTAAATGGATTAGATAATCGTATTAATGTTTATCGTTGGTATGAGTATGCATTATCATCATCACTAATGATTGTATTAATTGCAATATTATTTGGTGTTTATGATTTAGCAACATTAATATTAATTTTTGGTATTAATGCATGTATGAATTTATTTGGATTGTTAATGGAAAAAATTAATCAAAATAAAGTGACAACAGATTGGTCACCATTTATCTTTGGTAGCTTTGCAGGTATTATACCTTGGATTATTATTATTATGTATGGATTTGAAAATTCTAATCCATCAGAAGTACCAGCTTTTGTATATGCAATATTTATAACATATATAATCTTTTTCAACCTATTTCCAATTAACATGGTATTACAGTATAAAGGCGTAGGTAAATGGAAAGACTATATATTTGGTGAAAGAATGTATATAGTATTAAGTTTAGTTGCTAAAACAACACTTATATGGTTAATTTTCTTTGGGATAATGCAACCATAAATTATCTGAAAATAAATAAAGTCATGAAAGAATGCACATTTAAATAGTGTATTTTTTTTTTATGTAATTTTTAAAATAATTCACCATTTAGACGTATTATCTATGTTATAATATTATCAATGTTATATTAAATTAAAAGTCTATTTTTTTATTAAATACTACATGGTATACTGCTTTGATTAATAATTAAATAAATAAACTTTATTATTATTATTATTTAATGATAATTGAAATGAATCATTTGAAATATTATAAATTTTTTTTGAGTAAAATGTTTCATTTATAACGTAAACAATATAATCATCATTAGTTGTTTCAACAAGGTAATAAATTTCCATTTTATTGCTCCAAAAATTAAAAGATGCAACTCTTATATTTGAAAAAAACATCCCAATATAATTAAAAAATTTTTCTTTATTTGCAAAATCATTGTTAATGACTTTTATTTCTTTAATGGTTAAGATATGTTTAAATTTAGTATTAATTATATTTTTATGATCTTTATTTAACATTATATTCTTTCTAAATATTTTATTTATATAATAACATTAAATAATATTATGTGTATTTAAATATAAAAAATTAAAATTTAAAATATTTTAAATGAAAAAAAATCAAAGTATTAAATAAATAATATAATAATTGTAAATTAGTCGCAATATAATAATATCAACTTGTTTGATAATAAAATAGGAGTATTAAATGTTAGGTTTAAAAGATAAGGATATTAAGTTATCTGTAGAAATTTTATCAGGATTAACTGTTGCAATTGCGCTTGTTCCAGAAGCAATTGCATTTTCATTTATTGTTGGAATTGATCCAATATATGGTATATATTCAGCGTTTATGATTGGTATTATAACTTCATTATTTGGCGGTCGTGCTGGAATGATCAGTGGAGCAACAGGTGCAATAGCAGTTGTATATGCACCCCTTGTAGCAACAAATGGAATTGAATATATGTTTTTAGCTGTTATATTAGCAGGTATTTTCCAAATAATATTCGGTTTACTGAATCTCGGTAAACTAATCAGGTTAATACCTTACGCTGTTATGCTTGGTTTTGTTAATGGATTAGCACTAGTTATTTTCAGAGCACAATTAGATTTTTTCAAAATTGATGATGCATGGATTACTGGGAGTATGCTTTTTATTATGCTATTATTAGTGGCATTAACGATAAGTATTATATTATATTTTCCAAAAGTAAACTCAACTATACCATCTTCATTAGTGGCAATGGTTATTGTTACAATTGTTTCATTAGTATTGAAAAATATTGGTTATGAAATATTTACAATTAGTGATTTTGCCGGCGGATCTTTACAAGCGGGATTGCCACAACTTCATATCCCAGATGTGGCATATTCTTTTGAAACTTTAAAAATAATCTTTCCATTTGCTTTGATTGCAGCATTTGTCGGATTAACTGAATCACTTTTAACATTAAATTTAATTGATGAAAAAACAGATACAAGAGGTGATACAAAACAAGAAAGTATTGCACAAGGAGCAGCAAATATTGCTACTGGATTTATATCTGGTATGGGTGGATGTGCAATGATTGGTCAAAGTACAATAAATATCAATTCAGGAGCTAGAAAATATTTATCTGGATTTGTAGCAGCAGTTGGACTACTTATAATTGTACTAATCGCATATCCATTAATCGATATTATTCCACTTGGTGCAATAGTAGGTGTAATGTTTGTTGTTGTTTATAAAACATTTGCTTGGGAATCAATATTAGAATTTAAAAAGTTCAGTAAATTTGATTTATTAGTAATTTTTACAGTTACATTTATAACTTTATTAGCAAATTTAGCGATTGCTGTTATAATAGGTGTTTTAATGTCTGCTTTACATTTTAGCTGGGTAAAAAGTAAAAAAATAGTAGTTACTCAAGAAAACCAAATAATTAATATATCAGGTACATTGTTTTTTGGTTCAATTATAAGTTTTAATGAACAAATTGATTTTAATTCTTTAGAAGGACATATTATATTTGATTTTACAAATGCTAATATAATAGATTATTCAGCAATTAATACAATCAAAAATATTTATGAAAAAGCATTGTCTAAAAATATTGAAATAAAATTCATTGGTTTATCTGAACACGAAATTAAATTAATAAATAGAGTAAATGTATATATTTAAAAAATTAAGAAAATATTTTATATTTTCTTATTATTTTTATTTATAAGTAAATTAATATATTTGTTTTAAAGTGTGATACAATAATAATATACTAAATTAAGGGTATACTAATTTTTTCTTAAGTAAAGGTGAAAGATGATAGTAATTAATGCATCAAAAAAAATAAATAATAATAATAATTATAATAATAAGTATATTCAATCAAATCAAACTACAATAATTAAAAAAAAAATGTTAAGCTTATCCAAAGTAGAATTGGGTGATTTTCTTAAAATTAAAAATAATTTATTGGAGCAAGTTTTTAATTATTACCATAAACCCTTCTATAATGAAGCTATTTATCTTTATAGTGGAACAATGTTTGAACAAATTAATCAAGAGGCACTTAACAATAATAACTATTTAGTAAATAACGTTTATATTTTTTCAGCATTATATGGAATTATTAATGCAGTAGATGTAATTCAATCATATCGTTTAGATTTTACTAAATCAAATATTTTTGAACAATCACTATATAATTATTGGAAAGAGTATGTTAACGATATGATTAATAGCCATCCATCCAAACAATTATTAATTCTTTCAAGTAATGAGTATACAAAATTAATAGATTTTAAAACTATTAATAAAGAATATTTTTCACTGGAATTTATTAATATAAAAAATAGTTATGAAAGAAAAAAAATAAGAGGATTAATTTTAAATTATTGTATTTTAAATTATATTAATGAGTACAATAATTTAGATTCGGTAATAATATCATTATATGTATTTAAAATAGAAAAAAATAAAATATTGATTTCAAAGTTATAAACAATGTATTTAAATTTAATTGATTAAATAATATATAAAGAGTAATTTCAAAGGCGGGGTGCAAATGAAAAAGATATTATTGTTATTATCACTATTTATTGTAATAAGTGTTGTTTTTGGTTTATTAACTATAAATTTAATAAGTAAAAATAAATATGAAGTAATAGAAGCAGGTGTTTTGATTTCTGATGGTGAAATATATCAATTAAATACTGGTGATATTCTAAAAAAAAGAACTAATAATAATATTTCCCTTAATGGAGTTCAAATAAATAATCATGGATATATTATCAATGATAGTGGGGGTATTTTCACTGTTGGGGATACAACAACAATTGACTATCAAGGTGATATTAATTATATCCCATCATACACAGAAATAAATAAATATATTAATGATTATAACTTAAACGACGAAGAAATTATTTTGAAAAGTGGAAATAATTATATGGTTTTTTCAGAAACAATTGAATACCAAAAAAATAAAGTTAATAATTATCAATATTTTTATAAAGATAATAGTGGATATCTAAATTATTCACATGATCAAGAAATTGAAAAGATAATTCCAAAAAACAAAGAATTTATTTATACATCAAAGGGTAAGGTTGATATTAATAGCCTAGAATATACAACAGATTATTTAGATAATTATAAACTTAATAAATTACCATCTGTTTCTGATGTAATTGATTCAAATATTAATCTTGCAAATAATTCTGAAAACCAAGTTGAAGAAGATATTGATAAAGAAGAAACCATAGATGATAATGATACTCTAAATAATAAGGATACTAATAATAAGGATACTAATAATAATGTTAATAACAATGATATTAATAATATAAATAATAATATTGTTAATGAAGATACAATTTACGATGAATATATTTATAATACTAATTTAGAAAATGATTCATTTGTAATTAGTGGAGTTCAGGGAGCCATAAATAAATATTTAGAATTTAAAAATGGATTCTATGAGCCTGATATATTAGTTTCAATTGATCCGAAATGGGATTATGCATATTTTTCTTTCTCAATTAATGATCCTGAACATAGAATACAAAGTGCTAATTTAAATATTATCCAATATTCCGATGATAAAGAAGTTTATAATAAAGATATTGATCCACAGTTAGACTCAAAAATTGATGTACAAGGATTAGAACCAGATACTAAATATAAATATAGTCTGAAAATAAGTTATATCGATAGTACAGGCGCTTTTATTGAAAAAACAGCAGATCAAGGTGTCTTTTTTACAAATAAAATTGCAATTGATTTAAAAGTATTAGATATTTCACAAGAAAATATAACAATTCAAATTAGTACATTTGATGATATTAAATTTAATAATTTAACAATTAATTTAACTGATGATAATGGTAATACACAAATAAATGAAATTAATACAACAGATTTAAATAATCAAGCTATTACAGTTGAATTTAATAATTTATTATCAAATACAGATTATACATTATCCTATAGTGATGTGATTATTGATGGTAAAGAATATAAGATAGATGATGAAATATATTTAAAGACACTTAAAAAAACTCCTGTAATTGGAAGTCCTACTGCTGAAATAGACTATATAAAACAAACAATAAATGTTAAAAATAGTACTGTAGAAGATAGTGATGAATTACTAAATAAATTAACATTTGAAGTTTATAATAATTATGATTTATCAAAACCTATATATAGTGTAACTAACAGTTATGAAGAATATTATATGGAAGTTGCATTCTTAATTGATGGGAAAGATTTACAAAGAAATAAAAAGTATGTTTTTAAAATAATTGGAAGTGGGTATGATAACCAGAAAAAAATTGAAGTTGAAAGTGATTTTTCTGAAGAATATGAAATGGATGGTTTAAGTCCTCCACAAATCTCATTATTTGATTATGAATTAGATAGTAATTCTGTTAGTGGAAAAATCGAAATAAAAGATATAAACAATTCTATTGTAACTGGTACACCAATCAAATTGCAATTAAGAAGAAATAAAGTTAATGAACAAGAAATTAGATTGAAAAATAATAATACAACTGAATTTAATTTTGAGAATTTAGAACCAGCAAGTAATTATGAACTAATAGTTAACGCCACTTTTAATTTGAATAATGATAATGGAATTTATAAAGATTATCCAATATACACAAAAACATTTTCAACGCCAGTATCAAATTAATAAAAAGATAATAAGGAGATTAAAATGAAAAATATATTAATAATTTTAAAAGAAAACCGTTTAGTATCATTCATTGTAGCTATATGTATAATATGTATAATAATATTTACAATTATAGTAGCCAAAAATATCCAAACAGAAACAATAGTCTTAGAGAGTTCTGGTTATAGTTTTGATGAAGAAGGAGAAGTGGCCTTTCAACCAGGATATGAATATTCAAGTAAATTAGGGCATACTAAATCATCTATTAATAATAATGATATCGATACTGGAGCACCGCTAATTTATGATAATGGATCAATTATTTTGGTTGAACCAGCAATAATTGCATTTCCGGATAATGAACAAGTAATTGAAACAGATGAATATACTGAGATTACTAAAGAAAATAATGGCTATTCAATATATGATGATGGTGATCAAATAGTTTATTCAAGCTCAATGATGATTAAAACAATGTCAGATTATTATATAAATTTAGGGTCGAATATCAGTTTTAAATCAAAAGATCAAGCAGTCTTTAAATCTGATATGATTGTTACTCAGGTTTCTAATAATGGTACAGTTACTTTATTTGGTTTAGAAAATAAAAATTATTTACTACAAGATATAACATTAGATTCAGGAGTTGGAATATTTTCATTTGCTGATTTAGTATATGATGCTAAATATGTTACAGATTTTAATAGTTTATCATTTGGTGATGCTGACATTGAGATAAAACAAAGCAATAACAGTAAAAATAACAATAGCAATGAAAATAGTGATGTTAATAATAATCAATCAACTGAAAGCAATCCACATTCAACAGATTCTTCTAATGTAGAAAGTAGCACAACAACAAATAATGAAGAAAATACAACTATTGTTCAAACAGAAATAAATGATCAAACAAATAATAATAGTGAACCTATTGATGGTCCTTTAGTGACTGGAGTAAATGACTTTTTAGATTATGTTAATAATTCAGGTGAAATACAATCTCCAAAAATAGATGCAACTTTAACAAGTAACTTCTCAAGTATTCAAGTTTTACCAGAAGTTTATGATCCATATGAATTAATGACTGATGAAATATCAATATATTTATATAATCAAGCAGGTGGCTTAGAACAAATTATACAGACTGATGATTTTACTAAAGCAGTAGAATTTAACACTTTAGAAGAACAAAGCATTTATAATATTGAAATTGAAGGGACTTATAAAAACGCTGATGGTAAAAATGTTACTGAGACATTTTTCAAATCATCTATTAGAACAACTGGCTTCAATATTGATATCCAAGTAACTAAACAAAGTATAAATTCAATAAATATAAATGTTAAAATAGATAATACACAAAATGTTAATTCTGGTAATTTAAATGTTTATACAATAATTGATGGTGTAAATGAACCAGTTGATACTTATGAAATAAATGTAGAGGAAGCTTTAACAGATGAGGGTCAAGATATTATTATTGATAATTTAGAAAGTAATTCAAATATAATAATTGAAGTTGCAGACTTAATTGTTAGTGGATCAGAAATTGATGTTGAACAAACAATTATAACTCAAACATTGAAGGATTCCGTTGATATTCAAACACCAGATGTAGCTATTGATATGTTAAACTCAAGTTTTTCAGTTCTTTCTAAAAATATTGAAGATAAGGATTCATCTATTGAGTCTATTGAATATCAAATGTATGAACAGTTACCAACTGGTGAGTTGGAACCGGTAAATAGCATATCTAAAAGTGGTAATAACCTAGATGATCCTGCTATCTTTTATATTGATGATAATAAAATAACTCGAGAAACAGTTTATGTATTTCGTAGTGTTGTAAAGGGTGATAATAATATTAATAAATTTGAAGTAACAACTGACTATACTCAAGGGTTTGCAATAAACACTTTAAAACCAGCTACAGCTGATATTATAAATATTAATACTTTGCCAAATGGTATGACTTCAGATATTATAATAAATGATCCTGACAAAACGGTAATACCTGATACAGCAAGTGTAAAAATTTATATGGGTTCTGAAGTTGTTGCTGAAGAACAGTTAAATGAAGACATAAACAATAAATTTGAAATAACAGATTTATATTCTGATACAACATATAATATAAGCATTCATGCTGATTTAGATTTAGGTTATGGAAATACTTTCTATGATGTTATTATTGGTGAAACAGCATTTACAACAACAGTGTATGAAGACATTGATGTCACATTGGATCCATTAGATCCAGACTGTAATGCTGCAACTAATTGTATTACAACAAATAGTGCCAATGTAAATTTACAATTTGATGGTGATTTGGAAGAAATTGAATCTGCTGAATTTGAACTTATATCTAATGAATTAGGCAATACTATTATTCGTGATGATTTAAAAGTGGATGAAATAGAAAACATTAAAAAAAATTCAAATTTAAATTTAAATTTTACTGAATTAGAAAGTAATACACAATATATTGTAAATATTTTAGGTGTAACTGATGGTGTAAATGAAATGCCAACTAACATGATTGATAATTCATTTATAACAATGAAAATAAATCCAACATACAGGGGTTATAATTTATCTTATTTAGAAGATGAATTGTTATTAAATATTTCAGATGGATATATTACTGATGTTGACGATGCTTTTGTTAACTATCAATATGATTTGTATACATCTGATGCTAGTGGAAATAAAATTGATTTTATAAATAGTTATGAAGAAACAAACATTGATAATTTAAGTACTGATATTATCGTTGATGGACAAGTTGTTCAAAAGGGATATTATTATACTGTAGATGTCTTTCTTGAATATAATAATGGATATTATGATGAGAATATTTCTATGGGTCAAACTAATACTGTGAAAGTTGAAGAATTAATGCCTGAAGTTATAACATCAGATTTTGTTATATCTGACAATAGCATAACATTTGATATTATAATAAATGATGAAGATAATGTAGTTCCAGATGGTAAAGTCACATTAGAACTGTTCAATGAAAATGATAATATTGATTCTAAAGAAATAACAGTTGGTCAAGAACAAACAATAATCTTTGATAAGTTAAGTCCCAAAACTGAATATAGATTGAATATTAATACTGATTTAAATAATATGGATGAAGATAAAGATGAAAATATACTTGATATTAATTTAAATACTGAAGCAAGTAGTACTGATATCCCAATATTTGATACATTTACAATTGATAAAGAACAAGAAACATTAAAATTATTATATGAATATACTATATCAGGTAATCAAAATAATATTTTAGGTGTTGAAATTGAAATGATTGACAAAGACAATGAAGAATTAATTTATTCATATGATACTGAAAGTAAAGTATCTTCAAATGGTGATTTTTTCTATAATATTCCGGAAATATATAAAAATATGGATTATTTAATTAATGCAACAATATATTATAATGATTATAGTTTTTCAGAAATAGAAGATGGTCAATCATATCTAATTAATGAATCTGATGGAAATAAATATATGAATTTTAATGATTTTGTATCAAGTGAAACAGCTGATCAAAATTCTATTAGTTCAATTGCAACGTTAGAGGAATCTGGTGATGGTTATCATATTAAAACAACAGATGGTTATCTTTATTTTAATAATTCATACTTAAATTCATCAGCAGTAATTGATAAAGCTGAGACATTCATTTTTGAATATAAGGATGGGGGTTATTATATCCAGGATCATTTAGGTAATTATTTAAAGTATGACGCTGGTAATAAAAGGTACACTATTACTGATAATATTGATTATGCATATCAGTTTGAATTTTTGGCAATTAATAAGCAAAAATCTGAAACAATTAATATGAATATTGAAGAAGCGACATTACCAACTTACTATGAAAATTCAAGTGATTTAGGTGAGGAGTCAATTAAACTTCAGTATAAAATTTCTGATCCAAGTAAGATAGTTAATGCACCTATAGTTTATGAGTTTAAAAAAACAGATAGTGAGACTTCTATTGAAAGTGGTCAAGTTAAAGAAAACCAAACAAATAATATTACATTTGATGAATTAGATTCATATACTGAGTATGAATTAATATTTACAACAAAAATCAATAATCAGGAAAAAGGTAGTGAAGATATTGATTATACAATAAAATCAGATGTATATAAAACATTACCTAAAGATTTATCAATTGAAACTATATCACCAACATTTAATGCATCAACTAGAGAAATTAATTTAAATTTTAAATTAATTGATGATTTAGGAGTTGTAACTAAATATAAACTTGATATATATGATGAAGATGATAAAATTATTGGAACAGATGAAGGTAATTATGGTGATATATCCCCAACACATATAAAATATAATTTAAATGATGAAGTTGTTCAAGATTTAAATGTAAATGAATCTTATTATTTTGAATTAACATTAAGTAATGATGATGGCACAGCATCAACAACAGCAACAAGTGATCTTCTTTTCTTAGAATATAATATAGCTGAAGCAACTTTTCCTGGTGGAGCTATATCAGATGAGACTGGAATAAGTGGGACTGTTAATATATATGACGATCATTCAACTCTTTTAAGTAATATTACTTTAGAATTAAGAGAGTTTGAGGATGAAAATCAATCTGAATATACAGTTGTTGGAGATGAAGTTATAGATAGAGAAGAAGCATACTATGATTATGATTTTAAGGTTAACAAAGAATTTACACATTATAATTTAGTTGCTATAGCTGATATTGATACAGATGGACGGTGTAAAACGGAAAGCATAGAAATTGGGTTAGAGGAATTGGACTCTTATGAACTAATACCTGATCTTCTAAGTATTGGTGTTGATTTTATTGATCTTAATACTGTAAAAATTAAATTTATAGGACGTAATGAGCAAAAAGTTGATAAGATCCAAATAGACATTTTTGAAAATCCGGGTGTATCAAATGAAAACTTAATTTATTCATCTGATGAACAAGTACATGAACCTGGAGTCGATGATATATTTATTAATATTCCAGATTTAGAAGGATATGTATATAAAGTGGATGCCACTTATCATTACACACTACTTGATACTACAACTGGGACATTAGATGCAAGTAATTATTTTTATCCAAATAATGAAAATAATTATAAATTAACCTTTCAAGAACAATTAGAAAAACATAAAAAAGCATCTAATATTGATTTTGATCAACTAAGTAAACAATATCAATTAAATAAAAAATATGAATAATTTAATAGTTAAAGAAAGGAGATAAAATGAGAAAAATAAGTATAAAGAATTTAATAATAATTTTAATTCCAATTATTATAGTTTTATTACTTTGTATTGGGATGGATTTATTTGCAATTAAAGGTAAAGAAGAAGCAATTACTGTTGATGCTGATACGGTCTTTTACGATCAATATAATCAAAAGTATATTACAAGTCAACAGACAGTAATAAATGAAAGTTACAATGGGCAACAAAGTATTGATTATGAAGATCAAAAAATCAAGTTATCAAATTCAAAAGTAGCACCAGTTGTAAACGATAATAGTGCAACCCTTTTATCTGATGGTGTTGTTGTTACAGAGGATAATTCATTTTTCAATATATATAAAGGCTCTTTAATAAATGGTAAAGCAGATACATATACAATTGATCAAGCAACTGTACCAAATGGAACTGTTATTAAGACAGGTGATCGCCAATACATTATATTAGGTGATGTTTCAGTTGGTGATTTGCACATTGAAGGCATAATAGATGTCTTTATTGATAAGGCTGGTAATCCAACTTTATATACAAAAGATGATGTATATAAATATTCAGAAGCTAAAGATATCGAATTAAATAATGGTGTTATATTTAAAACTGGAAATGAACAATTGATTTATTCAGATGGAAGTATTACTGATCTAACTGAATTGGGTGGGAGTAGCTCTCAGTATGAAGATTTAAATAAATCAACAGATGATCAGGAAACATTAGAAGAAATAAAAGATGAAAAAAATGATACATCAAATACTAGTGATGAAAAAATTCAAAGTACACCTGATAGTAATCAGGTTGATAATGATAATGTAACTACTGAAAAAACTGATACAAAAAATACTACAACAACTGATAATCAAGTTAATCAAGATAACTCCAATAGTTCAAGTAGTGGTTCTGAAGATATAATTATTACAGAGGATATGTATGAAGATTTATTTAAAAAACATGTTCCTACAGGTTTAATATCAAGTATTAATAATGTAACGGCAATTAGTGCTGAAATAAATGCTAGTTATTCAGATTTATCAGGTTCATTAGTAACAACTCCAATAATTGAAATTGTTGATGAAACTGGTCAAGTTATTTTTACTCAAACAATTGAAGAGAGTGTTGTTAAGATTGTTGGTTTACAGCCAAATAATAAATATACTGCTAATTTAAAAGTTTCATATGATCTTGGTTCCGGTATTGAACAAGAAACAATTGATAGTAAAGAATTTTCAACAGAAAGTGTTCAAAGTAATATTGTTGTTGAACTAATGAAAATTAATAGTGCTATTGTAAATGTATCAATTCTAGATGACATCGAATTAGATTCAGCAAATGTTATGTTAGAAGAAAATAATAGCGGTGAATATGAAGAATTTATTAAAATTCCATTAAACACAAAATTAGCAACTAGTTCATTTCAAACAGTAGAGTTTATTGATTTAAAAGCTGGTACAGATTATAAAGTAAGTATTACTGATGCTGTTTATAATAATAATGAGTTAGATGTTGATGGAGAATACTTTTTTACAACACTTGAAGAATCTAGTTCATTTAATAGTGTTGAAATTGATAGTGATAATAATAAAGTTATAATTGATTTAGGTATTGAAGGTGAATATGATTATCTTGAATATAATATATACAATAAAAATGATAAATTAGTCACAAAAAGACAATCAATTGATCAACATGAAGATTTTGGATTAGAAAATGGATTAGTTTCAGAGGGTGAATATTATGCTGTAGTCAACTTAATTAGTGATGAGCAAATAGTTGATCAATATACTACTCCTTATACTAATTATTCAATTGATTTCAAAATTGAAAGCATCACAAATAAAAATAATAAATATCAAATAAAATTCAGTGGGTTGCCAATTCTTTTAAATAATTGTAGCATTAGTGTACTAATGAGTGTGAATAATCAAGATTATAATCAAATTGTAAAAAAAGAATATATTGTTGGTATGGATAATAAAATTGAATTTACAAGCAATCAGTTTGGTGATTATTATTATAAATTAAAATATGTAGATTCAAAAGGTGATGAATTAGTTACTCAAGAAATTAAGTATTCATCAATTATTTCTGATGATTATTTATATACAGACAATTATTATTACATTAATAAGGGTTCATCAATTGAAAAATATGACTTAGAATCAGATCAAGTAATTGATGAATATAAAATAAGTATCTTAAATGAATTTATTGAAATATATAATATTGGTGATGTTATTTTTGCAATTGATGAAAAAAAAGTTATGCATATATATAATGATGTAGATAATGTGTACCAAGAGTTAGATGAAGTTGAAATAAATGATATATCTAAAGAAGAAGAAGAACTATATGTTGGTATTGAAAAAGAAATATATAAACTAAATAAAAATGGAATTGAAAGGTTATAATATGGAAAACATTGAAGTAGTAGTAAGTGCTAGTTTGCAAGCAGTAGGTTTAATAGTAGGAATAGGATCACTAGGAGTTGCAATATCTTTAGGGATGATAGGATCAAAAGCAGCAACAGCAATTGGTAGGAATCCAGATGTGAAAAATGAAATTTTACAAACATCATTAATAATTGGATTTATGGCATTTGTTGTATTAATAATAATATTATTATTTGCAGGGATTTTGCTTTTCGCAAATCCTTACTTGGTATAGTGGGTGAATTATGTTTATAGTTATTGTAATAATTTTATCTATATTAGTGTATAAAGTTTCGTTAGTAATACAAACTAAAGAATTAGATAAAGAGAATAAAGAATTAGAATTACTATCGGAACAGATTAATCAGAAGAAAATTGATATAAATAAATCTGTAGATAATGTTAAAGAAAAATCTGAGGTTGAAAAAAAGAAATATTATAATCAAATTAAAGAATTAAAGCAAAAAATAGAAAACTATGAATCTAAAATAGTTTATTTAGAAAATAAAGAAGTAGAAAAGCTATTGAAAATTAGTGAACTAAAACAAATTTATATTAATCCTAGTGATTTAAATAAATATTATGCATATATAAATGATAATATTTATACTGATTTCCAAGTAGAATTGACAAAAAATCTTGACTCATATTTATATAAAATTTATAAAAGAGATTCTGTATTTAATAAATTTTATTTAGAATCTAGTAATTTAGTTAAATTATTTAATGGCAATAAAGATTATGAAGAAATATTCTCACAAATTAAAAGTGGAATTGAATTATCAGATATATATTTATTAAGAGATATTGAAAAAGAAAAAATGAAATTAATTATTAATTCATTTTTACAAGAATTTAAGCTAGATCAAAAGATATATAATGCATTTTATAATATAATACTAAATAATCTTGATAAGCTATTAAGCATCTTTGAGGAAGTAGAATTAATACTTCAAAAACAAAAAGAAAAAAGATATATAAAAATTATTGTTAATCAAAAAAAATCAAAAATAATTGAAAGTATTAAACAGTTGAAGTTCTTAAAAAACATTGAATTAATTATTGTTGAAGACCATAAAATATTAGATGGATTAATCATTGAAGATCAATTTTATCGGTTTGATTTGACATTATTAAAGGGAATTAAAAATTTTGAGACTAAAATAATTGATGGAGGTATAAAAATTGGATAATAAAGTAGAGATTAAAAAAAGTATTAAAAAACACCTTAATACACAACCTGCATATATAACTTCATTTAAAGATGGTATTGCAACTATTATGGGATTAGACAATCCTAAATTAAATGGAATTGTTAAAATTGGTGAACAAGAAAAAGGTTTGATTTTACAGTACGATGAAAAAACAACAACAGTTGGGATTCTTTCAAAGGGTAAAATTAAATCAGGTAGCTTTGTTGAAATGACTGATCAAATTATATCAGTAAAATATTCATCTCAATTATTAGGAAAAGTTGTTGATTATAATGGTAACCCAATTGATGTTAGTGAAGATATTACTGAATTTAAAGAAGTTCCGATTGAAAGGAATTTAATACCATTGATTGATCGTCAAAAAGTTGATAGATCTCTTAAAACAGGTATTTTATCAATTGATTGTTGTATTCCAATTGGACGTGGCCAAAGAGAACTTATAATTGGTGATCGTGAAACTGGAAAAACTCAAATTGCAGTTGATACAATGATTAATCAAAATGATAATAATGTAATAAATATATATGTTGCAATTGAACAAAAGTTATCAAAAATAAAAATTCTTCAAGATCAACTAATAAATAATAATGCTATGGATAATACAATAATATTCGTTGCTTCTTCAAATGATAATATGATGTCAAAATACTTAATTCCTTTTTCAGCAACAAGTGTTGCCGAAGAATTTATGTTAAAAGGATATGATGTTGTAATTACATACGATGATTTAACTAAACATTCTGAAATATATCGTAGTATGTCATTACTTATGAATAATCCACCAGGAAGAGAAGCATACCCAGGTGATATTTTTTACTTACATTCAAGGCTTTTAGAAAGAGCAACATGTATTGAAAAAGGATCAATAACTGCTTTACCAATTATTGAAACACAAGGTGGTGATATTTCTTCTTTTATTGCCACAAATATAATTAGTATTACAGATGGTCAAATTTTCACATCTAGTGATTTATTTCAAAAAGGATTTAAACCAAGTGTTGATTTAGGATATAGTGTATCTAGAATTGGATCATCTGCACAAAGTACAATAATGAAAGAAAAAAGTAAAAATATTTTATCACAATATATTAAATACGTAGTGATTGAGAAAAATTCAATTGTTGGTATGGATTTAATTGGTCAAGTGAAAAATGATTATGAAAATGGAAAAATGTTATATGAATTATTTAAGCAAGATGAATTGACACCAATGTCTGAGGTAGAGCAATTAATATGTTTACATGCCTTTAAAAGTAATCAATTAAATTCAATAGATATTTCAATCTTTAAGGAAAAGATCAAAAACAATATTACTCAAGAGTTTATTCAAATAATTGAAAATAAAGATACTAGCAATAAAGAATTAAGTTTAAATTTAAATAAAATAATCGGGATTTCTAAATGATTACAAATAATACAGAATTAAAAAACAAAAAAAAAGAAACAGAAAAATTAAAGTCAATTACTACTTCAATGAATATACATGCACTTATGAGATTAGATAAGTGTATTAAAAGTATTAAACTAGCTGAAGAAAATCAAAAATATAATAATGAAGTTGCTCAAGCTTTTTATAATAATCCAAAGACATCTATCTATAATATTGCAAAAAAAATTAATAATCAATCTGGTAAAAATTTATTAATTGTTATATCTTCCAACAAAGGTTTTTGTGGAGAGTACAATAATAAATTACAAAATAAATTAGATCAAAAAAAAGAAGATTATGAAATTTTATTATTTGGTAACAAAGTTATAAATAAAAAAAACAAAGATTTATTTGATAATAATTTGAATTTACATAATATTGGAATTGAAGATGTATTAAATGATCAAGAACTAATTAGAAAATTAGCTAATTTAATTTTAGAAAATTTATTTAAAGGTAAATATAAAACAATTTCTATTATGTATAACCATTATGAAAATGCTACAACATATTATGTTAATACTAAAACTTTATTTCCATTTGATAAGTCTAAAGATGATAACGATAATAAAAAAGATTATAAAAGTTATAGTGATTATGAAATGAATTTAGATGATCCTGATCTTTTTTTATTTAATATGACTAAACAAATTTTAACAAATAGTATTCATGCCTGCTTAATCAATTCCTATACAACTGAAGTTTTACAACGGGTTGCAATTACTAGTGGAGCTAAGGATAAACTAGAAGAAAAAGAAATTGAATTAAAAATCAATGGATTTAAATTAAGAGCAATGAACATTACAAATGAAACAAATGATATCAATAATGCTGTTTTATTAAAAAGAAAGAGGAATAATGAATAAAAAAATAGGATTTATAAAGAAAGTTAATACAACAGTTCTTTACATTAAATTTGGTAGTCATATTCCAGATGAAAAATCATTATTAGAATTTTATATTGGAAAAGAATTAAAGAAAGCAATTGTTTATGGTCAAGAAGATCAATATACTATTGCAATTTCACTTAATTCTATTCAAGGATTGGAAAAAAACACAAAAATAATTGATTTAGAAACAACAATATTATTACCTAAAGGTGAAGATTTATTAGGTCGTATTGTAAATATATTTGGTGAGCCAATTGATGGGAAAACTTTTGATAATGTTAAAAAAGAAATTCCTATTTATAATAATGACATTAATTATAAAAATATTAATAGCAGTGTTGAAATTTTAGAAACAGGAATCAAAGTTATAGATTTTTTCTCGCCGATATTAAGAGGTGGTAAAATTGGATTATTTGGTGGAGCAGGTGTTGGTAAAACAGTTCTTATCCAAGAAATAATATCTAATTTAAATAAAAATAATAATTTCTATTCTGTCTTTACAGGAATTGGTGAGAGAAGTCGTGAAGGAAAAGAATTATATGTAGAAATGACTGAAACAGGTGTTATTAATAACACTGCATTATTATTTGCACAAATGAATGAATCGCCTGGAGCAAGAATGTTATCAGCTATTTCAGGAGTTGCAATTGCTGAAAATTTAAGGAATGAAAAAAAACAAGATGTTGTTTTATTTATGGATAATATATTTAGATATTTACAAGCTGGTTCGGAAGTAAGTACAACACTTGGTAAAATACCATCTGCTTTAGGTTATCAGTCAACATTAAATGAAGAAATTGCAGCAGTTCAAGAAAGAATTAACAGTACTCAAGATGGAGCAATAACATCAATTCAAGCAGTATACATTCCAGCTGATGATATAACTGATCCAGCACCAAAGGCTATTCTATCGCATTTAGATGGGGCATTAGTTTTAGACCGTTCTGTAGCTGCTGAAAATATTTTTCCAGCTATATCAATATTAGAGTCAACTTCAAAAATACTAAGACCTAAATATATTGGAAGTACACATTTTGATGCATTAACGGAATCAAAGCGAGTTTTCTCTAGGTATGAGGAGATTAAGGAAATTGTTGCTATTCTTGGTTTATCAGAATTAAGTTATGAAGATCAAAGAATATATGATATTGCAATTAAGTTGAAATATTTTATGTCACAACCATTTTTTGTTGCAAAGCAATTTACGGGGGTTGATGGTAAATATATTCCACTTGACGATACAATTAAAGGTGTTTTAAGAATATTAAGTGATGAATTTAAAGATTTTACTTCAAATGATTTTCTAAATATTGGAGTTGTTGATGAGGTTTACAAATGATTGAACTAATAATTTCTTCTAGAGAAAGTCAAATCTTTAATGGGAAAATTAATAAAGTATCACTTAAAACAAATAATGGAGTTGAAGTTTTTATGTATGAAAGTTCTCCTCAAATAAATTATATTGAAGATATTGATCAAGAAATACAAGTTAGTTATGACAATAAAATACATTTATTTAAAATCAATACAGCGATTATTCATTTTAAAGATAACGTCTTAAAAATATTAGTAGATAAGGAATAAAATGATTATTACAATCTTAATAAGCAGTGTTCTAATTTTAATATTAAATCAAAGAGCACTTAAAAAATCAATAAAAATTATTATTAAATTAGGAACTAAAAAAGATAAAATATATTTATCAATTCTTTTAGTTAATTTTCTTGTATACGTATATTTACTTATGATAATTATTAATTCAACAATTTTTAATTATTTTCTTTTATATTTATGTATCATAGTTATTCAAACTATAATATTTTTTATTGTTTCAAAAAATAATATACATAATTTATTATTTTTAGGAATCAATATGTTAATCTTATTTATTAGTAATAAAATGTATTATTATCAAATTTATAATAATGTTATTTTTGGATATTCAATAACATTATTATTATTTCAATTAATTATACTATTTAGTTTAAATATATATCTTATACTTCAGCTTAAAAATAAAATTATAATATTAAATGGGAGAAAAAATGTTAAATAAAAAAAGTGTATTAGGTTTAATTGTTTCAATAATAGTAATTGGATTTATATATTTATTTATTAACAATAATATTTTCCATAAAGTTTATGCTGATTCACAAACTGTATTAAGTAACAATAATATAGTTGATGTTGATAGTAAACTATCTTTTTCAACAAATGATGATTCTGCTAAAATTGATAATCAAAATGGTCTTATATATAATTTAAGTAATATACCATTATTTTCTAAAGATGAAAAAACAGTTCAAACAACAACGGACTCAGAACTATTAATTTTTGATGAAACACCTTACTCTATAAAACTAAAACCATCTAGTATTGTAAAGGATAATAATGGTGAAATGAGTGTTTCAAATAAAAATAGTTTATCTTTAGAAAGTATTGAATTAGATATTAATAAAACTAAAGAAAAATATGGTGATACATTTATTTATTATAATGAATTTGAATACTTTTTATTTTATGAATCAATTTTAAATGTTGGTCAAGAAGATATTATTATTCCATCAATGAGTTTTTATAAAGTAGATGAGGATATAATAAATATTTATACAATGTTGAATGGACAATTAACGGCTTCTGAATATGAGTATTCTGGTTTCTATTCAATTGATTATGGGGACTTATCAATTGATGAAGACACTATAAATGATAGCCAATATATTGAATGCGTAAAAAGTGAAGATTTGAATTTTGAAGAGGCATTCATTGATGAAAACAATACAATTATTAATGAAGATGGACAAATCATTGATCAATTAACTGTTAAGCCAGTAAGTATTATATCAGAACCCGAAGTTATCGAACAAACGATTGATAATAGTGAAAATAATGACATTAGTGAAAACAATAATAACAATAACAATATTGAAGGAGAGATTAATGCTGATAATAATGGAGGAGGAGAAGATAAACCTGAAAATCCTGAAGTAACTGAGCCAATTGAAAATTACACAAACCCTAGTATAACAAATGCTGAAATAGTAACAAAAGATATAACTCCATATGAACCAATTCAAGTTAGAATTGATATTGAAAATCCAGATGAATTTGAAATTATAAGTTTAAACACATCTGAAGGAACTTTTATGATTAATTCTACCGATAAGAATGGGTCATTCTATTTTAATCTATCTCCAAAAAAAGCAGGTCAATATAGACTTGGTCTTACAAGTCTAATAGTCTCAAAAGATAGCTCTGATATAATTGATTTAGATTATAGTTTAGATTATACAGTGGAAAATGTGCCTTATATTTTAACATCTGATTTTGGTTATGTTAAATCAGATGCTAAATCATCAGATCTAATAATCACATTTTCAGATTCAATAAAAAATATGAAAATAAATAAGGTTGTAATTGAGGGAGTTACATATACAAATATTGAAAAAATTTCAGATAATCAAATTGTAGTGAATGATGTTGAAGTTGATAGTGAAATTCCAGGTAAAATTGATAGACTTATTGATTCATATGATTTTACTTATAATAATAAAAAGTATAATTCTAATCAAAGTGTTTATAATCAAATAAGTGGATATATTTTAAAAGAAAAATATGATCAAAATTCAATTAAAACTAATTTTACAATTGATGAAGATAGAAATATAATTTATAATTTAACAGTTGATGATCCTGAACAATCAATTAAAAATATTGAAATAAATTTATTAGATAAAGAAACTGATCAATCAGTTGCGACTATTACTAATAATAACAAGGCAAATGGTGAGTATAAATTTATTTTTGAAAATATACAAGCAGGTATTGATTATATATTTTCAATAACTATCTTTAGTGATCTTGGTAATGGAGAAATATCAGAATATAATTTCATTGAAAATGATAGTATCAAAATTCCCTTTAAAACTCCTGAATTAAATGACTCATATATGTCAGAAGTTATTGTAGATCAAGATGATACAAATCTATTTTTAGAAATAGATAATCCAGATCAATATCAAATTGAATCTGTAACATTAAATGATAAAAAATATAAAAATGTGGTTGAAGTAGATCAAGAATTATATAAAGTTAGTAGTATCCCCTTTTCAAATTCTACAGAATATAGTGAAGAAACTTACATACTTACAGAAATTGAATATATAAATCCACTAGATCAAACAGAAGTTTATACTTATAATGAGAAAATGATTTCAACCCATTTGATTGAACCAGAGATATATGTTAATACTAATGATAAAATTGTTGTTGACTGGCAATTTGCACAAACAAGAGAAGATTACACTTTAAACATAGTAATTAATGATGGGAATCATACAGAAGAATATTCTGAAGTACTAAGTGAAGGATATAATCAAATAGAATTTGATATGAACTATCAAACTGATAGTATTTGGAATATTGAATGTAGTATTTCTTCAGAAAATACAGAAGTTAATATGATTAACCTTTCTAGTGATGAAATTCTTTTTACAAGTAAAATTTCAACATCTGCAATAACAGAAGATACTTCAATATATATTCAAGATAATAATGAATTAATGGCGTATGGCGAAGATGATTCAGTATTATTAGATGTTCCAAAAGGTGAATATAATAAAATAATAGCTGAACAAAATACTGCTATGGCTTTGAATAATAAAAGTAAAGAAGCAGTTGCATGGGGTATAAATGCTGATTTAATTAATTCTGAGTTAGAACAATATCAAGGACATATCATTGATATTTATTTAAGTCCAACTCAACAAGCGGATAGCTATCTTGTTGGTGTTGTGTTAGATGATGGAACATATCAACTTATTGGAACAGATGATCATCAAAGAATTAGTTTAGCACCTTACTTAAACAAAGAACAAGTAAGTAAATTATATATAAATGATTATTCAGTAAGTCTAATAACTGAAGAAGGGGAATTATATGTTGGTGGATCAACTGATGAGAAACAAGATCAGACAATTGATTTAATTCCAAGAAATTATACTAATCAAAAAATAAATGTGTTAGATTTTTCATTAGGTCAAAGTGCTTTTACACTTACAGATGAAGATGATATTTCTTATTATGATAAGTTAGATGGGAATCCTGATTATGAAGTAAATGATGAATATAAACAATTACAATATGTAAACATTGATAATAAACCAATACTTATAGCACTAACTGATCAAACATTAGAAATAATTAGCAATCCGGAAGCCACTTTAATAATTCAAGACGTTCCAGATTATATATTAGGTAATTTAAAGCAAGTAATTAAAGTAGATGTTCAAACAACAAATAATGCCATCGTTTATTATCAAGACGGAACATATACTGCTTATGGAAGTGATAAAAATAATTTTCTAAATATAAATCAAATCAATCATATTCCTAATATTATTAATCAAGAAATGATCTATCAAAATCCAGATTTAATTATTCCTGGTGAAGTTGGAACGTTTAAATTTAATTTAGAAAATAATTTAGATGGATTAATTGTAAAAGATATTACAATTGAAGATGAAGATGGTAAAAAAGAAACATATGAAGCCTTAAATGAACATTTATATGATGAAGTCCAAATGTATAATTTAGATTTAAATGGTGAAGTTGGAAAAAATAAATATAAAATTACAAATATTACATATCAAAATAGATATAATCTTGATGAAATATATGAGTATGAATATACTGATAATTTCCCGTCATTTTTAATTGAATATTCAGAAGGTATTAGTGTACATCAAGGAATTGATTCTAATTTAGTTGTTTCATATGGTATGCTTGATAATAGTAGTGATATTAAAATATCTATGAGAGAAGAAGATACAGAATACAAGGAAATCGAATCTTTTTCTCCAAATAAAGAAAATTATATAATTGAAGATATTGATCAAAATATAATAGTTCAAGTGCAAGTTACAAATGGTATTGAAACTTATGAAAGTAATTATATTAATACTGTAGATAATGTCCAAGGATCATACATGACAAGTGATTCTGTAACTACGCAACAACAAAGTGGAAAATTAATATCTGAAGATAATGAGCAATACAATGATTATATTGCTATGCCAGAAAATGATAATTATATAAAAATAGATTCAATTGGTAAAGTTCATTTTGGATTAAAAGATGATAAAAGTATTGATGTTTGGGGAGAAAAAGAACAAGTAGATCAATACGAACAATTATTTAGTATCTATCAAGGTGGTATAATAGATTTCCAAATTATTGGAGTGATTAATGGCAGTAATTTACCGATAATTAATTTATATATGAATAATGGAAAAAATCAATTGGTTATAGCAGATAGTGAATCAATAAATTGGGATGTTAATGAATTAGAAGATGAAAATATGATTTATGCAACTGGTAATCAAGATATTATATATTTTATAAGAGATGATGGAACCTTTGGAATGGTTGGATCAGATTCACCTGAAGGATCACATACAATCAATCCAATTCCTATAACTATTTTAAATGGAAGTTTAAAAATAGTAGATATTGAATATACCTTATCAGCAACTTATATCCAAGATGTTTTAGGAAATATCTATGTTATTAAAACTGATGCACAAGAAAGTAGTCAAGCTTGTAAACCTGAAGATAAAAAAGTAAAAAACATTGATAGTGCAACAGGATATAATATTGATGATACAAAATATTCTAATATTTATGTAACTTATGAAGATGGGACTAATTATCAATGTGAGCAAAGTGGTGATCAGCAAATCAAAAATAAATATCAAAATAATAGTAAAGTAGTGCCTGTAAATGATAAGACAGAAATTACAACTGGGATCAATGGAGTAATGTATGATAATGAAAATGATTATTACTTGGTCTCAGATAGTCAAGATCAGCGTAGGTTTATTAATTATAATCCAATAAATCCAGAATTTAATCTAAAAGATATTGCTACTGATTCAATTTTGATAAGTGAATCTTATGAATATAAAAATACTGATGCTACATATAAATTAATTGATAGTCAAACAGGCAAAGAGATATCCAATAATTATATTGTACAAGATGATGGTTTCATTGTTTTAGATTATAATCCTGGAGATCAATTTTCAATTGATGTTCAAGCATCTTATGATGATTATGAAGGTAATGAGTATGTAAAGGTTATAAATAATGAGCCAATTGAAGGAACAATTAAGACAGAGTATAATAAATATATTTCACCTCAAATTACAAATATAACAAATATTGAAAGTAGTAATGCTGTCAATTCAACAATTGAAATTTATAATCCTGGACATGAACAATTAAATATTGAATTAAATATTGATCAAAAAGATTATCAATTAGTAGAATCAAATATTGATTCAACAATCGAAACTTATGAGTATTCAATTCAAAATAATCCTAATTTTGAATATACGATTAATGCTGTATATGATAATTCAAAAGTAATGGATTACTATGGAAGTGATAATCAAGAATTTTATGAAGTAGTAATAAATTCTAAATTAGAAGAAGGTAATAGTTATAAATTAAATGATAATTTTGGTACGTTTATTTATAAATCACCACTTAATGATAAATATTATTCATTTGGTCAATTAGTTGGATTAAATAATGTTGTGGGAACTGAAACTAAAAATCCAGGTAATTATGTATATGATGAAGAGGGAAAATACAATGATCAATTTGCTTATGAGAATAATTCAACACAATATAATGGACAATGTAGTAGTTTGAATTATACAGAAGGAGGAACTTCAACAAATATTAATATGGATAATTCATGTAGCAAACCTAGTGGGAATTCAAGTAGTATGGGATTCACAGATAATACATTATCAATTAAGAATGTAACTGATAACATTTTATTTGAGTTAGTTGATTTAAAACAAATGAATGATGGATCATATATATGGAATGTTGATTTTGTAAGTTCAGAAGATACTTATAGTGGTTCTGAAGATTTTCAATTTGACATTGCAAATGGAGAAAATAAATTAGTTGTTCAAACTGATATTGATAATATTGATATATTTGAAACGGAAGTATATTATATGCCTGATGAGGAGTGGCAAATGTTTGCTGATTCAACTTCAGATGTAGTTGAAGTTGATTATCAAGATATAAGTACATGCCAAGATTTAGATCAAATACCTGATGATAGTGATGTGAATTATCAATTAACACAAAATATTGATTGTAATTCAAATGGTAACTACACTGGTGCAAGTAATTATAGTGGAGAATTTAATGGGAATGGTTATACTGTTTCTAATATTCAATCAGATTATTCAGGTCTATTCAATAGTTTAATAGATGGAGCTGTAATTAAGAATGTTCAAGTAATTGGGAATATATACATTGATTACTCTAAATCTTCAGTTGGAATGATAGCAAATAGCACATCAGGAAATGTGGAAATATATGATATTTTAGTTGATGGGGATATTTTAGTTGATGCTAAAAATCAAATTTTCATTGGAGGAGTAATTGGAAAAGGTTCAAGTAGTGGTGAAACAAATATACATGAAAGTTACTCATCTGTTAATATTGATGTTAATACTTCAACAGTTTGTACTATTGCAGGATTTGGTTATTATACAAATGTGGAAAATAGTATTTATTCTGGTTCTCTAAGTGGAGCTGCAACTTCATCAACTTATTTTATTACAAATGGTGATTCAACAAATAATTATGTTACTTATATATCAGAAGCAAGTACTAGTCATGATAATTATACGGAAGCAGATGCTAATGAACTAGCTGAGCCATTATGGTACAGTAACGTTTTAAAATGGAATACAGGTGCAACTGGAGAACAAAGTCCGTGGTATGTTGAGGAAGCTTCTCTCGGTCATCAACCAAATTTATACAACAGTTTAAGTATTTATGAATTTAGTGTTGTAAATGATGAGGAAAAGCAACAGCTTGAATTTGAATTTGAAGATTTAAAAATTTTAAATGATCAAATTCAATCATTAGAAATAATTGATAGATATAGTGTAGAAGAAACGACTTTAAAAACATTAGACTCAAATCAAACTACTTATACATATAAATATGATGATCAATATCCAAGTGGAGAGCACATTTATTACTTAAAAGTAAATGGCGAGTATAATACATACTATTCAAAAAATGTAAATATTACCTTAAATACTAATACTCAATATATATATACATGCCAAGAATTAAATTTGATTCCAAATTTTAGTGAAGTAAATTACACATTAATGAATGATATTGATTGCGCAGATGTTAATGATTATAATTCACCAGGGTCATATTCAGGAGAATTTAATGGAAATGGTTATCAAATATATAATTTTCATACAGAATCTGATGGAGTTTTCGCATCATTAAGCACTGGAGCATATGTCCATGATCTAATTATTAAAGGGAATATTAATACAAAAGATTCTAGTGTTAGTCATGGTGATATTGGGATGCTTGCAAACATAACAAATGGACCTGATATAATAATAGAAAATGTTGGAGTAGAAGGATCAATATCTTCTGCTAGTAATACTTCTTCTGGTATTGGAGGAATGATAGGAAATTCTAAAAGTGATGGTCTTACTATCAATGATTGTTACTCAAAAGTAAATATTTATATTAATAATCAAATTAATTCAGGTGGGAAAGTATCCGGTGTTGTTAATTCTGTTGATCAATCATCTCAACCTGAGATTAATAATGTTTTATATAGTGGTAGTAAAATATCATTGCCTGCGGGTTCAACCATTGATGTTGGTTATATAATAAGTAGTGAAGAAAACACTAATATTAGTAATTCATATTATAGTGATTCAGCAGAAATTATTAATGGACAAGTAATAAATCAAGAAAATCAAGTAAATGAAATTAGTAATAATAAATTATCAGATATTAAATTTTATAGTGATGATTTAAAATGGGACACAATAAACACATGGAACACCTCAAGTCTAAGTGAAGTAAATCCGCCAGTTTTATTTAATATGATTCCAACTAACATTGAATTAGTTGAAGATGATTATAATTCAGATAATCAAACCTTTGAATTAAGATGGAATAAACCAGAATATAATGTTGATATCGATCATATAAATATAAATAGTTATGATTCAAAAGGTAATTCAGAAACTATTGAAATTGATAAAAATATAACAGAATATATGTATAGACCAAAAACACAAGTTTCAGAAATTAATGTTGAATATGTATTTGCTGATGGAAGTTCAATATCATCAAATCAATTATCATTTAAAATAGAAGAAACTACATATATTCCCATATCAACTTGTCAAGAATTAGATGATATTGAAGATGATAGTACTTATAATTATATTTTGATAAATAGTATTGATTGTTCTAGTATTCAAGATTATAGTGGTGCAAGCCATTTTAGTGGAGAATTTAATGGAGATGGATATCAAATATCAAATTTATATTCTACAGATGGTGGTTTGTTTGAATCATTAAGTGATGGGTCTGTTGTTAAAAATTTATCTGTTTCAGAAGAAATAAATGATTCTACTAAACAAGCAATTGGTGTAATAGCAAATAAAACATCGGGTAATGTTAGTGTTGAAAACATAATAGTTGATGGTGAAATTTATTCGCATAATAGTAACAATAATTATGGAGGAGTGGTAGGTAAAGGATCAGAGGATTTAAATATTTCAAATGTTTATTCTTCAGTTGATTTAATTGGTGATATAAATAATAATCATGATAGTTATGCTTATGGTATTAATAAAGAGGCAAATGTAGAAAATAGTTTATTTGATGGAAATATATATGGTTTTGAGTTAATGGAATCTATATCCAGTGATAATGGTAAAAATAATTATAAGACTTCTAACTCTTATTTAGACACTAATGAAGATGATGGAGTTGAAATGGTATCAGATTCTAGTTTAAGTAATCCTAATTGGTATAGTGATACACTTAATTGGTCAACAGGTTCTTATAATCAGGAAAATATTTTTAATGTTGAAAGTGTGAGTATTGATAATGATCCAACTTTGTATAATCAAATTAGAACGGATGATGCTGTAGAAGTTGAATATGATGATTCTCAAGAAAATATTATAATATCTTGGGGAGAAGAAATAACTGATGCAGAATTTGATAATATTAATATTTATTATGGTAATTATTTGGACAATAAAAAAAAATTACTTGACAGTGTAAGTCCAAAAGATACTGAGTTAATTTATTCAATAGATCAATTATCAAGTTGGGAACATTATGAATTTTATATTGAATATACAAATGATGATCAGTATGTAGGTTCATTACCAGTATATGATGTTATTTTAGAAAGTCCAGAAAAAATTGAAATTAATAGTTGTCAAGAACTAGATGCAATTCCAAATGACACATCAATTTCATATATATTAACTGATAATATAAATTGTTCAAATAATGATTTTACTCCTTCATATGATTTTAAAGGTGAATTAGATGGAAATGGTTATAAGGTATATGGACTGACTGATACTTTATTTGAAAATACAGAAAATGCATATATTCATAATTTTCATTTGAATTCTGATTTAGAATATAATAGTAGTAATGATAGTCCTATGGGATTAGTGGCCAAATCAATGAAAAATACAGTTGTTGAGAACTTAATATTAACTGGAAGTATTAGTGATTATGCTTATAGGGAGGACCCATTTAAAATAGGCTCACTGGCTGGATATACTGAAAATGGTGAAGTTGAAAATATTTATTCTAGTGTAGATTTAATTAATCAAACAGGTGGTAGGACAGATTCTTCTGGTCTAGTATATAGTGCAACTGAGACAATATTTGAAAATAATTTATATACTGGTTTTATGAAAAATTATGGTTCAAGTACACATTTAATTGCAAATGGTGGAGAACAGACAAATAATTATTATTATGGTGAATATGAAGAAGACATTCAAGAAGATGATGTAATTAAAGTAACTAGTGAACAAATAAGTGATAGTCAATTCTATGCAGATAATTTAAAGTGGGATACTGATGAAATCTTTAATGTTAAAAATGTAAATTTAATTAATTATCCAACGTTGAATAATGAACTTAGAATAATTAAAGATATTGAAGTAAATGGAGACGAGGGGTCAATTGAGTTAATGTTTGATGATAATTTATATAATCCGGAACAACTAGTAATTGATACAATTGATGTACATGAAATTACAAATGGTAATGATCATATTATTGATACATTAAATGGAAATGAAAAATATTATAATTATGAATTACAAAAGCCATATGAATATTCTTATCAATATTATATAACTTATAATTTAGAAGATGGTGAATCAATAAGTAGTCAACCGATAGATTATGAAGTTGAGTATTCAGACATTATAGAAATAGAAAGTTGTAGTCAATTAGATGCAATTGAGAATAATTCATCAAATAATTATATATTGACAAAGAGTATCAACTGTTCAGGAATTGATTACACAGGTGCTTATAATTATTCTGGTAGATTTGATGGTAATGGATATACAATTAGTAATTTAACATCAGATAATGGTTTGTTCTCATCAACTAAAGATGCTCAAATATTAGATTTAGCAATTATTGGTAATATTGATTATGATCAAGATTATTATTCACCAAGTATTGGGATGTTTGTAGGTGAGAGTAGAGGAAGTTTAGAGATAAGTAATTCATCTGCTAGTGGAAATATTAATCTAAGTGGTCAAACATATGAAACATCTTATGTTGGATCAATGGTTGGTGTCGCATCATCACAAACTTATATTCATGAATCTTATAGTAATGTAAGTTTTGATACACGAGATTTTGATTCAGATAAATTAAAAATAGGTGGAATGATTGGTTATGCAAATGATGGTGCAAATGTTGTTAATTCATATTATGGTGGAACTAGTGTTAAGTATCAAGATGAAACTGAATTTTCTTCATTAAGCTTTGGAAATATTTATTTTGATAACTATTATTATTATTATGAGAATAACAGTCCAGTCTATACTAATAAAAAGGGATACCAAATTTCAAGTTATAACCTTGGAGAGGCTAGTTGGTATAGTGATAAATTAGGATTTGATGTGGGGTACAACTCTGATGAACCATGGAATGTTGATAATGTATCAATAAATAATCAACCAACATTATATAATACACCAAGACCATCAAGTATGCGAAATAATAAAAGTTCTAAAGGTACACAAGATGATCAGCAAATTAAAGTAGAATTATTATATTTAGAAGATGGATTATCATTAACATTTACTGGTGATAAAGATAAAGTCTATAATATATACTTAAATGAAGGTCTTGATAACATTGAATTAAATGATCAATTTTTAATAGCTGAAAATATCTCTGGTGTAAAATCAGAATACTATACTGAAATTGAAGATAGATCAAATGATTTCACATATGTTATTACAACTATAAATAATCAAAAAGAAGAAATAATTTATACACAGAATGTATTGGGAAGCAAAAATAATAGTTTTAAATATAACTTAAATATAATTCAAAGTAAAGTTAAAATATCATTTAATAATATTCAAACAAACATATCAATATCAAATAGTGATCAAAATCAAAATCTAGATTATGAAGATATATATAATTATAATAATAAATTTTTAATTAATTTAATTCCAAGTAGTAATGATTATGAACAATTAATTGAATTAAATAATTTAGATGCAAATACATATGATGAATATGCAAATCAAGTTAATTATATTTATCAAGAACAAGAAAATGGTCAGTTTAATCAAGAAGAAGTAGAAAGTGAAATTAATCAAATTAATTTAGAAGTTAATGAAGATGAACAAGAAAATTATGAAAATAAAAATAGTAAAACTAATATAAATAAATCAACATCAGTAACTATTCCACATGAAATTGAGAATAATAATCATATAATTATTTGGATTATTATACTAATTACACCTGTTTTAATAATTTATTATATCAAATATAAACATTAATTTGATAAGAGGGGCGAAAAAAATTCTTTTCGTTTCTCTTTATTTTTTTTCATATTAAAATGTTATAATATAATATAAGATAACAAGGGGAGTAACTATGATGAAAAATATATTATATAAATTAAGATTTCTTTATTTACCATTATCATTAATTTTGATTATTTTAATATTATTAAAAATAGATAATATGAATTATTTAACAACAAGGGGCTATTCAATTCCATTTTGGGTTTTATTAATTGTGTTTTCATTCATAACAAGTATGGACAAAGTTATGAGTTATAAAAATCAAGAAATAGCTGAAGCTGATTTATTAGAAAAAAAGCCGGAATACCTTTAAGAAATAATCAAAAAAGAATAATTAATAATTATTATTTTGAAGTTTTAAAAATAATTAATTCTTTTAATCATAAAATTGAAAAAGAAGATAATGAAAAATATTCTATAATTGGAAGTGATTTATTTGAAATGAGTAATCAAATAAAACAATTAAACCAAGATTTAAGAAGAGATATTGATAATTATAATGCTATGTTATAATCATTTAACTTTATAAATAGTTTGAAATTAGCTACTTTAAAAATAAATTACCAATTAATATTGAAAGTAATTATGATACATTAAATTTATCTGTCGAATATATAAACAATAAAAAAGATGTCAAAAAAGCAGAGTTTAATCAGTTTTTAAAGTTTGATATGAAAAAAGATAGTAAATATATTTTTGAAACAACTAGTAAAGAAATGTTAGTTAAACAATTATTTATTGGAAGTAAATTACCTAATAATAAGAAAAAAGAAAAAATCTTCAATGATTTTATAAATTAATTATGAAAATAAATAAAGTTGTTGTTTTTTTAATAATATTAACATTCTTTATATCTAATTTATATTTACACTTACATGCTGATTCAAGTGAAAATAATGATCAATCTAATTATCAGATAACATCAATTGAAACTGATGAATATAATAGTATTATTAAATTTAAAGATATTCAAACTGATTATCAATTTTATTTGGATATTAAATTTGATCAAAGTAATAAAAATAAAATGAAAATTAAAAATAGTAATAATAAACTTAATGTTAATATTAAATTTGAAGAAGGAATTAATCCAATTAAATTAACATTTTTCGATCAAAATACAAATGAACAAATATTTGTAGATTTTGAATTAATTATATTGAAAACATCTAAAAAAATAAATTTAACTTTTAATCAAACAATTTATAAAAGTAATTTACCAGATGATAATATGTTATTAAATAATAATAAAGTTAGTTCTATTAAAAGAAAAAATTATTTAAATCAAGAAAATAAACCAAAATTGACTTTTTTAAATCAAGATATACTGAATTTTAATTTAAATAGTGATGAAAAAAGATGTGAATTAGAATTTAAACTTAATATTTTAGATATTGAATCAAATAACTATCCAGTTATTAATGCAAATGATATGCAAATAAAGGTTGGTGAAAAATTTGATCCTTTAAATCAAAATAATGGATTAGTAGCAATAGACCCTGAAGATGGTAATTTAACAAGTGAAATTAAAATTATGGAGAATAATGTAAATAATCAAGTCCCTGGATCTTATAAAGTTATATATCAAGTAACAGATAGGATGAAAATATTACAACAAAACAAATAATGATAACTGTTGTAACTGATAATAATCCAACTATTACTGCAAATAATATATCAATAAAATTAGGTGATTCTTTTGATCCGCTGAATAGCAATAATAACTTAGTGGCAATAAACCCTGAAGATGGAGATATAACAACTGAAATTGTAGTCGCAAGTACTAATGTGGATCAAAATAGACCAGGAGTATATCAAGTAACATATAGCGCAAAAGATAGTGATGGGAATATAACGTTTAAAGAGATTGAAGTAATAGTCAGAACTGATAATGCGCCAACACTTGAGGCTAATAATGTCATTATTAAAGAGGGAGACTCGTTTGATACAATGAATGCTGGAAATAACTTAGTGGCAACAGATCTCGAGGATGGAGACTTGACTCAAGATATAACTGTAATAAGTGATAATGTAGATGCAAATACACCAGGTAATTATCAAGTAGTATATCAAGTAATAGATAGTGATGGAAATACAGTAACAAAAAATATAACAGTAATTGTTAGAACAAATCAAGCTCCAACTATTAATGCCAATGATGTCAGTATAAAAGAGGGAGAGGAGTTTGACCCATTAAGTCTGGATATAGGATTAACTGCTTTAGATTTAGAAGAAGGTAATTTAATTGATGAAATAAAAATAGTAAGTAATAATGTAAATAATCAATTAATAGGTTTATATCAGGTTATATACAGTGTAGAGGATTACGATGGAAACATTGGATATAAAGAAATAACTGTTAAAGTTTTATCAGATGTTAGTCTAACCATTGAAGCTAATAATATTTCTATTGAACTAGGAGATGAATTTAATCCACTTAATGCAAATAATGATCTGATTTCGAGTGACCAAGAGGATGGTGACATTACAAGTGATATTAATGTTTTAAATAACAATGTAGATGTAAATACTCCAGGAATATATCAAGTTAAATATAGTGTGATAGATAGTGATGATAATATTAGTTACAAAGAAATTATAGTTACTGTAGAGCCAGATAAATCAAATGAAAATAATGAAATAATAGTTAAAAATAAAAATATTATTTTAAAAGAAGGTCAGAAAAATGATGCAAGTAAACCAAAAAGACTAAAAGTTGAAAATCAAGATGGTCAGAATATAACTAAAGAATTAACACTAATTTATAATAATATTAATCTCAATCAAAATGGACAATATCAACTTTTTTATGAAGATCCAACAACAGGTGAGCAAATTAATCAAGATGTTATTGTAAAAGAAGCAATATCACTTGATTTAAAAAGTATCTTAGGGATATTTATTTTATCACTTTCTGGATTTCTTTTAATTAGAAAAAAGGAATAATAATAAATTGTAAGGAATAGTTGTTTGTGTTACTATATAATAAAGAGGAGAAGATATGCAAGAGTTATCAAATGGAGTTAAAATTATATCTGTTTTTGTTTTTATTTACCCAATATTTATGTCTTTTTTCTGGATTATAGGTGCTATATTACATCATTTTTTAATAGAAAGAAAATATAAATCAAAAAAGATTGAAAAAGAGGAACCATTTATTATACTAGTTCCAGTTTTTAATGAAGCTGATGAAATTTATCAAAACATTCAAAATTTATTGAAGGTTGATTATAATAATTATCAAATATGGGTAATAGATGATATGTCAACAGATAATTCATTTTCAGAAATTCAAAAAATAAATTCTGATAAAATTACTATTTATCAAAATGAAATTAACTTAGGAAAAGCTGCCACTTTAAATAAATATATTGAAATGATCAAAACAAAACATTTTATTGTGATAGATTCTGATACTAGAATACAAGCAGATGCATTACAACTAATTAACGAACAAATATATCTTGATCAAAATGATTACAAAGTAGCTGGATATACTGGTAACATAACAGTTCATTATGAAGGAGATGAATATCGTAAATTATATTTTTTACAAAAGATCGAATACAGAATGCTAATTGATATGATTAAACGTTCACAGTATTTCTTTACAAATAGTATCATGACATTATCAGGTGCATTCTCCGTTTATAATACACAAGCTGTTAAAGATGTTGGAATGTTTAATGTTGAAAATGCAACAGAAGATATCAACATATCATGGCTGTTTAATCAATCGGGATATAACATAAAATATGTAACAGGTGTTAAGATAGCGGTTGCATGTCCTGGTAATACATTTGATGTTATTAATCAAAGATCTAGGTGGACTACAGGTTTATACCAAACATTATTTGCAAATATGTCATCATTTTTTTCTTTTAAAAATAATAAATTAAAATTATATGGAATTGAAATGCTTTTATCATCAATTTGGTCATTTGTCTTTTTATTTGTAACAGGTTATTATATATTGAATATAATTACAAAAGTAATTGAAAATATTCGTTTGTTAGACTTTTTATATTCATCAATTATTATACTAATTGCATCTATTTCATTATCACTGATTTCATATTATATTTCACAAAATGATAATGAAAATATAAAACTATATTTAAAATATTATTTTTATCTACCTTTTATTTTCTTTTTAATCCAGCCTCTTGGTTTTGTCAAAGGGTTTATAAATGTATTCAAAAATAAAGAACATGGTAAATGGCGAGGTAAAAATTCAGAAAAAAATCGCTATTACTTTGCAATTATTACTGATTCAATAATAACTATTGTATTAACACGTGTTATATTTGAGGTATTTGAAGATATCCACACATTAATAGATCCAATATATCTTAAAGGAATAATAATCGGTTATGTTGTTGCATTAATTATTTTTATATACGTTTACTTTAATAAGTTTAAAGTTGGAAATAAATTAGTGGGACGTAAATATAAAACAACTGAAAACAGTGCTTTTTATTTGAACTTAATTAATGTAAGTATGCTTATACTTGGTATTTTTTTACTTGTATTTGATTTAATAGACTATACAATTTTTAATTCATATCCAATTTATTTATTACTATTTTATGTTTTAACATTTTGGTTTATTACAAAAGTATTGAGTACATATAAAATAAAATTAAATTAAGTTACTTATTCAAAAAGATTAATAAACTTTAAAAGTTTCATTAGTTTTTTTTGTTTTATATATGGTGGATAAATAAAGAATGGATCAAAAAAATTAGTTTTTAAAACTGATCTTTTATAAGTTAATTCTTCAAAACCAAATTTTCCATGATATCTACCAAAACCACTAGTTTTTATTCCTCCAAAAGGTAATTTATTATTTGATAAATGTTTGACTGTTCCATTGATCATAACTCCACCTGATAAAGTGTTTTGGATAATATAGTTTTGTTCTTTGATATTTTGTGTAAATATATATAATGCTAGGGGATACTTAATATATGTTAATGTTTCATTTATATTTTTAAATTTAATAATTGGAAGGATCGGACAAAATAATTCCTGATCAACTGTATAACTTGTAAATCCATCTGTTAAATGAAGTTCAATACCATTTAATTGATATGATTTAATTGTATTTTCACCTAATAATTGATTTGTTATATCTTGATGTTTTTGATCAACTAATGATCTAGATTCTTTTTTATAACCATTAATTTGATAATCAATTTCTTCTATAAATAAATCATATAAATTTTCATCGATTAATACAAAGTCAGGTGCAACACATGTTTGAGATGAGTTTAAAATCTTACCCCATAAAATTGTTTTAACAGCTTTTTTGATATTTGCATTTTTAGTAATTACAACTGGAGATTTACCGCCTAATTCTAAAGTTACTGGCGTTAAATGTTTACTAGCAGATTCCATAATTATTTTCCCAACTTCTTGACTACCAGTAAAAAAGATATGATCAAAATTTTGTTTAGTTATCTCATAATGTGTATTAGATGGGTCAAGAACAAAGATATAATTACTATCAAATGCTTGATTAATTAATTTATAAAGTAATTTATTGATTTTTGGTGTTCTTGGTGATAAATTTAAAATAGTTGTATTACCAGAACATATATTGGCAATTAATGGCACAATTGACAAATAAAGTGGGTAGTTCCATGGTGAGATGATAAGTGTTGTACCTTTAGGGTCATTAGTATAATACATTTTATCAAATAATGTATTAATGTTATAGTATGCTTTTTTCTTTTTCATCAGTTTTTTTAAATTCCTTTGAAAGTATTTAATCTCACCATATATTATATGTAATTCAGATAAATATGTTTCTTGGATCGGACGATTTAAATCTTTTAAAATAGCTTGACATATATCCTCTTCATTTTGATTAATTATCTTTTTTAATTTTTGTAGTTGTTCTAATCGGAAACTTAAGGTTGAATGAGAATTTTCTTTAAAATAATTTCGTTGTTTATTAACAATCTCTGTATGCATAGTATTTCCTTTCTATATATAATATTATAATTGATTCTTGATATAATAAGTAAATAAAAAGCAAAATAATCAATAAAGTATGGTATAATATATTGTTGAAAGAGAGAGTAAAATGAAAAAAATATTTAGCATACTAATAATAGTAATTTTTGTGCTTGCTGGTTGTCAAAATGACATTGAAGAATCTACAGAAATAGATATAAAAACCACATCATTTCCATATTATTCATTAATTGAGCAAGTTGGTCAAGAGTATGTTAATGTTGAAAGTATTTATCCAGAAAATGTTGATCCACATCACTTTGAATTATCATCAAAAGAAATGCTTGAATTACTTGAAAGTGATGTGTTTATCTATGGAGCTAAAAGTAATAGTCAATTAGAAAGTGAAATTGAACAAATTGTTCAAGATAATGATTCAGATCTAATACTAGTTGATATATCAGAAGATGATCTTTTTAAAAGTTCGGTAGATCAAAGTTTATATGGAGAATCAAAATTAGAAGATAGTGAAACAATAGTTAATAGTATTATTGATCCTCATTTTTATATAAGTCCAGAAAAGGGGATTTTAGTTACAAAAGTAATAGTCAATCAATTAAGTCAAATTGATCCTGATCATAAAAGTCAATATCAGAAAAATGGAAATAGTGTAATCACCGAATTAGAAGAAATTGATCAAAAATATCAAGATTTTGCAAGTGAGCAAAATAAAACTGTATATGTAGCACACGATGCATATTCATACTTAAATAAAGATTACAACATTGAGATTGAAGGCGTGTTTGGACTTGACCATCTTGATGAACCAAGTTCAAAAGAAATTGAATCTATTATTGATGATATAAATGATCAAGATATTAAATATATTTATAATGAACAAAATGATTTGGATAATAAAGTAATCAAACAAATAGAAGCAGAAACTGATACACAAATTCTTACTTTACATAATATGTCAACTATAGATAAGCAATCAATTGATGAAAATATTACTTATCAAGATTTATTAGAAAATAATTTAGATGTAATCAAGAAAATAAATGAATAAGTAAGTTTGAGAGGAAGAACAATGGAAAAATTATTATTAATAGATGGTTCAAATTTAATATTTAGAGCATATTATGCATCTGAAAAATTAAATATTAAAACATTAGATAATAGGCCTGCAAATGCCATTAAAACATTAATTTCAATGATTAATAAAATCATAGAAGTTGAAAAACCGAGTCATGTTTTTATTGCACATGATATGAAAAGTCCTACATTCAGGCATCAAATGTATTCAGAATATAAAGCAGGCAGATCACTTACTCCACAAAATTTAAAAGATCAATTCCCAATGTCGTTTGATATGTATGATGCAATGGAAATCAAACATTATGGTGTAGAAGGATACGAGGCAGATGATTTAATTGCAACATATGCTAAGTTATCTAAAAAGCAAAATATCCCAGTTAAAATTGTAACTGGAGATAAAGATTTATTACAATTAGTAGAAGATGGAATTGAAGTATTTACACCAAAGATGGGCTTTAGTAAAGAATGTAATTATAATGATCAAGTATTTCAAGAAAAATTTGATTTTATGCCTGAAAGGTTTATTGAATATAAAGCCTTAGTTGGAGATAAATCTGATAATATTATTGGTGTTGAGAAGATTGGTGATAAAACCGCTAGAAAACTAATTTTACAATATCCAAATATTGATGCAATAATTAATGCTGCAAAATTAGGTGAGATCAAAGGTAAGGTAGGAGAAAATATTGTTTCTTCAATTGATGCGATTAAACTTAATATTGAGCTTGTTACTCTAATTGATGATGTGAAGTTAGAAATGCCAATTGATCAATTGAAATTTGATACTTTATCCAATGATTATTTCTTCAATTATTTACAAGAAATGGGTTTTACAAAATTAGCCAGTGATTTTGCAGCTAAAGTAAATCAAAAAAGAAAAAGACAAAAAATTGACTATCAAATAATTGAAGAATTTTCAAGTGGTGATCATGCTAGCAAATTAACAGCAGTTTATACTCAAACATTATCAGAAAATTATTTTCAATCAGAAAAATTAGGATTTGGTATTAGTAGTGAAACTGGTAATTTTTACTTGCCAATTGAAAACATAACTAATAGTTTTGCTGATTGGTTAAAATCAGATAATCAGAAGATTACCTTTGATTTAAAGCGAATGCAGTCTATGTATCCAGAAATTAAATTTAATAATTTTATATTTGATAGCTTTTTAGCAACTTCATTAATTGAAGTAAAAGATGCAAAAAGTTCAATTGATTTTCTAATGAACAAATATGGTGTTAATAATTTATATACATTTGAAGAAGTTTATAAAGTATATTCAAATCCGAAAAAACCTGAAATAGATTTATTATCCGAAGATATTGCAACGAAAGCATTTGGAATAAAAGAAACTTACCATAAGATTTGTGATAAAATTATTGAATTAAAATTAGATGAAGTTTTATATAAAATAGAAATGCCACTTAGTTATACATTGAGTCAAATGGAAGTTAATGGAATAGTTATTAATCAAAAAGGCTTAATTCAATTAAAAAAAGATTATCAAAAACGTTTACTTTTACTTGAATATAATATAAGAGAGTATACAGATATAAATATTAATTCAACTTTTCAATTAGCAGAATTATTGTTTGATCAAAAAATGATTCCAACAAAAGGGTTAAAAAGAACTAGTAAAGGCTATTCAACAGATGTTGATAATTTACAATTTATATTAGATGAAATAGAAATATCAAAAGAAGACAATCAGTTTATTTCAAAAATATTAGATTATCGTTTAGATAAAAAGATATTGTCAACATATATTAATGGATTACAAAAACATATATTAATGAATAATGAAATACACCCTTTATATCACCAATTACTAAGTGAAACAGGTAGATTATCAACAAAAGACCCTAGCATTCAAAATATTCCAATTCAATCTAAAGAAGGTAAATTAATCCGTGAATTATTTGTTGCTAAAGAAGGGTATAAAATAGTTGCCTTAGATTATTCTCAAATTGAATTAAGAATTATGGCACATATTTCACAAGACCCAAGATTAATAAAAGCCTTTAAAAATAAAGAAGATATTCATAGTTCAACAGCACAAGCAATTTTCAATAACTCAGATAGTGAGCATCGATCAAAAGCTAAAGCAATCAATTTTGGAATAATCTATGGAATGAGTAAGTATGGATTGTCAAAACAAGTTGATTTAACTGTTCAAGAAGCCGAAGAATTTATTAATTTATATTTTAAAAAATATCCAAATATTCAAACTTATATTAATCAGAAAATTAAATTTGCAATTGATAATGGATATGTTAAAACAATGTTTGGGAGAATACGAGAGATTGATAATTTAAATACTGGTAAACATAGTGAAAAAGAACATGCAAAAAGAATGGCCATTAATACACCAATTCAAGGAACATCAGCTGATTTAATTAAATTAGCAATGATCGATGTTGACAAATATATTAAAGATTTTGATATTAAAATGATTATGCAAATTCATGATGAATTAGTTTTTGAAATTCCAGAAAAGGAATTAGATGTACATATTGAAAAAATTAAATTAATTATGGAAAATATTATTAAATTAGATGTTCCTCTAAAAGTTGATGCTGGAATTGGTAATAATTGGTTAGAAGTCAAATGATTAAAAAGTTAGATGCATTTATCATTAATAATAAAGATTTAAATGAAACAGATACTATTTTAACTATTTTAACAGAAGATGGTATCAAGGATGTTTATGGTCGTGGATACCGAAATATTAAAAATAAATATCATGCATTAGTTAATCGGGGTATCCATGTAACTATATATGGGTATGATAAAAAAAACTTCTTTGCTATTAAAGATTTTGATATTTTAAAATTTTCAAATATTATTACAGATGATTATCAATTATATTTAGAATACATTAAAATCATTAAGTTGATTTTAAGTACAAAAGAATTACACGATAAAACAAGTTTATTATTATTTGAATATACGATTGATAATCTTGAAGAAATACCTGCTCAATACTTATTTGACTTTTGGAAAATATTTTTATTAAAAAAAGAAAATTTTATATTAGATTTTAGTTGTTGTCAAAAATGTGGTAATGTTGATCAAATTATAACTATTAATAGTTATGAAGGTGGATTGATTTGTCAAAGGTGTTATAACGGTGAAAAAGTAATGAAATTTGATGAGATTAAGGCATTAAAATTATTATTTAATAGTGATTTAAATAAATTATATTACATCAAATATAGTCAAAATGTCAGTAAGTTTTTAAGTGAAATTTTACAACAAAATAGTGGAATATATTTATAAAATTAAAAGGAGAACAATGGGACAAAAATATACAATGGAAGAAATAGTAACAGCTGCAAAAGTATCTGGATTTATATATCAAGGAAGTGAAATATATGGTGGCTTGGCAAACTCTTGGGATTATGGTCCATTAGGTTCACAAATGAAGAAAAACATCAAAGATTTGTGGTGGAAAAATTTTATTCAAATGAATCCAAATAATCTTGGATTAGATTCATCAATCTTAATGAATCCTAAAGTTTGGGAAGCCTCTGGACATGTTGGTGGTTTTTCTGATCCATTAATTGATTGTAAAGAGTGTAAGCAACGTTTTCGTGTTGATAAGTTAATTGAAGAATCAACTGATGAAGACCTTGTTGTTGATGGTTGGGATAGTAAACAAATGATTAAATATTTAGAAGACCATAATATTGTATGTCCTGTATGTAAAAATTTTAATTATACAGGCATTCGTCAATTTGATTTAATGTTTAAAACAAATATGGGCGTGTTAGAAGATGAAAGTTCAAATGTTTACTTAAGACCAGAAAATGCTCAAGGTATATTTGTTAACTTTAAAAATATTCAAAGAACATCTAGAAAGAAATTACCATTTGGTGTTGGTCAAATAGGTAAATCATTTAGAAATGAAATAACTCCTGGTAATTTTATTTTTAGAACTCGTGAATTTGAACAAATGGAATTAGAATTTTTTATCAATCCTAATGATCCAAAAGATTGGTTTGGTTTTTGGCAAGAAGAAATTAATAAATTTTTAATTGAATTAGGAATTGATCAAAATAATTTTAGAGTAAGAAAGCATTCAGATCAAGAACTTGCACATTATGCTAGTCAAACAATTGATTATGAATTTAAATTTCCCTTTGGATGGGGGGAATTATGGGGTCTTGCAAACCGTGGGAACTATGATTTAAAACAACATCAAGATCATTCTAATGAAGATTTAACATATCGTGATCCACAAGATAATAGTCGTTATCTTCCACATGTGATTGAACCAAGTGTTGGGGTTGATCGTTTGTTTTTATCGCTTTTAGTAAATGGTTATCATAAAGAAGAATTAGAAGATGGTCAATTTAGAGAAGTCTTAAAATTATCACCAAAAGTTGCGCCAATCACAATTGCTGTGTTACCACTTGTCAAAAAATTAAGTGATAAAGCTTTAGAAGTTTTTAAATTATTAAGTTTAGAGTTTAATGTTGAGTTTGATTTCGCTGGAAAAATTGGTAAAAGATATCGACGATATGATGCAATCGGTACGCCATGGTGTTTAACATTTGATTACGATAGTTTAGATGATAAAAGTGTGACAATTAGAGATCGAGATAGCATGGAGCAAAAAAGAATAGAAATAGATAAATTAGTAAATTATTTTAAAGATTTGATTTAAGTAGGGGGAACAATGAAGGAATTATCAAAATTAATAAAGATTAATAAGTTCAAATTAGATTTAGATATCTTTGAGGATCAAGATATTGTTAAATTTATTGATAAATATAATTTAAACATTGAAATCTTAATAGAATATTATCCTGATTTACAAGTTTATATAAATCATAAAGATCATTATGATTTAAATTGGAATGGAATGGTTGAATTGATTTCTAAGTATAAAATAATCAATCCTGGATTATATTTTTTAGCTGAATCATTATTTTTTAATCATATGGATATTGAAAACTTAAAATTAGATAGTCAATCTAAAGGTAAGACTGTTGAGAAAATTTTAGAAAAACCTAACCAAGGGTATTTTATTACTGGGAACAATGGAATTGGTAAAACATATTTTTCAGTTGCCTTTGCTAATTTAAGGTATCAAAATACAAAGAAAAAAACATTATTTGTATTTTGGCCAGACTTTGTGCAAAAGATGAAAAAATTTGCTAAGGATAGTTATATCTTAATGGAAAAAATAAAACATTGTAAATATTTAATAATTGATGATTTAGGACAAGAATCAATTTCCCAATGGTCAAGAGATGATTTATTAAATCCGATTATTACGTATCGTTTAGAAAAAAAATTAAATACAATCATTACATCTAATTATGAAATGAAAGAATTACAAAATTTATATACTCTAAGAGAAATAGAAGCAAAAAAAATAAAAAGTATCTTCTTAAAAATACAAAAATTAGCAAACCCAATTGAAATGTTTGGCGATGACTATAGAACAGAGGACAGATGAAGATAACTGATAATCAAATAAAAGAATATGTTGCAGCAAGTAAATTTTTAAATGAGAAAAGTCAAAATATTATAAAGAAAAGAAACATTGGATATATTAATAAAATAAATGATTTTCAATATAACTCAGTTATAATAGAAGGTAATTTAGAATTTGAAGTTGGAATTAATAAAAAAAATTTAGAAAGATCAAAATGTAACTGCCAAATGAATGCAAGTTATGGTAAGTGTCAACATATATTAGCATTAGCATTAAGTATTAAAGAAAAAGATGATATTCTAGCTTCCAATGCAAGTGATTTAAATGAATTGGTAAATTATAATTTTATGCATTTTTTTGATTATGATAGTAAAAATTATAAAATTGTAAATTTAAGACCAAAATTTTTTATTAATGAAGAAAGTGATTTATTTGATATAGATTTAATAATTAAATTTGAAAATGAAAGAGAATATATTGTAAAAGATATTGATAAAACTATTAACAAACTAAAAAATAATGGTTCTCTTGAAATTGTTAGTAAGATGAAACTTAAAAAAAATGAATATCAAATCAATCAAAGAACTGAAAAATTAATTAATATTCTTAATCTTAATAGCAATATTAATAATGAAAACAATTATGGAAACACAAAAAACAGAGTAAGTTTATCAAAGATTGAAATAATTGAAATATTTAAATTATTTATTGATGATATCATTGAAGTTAATTTTAAAGAATATTATGTAACAGAAAAACCATTGCCAATTATTTTAAATATTTATGATCAGGATAATCAGATTAAAATTAATTTTAATCAAAATTTGGAAGTAAAAGAAATAATTAAAAATAAAATATTTTTATTTGATAAAAACTTATATTTATTAAATGATGTTCAAACTAATTTATATAATACATTAAAGCCAGTAATAAATAATCAAGTAAAAGAAATTAGTTTAGATTTAAAATACTTTGAAAAGTTTTTTTTAAATTCAAAAAATAAATTAGAAAATTTATTTGAAATAAATTATTCTCCTAAATTTCAAGTTCCAGTTTTAAAAGAGGACCTTAAAACAATTATAAATATTTCTAAAATTGATAGTAATAAAGTCAGAATTGATTTAGCATTTATATATGGAGAAATTCAGTATGGATATGATTTATTTACTAATAATAAAACTTTACAACTTGTTGAACATCAAGTAGAAGTTGAAAATTCAATATTAGATATATTAAATCCGAGTAAAAATAAATTACACCCAACAAATCAAACAGAGTTAGGATATATTGAAGCTGATAATAATAAATATATTTATGATTTATTTAAATATAAAATAAAACAACTTAAAGAACTTGCAACTGTTAATGTAAATGATAGTTTAAGCGGTAAAATAATTAATTCAAAAAATTCATTAATATCAATTGATTTGGATTTTAAAGAAGATAATAGTTTTTTTGAAATTAATTATGATATTAAAACATTTGAAAAAGAAGATTTATCAAATATTATTAAAAGTATTGAAAGTGAAGAAAAATTCCATATTATAAAAAATGGAAATTATTTATCACTTGATGATAATGATTTAGTTGAGCAAATTAAAATTTTACATTTAATTGAAAGCGAATGGAAAGAGGGAAGTAATTTAATTCCTTTATATCGATTATTTGGTTTAAAAAATATTATTGAGAAATATTTTACAAATATATCAATTGAAAAAGAATTAGATTTTTACTTAGATAAATTAAATAATATTAATCAAAAAGAATATAGTTTGGAAAATGTTAAACTTCGTGATTATCAAGTTCAAGGTATTAACTGGATTCAATCATTATATGAATTTAATTTAGGTGGTTTATTAGGTGATGAAATGGGATTAGGAAAAACTTTACAAGTATTAACTTTCTTATCAGAAAATCCTAATTTAAATGTTTTAATAGTAGTTCCTAAAGCACTTATCTATAACTGGGGTGAAGAAATTAAAAGATTTTTTCCTAAAATGGACTTTCAAATTATTAATGGTAATAAAGAAAATAGATTAAAAATTATTTCTAAAGGTAATAAAGAAATTAAAATTACATCTTATAATATGTTAAGACTTGATATTGATTATTATAAAAATAAATTTGATGTTGTTATTATAGATGAAGCACAACATATAAAAAATCCAACAATAAAAATAAGTAAAGCAGTAAAAAAGATTGATGCAAATTTTAAACTTGCATTAACTGGAACGCCAATTGAAAATAATGTATTAGATTTATGGTCTATTTTTGATTATTGCTTACCAAAATATTTATTAAGTAAACAAAAATTTAAAAAAAATTATATTGATCGAAATGATTATGACTTATTGAAATATCAAATAAATCCTTTCTTATTAAGAAGAACAAAAAAAGAATACTTAAAAGATTTACCAGAAAAAATTGAAACACCGGTATATTGTGAATTAACACAAAAACAAAAAGAAATATATAAACAGTATGTTGGTGAATATCAAAATGAAGTAATTGATTTATTTGATGAAAATGATTATAAAGAATCTCAATTACACGTACTTAAACTACTTATGAGATTAAGACAAATTACTTGTCATCCAAAATTAGTATCAGAAACTTATACAGGAGATAGTGGTAAACTTGATTTATTAATTGAACTAATTGAAGAAAATAAAGAAAATGGAAACAGAATACTAGTCTTTTCTCAGTTTGTATCATTTTTAAGTATAGTTAAAGAGTCACTTGTTGAAAATGATATTAATTTTAGTTATTTAGATGGTAAAACAAGTTCTAAAAATAGAATAAAATTAGTTGATGAATTTAATAATTCTGATATTGATGTCTTTTTAATAAGTTTAAAAGCTGGTGGGGTAGGACTAAACTTAACAGGGGCAAGTACTGTTATCCACTTAGATCCATGGTGGAATCCTTCTGTTGAAAACCAAGCTTCAGATCGTGTTCATAGAATTGGACAAAAAAAAGTAGTACAAGTTAATAAATTAATAACTAAAAATACAATTGAAGAAAAAATCTATAAATTACAAAGGAAAAAAAATAATTTGACAGATAACGTTTTAGATATTGACAGTAAATTAATTCATGATTTAAGTAAAGAAGAATTAATTGACTTATTTTCTTTTGATGAAAGTATAAATTAATGTTTGATAATAAAATAATAAAATAATAAAAAGTGTTATAATATATTTAAAGTCAAAATTTTTAAAAAAATAAGGAGTTTAATGGATAGTAATTTTAAAGTTTTAGCCCTTGGTGGGTTAGAAGAAAATGGTAAGAATTTATATATAATTGAAACAAATGATGATTTAATAGTTTTAGATGCAGGTATTTCTAATTTTTCTAATCGTATTTTAGGAATTGATTATGTAATCCCTGATTTTAATTATTTAATTGAAAGAAAAGATAAGATTCGTGGGATATTTATATCACATGGACATTTTGACCAAATGGGATCATTAACATATTTATTAAAAGAAATAGAAGTAGGTGTATATGGGAGTAATTATACAATTTCATTTTTAAAGGCAAATGTACCCAAAGATAAACATCACTTATTAAATATCATGAAATATAATAGTGTTGTAAATTGTGGTAAATTAAATATTGAATCATTTTCTTTATCACATGCTGTATTTGGTAATTTAGGATATTTAATTAATCATTGTAAAGATGCAATTGTTTATGTTACTGATTATAACTTTAATCAAACAACATCTAAATTTGCGCGTACTGATATTAAAAAAATTGTAAAATTATCAAATGATTATAATATTAAATTATTATTAACAGAAAGTCTTGCAGTTGATGATGAAATTAATTCTGTAGATTATATGAAACCTTTTAAAAGATTTATGGAAAAAAATGATGGTCGTAAAATAATTAGTTTATATTCATCAAATTTAACAGGACTAAATAATATTATGAATCTTGCCCAAGAGTATAAAAGAAAAATTGTAATAATAGGTAGAGATTTATTAAATTATTTAAATATTGCTAAAGAATATGGATATGTTGAACATGTAAGAGAATTATTTATCCGTGTTCAAGAAATTAGTAAATATGAAGATAATCAATTAATAATTGTTGTTGCTGGACTTTATGAAGATCCATTTTTAGAATTAGATAAAATGGCTAAAAAAAGTCATAATATTATTAAAATGAAAAGTACAGATGATATTTTAATAGCTTCAAAGCCAACAGATGAGACAGAAGCTCTAGCTCAAAGGGTAGTAGATAGTATTGTTATAGCAGGTGCTAATATTACTGAAACTAAAATAAATCCTTCATCACATGCGAATATTGATGATATAAAAATGATGGTTAATTTATTTGAACCAGAATATGTTGTCCCAATTAAAGGTGAATATAGAAAATTTATTCATATGAGAGATGGATTGCTTTCAGTCGGTTATGAGACAGATAAAATAAAATTTTTAAAAAATGGTGATATATTAGAATTTTTCAATAATGATGCAATTGTAACAGAAACATTGAAATTAACTAATCAATTAATTAATGAAAATACTTCTAAGACAACAAACCCTATTATATTATCTGATCGTGAAATATTATTAGAAAATGGATACATACTAATTGTTATGCCATTTGCTAAAGGAACAACTGATTTAATTCAAAAACCTTCACTAATATCAGGAGGATTAAGTTCTTTTGATGATCCAGTTATTATAGAAAATTGTTTGAAAATTGTTGAAAAAACAATTCTTGCAACAACTGAACCGAGAGAGCTTGTAAATAAAATAAAAATTAAAGTTAGTCGTTATTTAAGCAGTAAAATAGGTAAAAACCCAATAGTATTACCTGTTAGAATTGAAGTTCAATCTAAAAAACAATTCAAGTAGGAGTGAAATGGGTCGAAGAAAAAAAAAAGAATCAAATATTAAGAGATGGATATCTAGTGTAATTTTAGTTATTGCTTCATTTGGTTTAATTCAAGCCGGACTGGTTGGTGAAATAATAAATAATATAATGTTATATCTCTTTGGTGATATAACATATTTACTTTATATATTTTTAATTGTTATTAGTATCACAACTATATTAAATAAACAATTTATTTTTTATAAACAAAAAAAAATATGGGGTCTTTTATTAATAGTTTTTTCTATTTTTTTATTAATTAATAATTATTATTTTAATATCTTAGAAAATAATGTTTCTTTTGATAAGTTTAACCAATCATTACCAATAAAAAATATCATTGATGGTGGTATATTAGGATACATTTTATATACACCTTTATTTACATTATTTGGTAATTTTGGTATTTGGTTGATTTCAATTTCTACATTTATAATTGGTTTGACATTTATAATTAATTTAAATTGGAATAAATTAATAAGTATATCAAATAAAAAAAGTAAAAAACCAAAAAAGAATAAAAAAAGAAAAAAAGAAAATAAAAATGAATTTGATAATAAGGATAAAACAGCTGAAGAATTATATGGTGTTTACATTGAAAAAGACACAGCTGATATCAATAGTAATATGTTCTCAATTGAAACAATGAATGAAGAAATAAAAAATAATAATTTTGATAATATAGATCTTCAAGTTGATTATAAGTTACCGAATATTAACTTATTAAATAAATTAGAAAATAATTCAGAAAAAATGAATGATTTAAAAAAACTAGCAGAAGATAATGCCCATATATTGGAAAAAACATTAAAAAGTTTTAATTTAAAAGCTAATATTTCTAATATTAAGATTGGTCCTAATATTACAAAATATGAATTAGAACCAGAAATGGGGACTAAAGTTAGTAAATTTTCCTCACTCTCAAATGATTTAGCCTTAGCACTAGCAGCAGAAACTGTTAGGATTGAAGCACCAATACCAGGTAAAGCTGCAGTTGGGATTGAAATTCCCAATCAAAAATTAATGATGGTTGGTTTAAAAGAAGTTTTAGAATCACCATTTAATAAAGTTAATCATAAATTGCAAGTGGGTTTAGGTAAAGATATAACAGGTAAATCTATTTTTCTTGACCTTGATAAAGCACCACATTTATTAGTGGCGGGTGCTACGGGAAGTGGTAAATCTGTTTGTATTAATTCAATTATTGTATCTATTTTATTAAAAGCTAGTCCTGATGAAGTCAAAATGATAATGATTGATCCGAAAAAAGTTGAATTAACGCCTTATAATGGAATACCACATTTATTAACACCGGTAGTAACTGAACCTAAAAAAGCTGCAATAGTTTTAAATAAAATGGTGTTAGAAATGGAAGAGCGTTATGAGATGTTTGCTCAGACTAATACAAGGAACATTGAAAGTTTTAATAAGAAAATAAAAGATAATAATTACCTTCATTTTAAAAAATTACCATATATTGTAGTCATTATTGATGAGTTGGCTGATTTAATGATGGTTGCATCAAGTCAAGTTGAGACAACGATTGCAAGGTTGGCACAAATGGCTAGAGCTGCTGGAATCCATTTGATTGTTGCAACTCAAAGACCATCAACAGATGTGATAACTGGTTTGATCAAAGCTAATATACCGACTAGAATCGCCTTTGGTGTGTCTTCAGGAATTGATTCAAGAACTATTTTAGATGTACAAGGCGCAGAAAAATTACTAGGTAAAGGTGATATGCTTTTATCTGAAAATGGGAAAAATATTTTAAATAGAATACAAGGAACATATTTATCAGATGAAGAAATTACAAAAATAACTAATTTTATTATTGATAATAATAGTGATACAAGTGAAAGAGATAAAAAAGAATTTTCTGATTCGTTAGAAAATATAAATAAAATAAGTGAACAAGATGCATATTATTGGGATGCAATTGATTTACTTGAGAATGAAAAAGGTGCATCAACATCAATGTTACAAAGAAAGCTAAAAATAGGATTTAATAGAGCTAATACAATCATGGATCAATTAGAAGATGGAGGCGTAGTTGGCCCTGCATGTGGAACAAAGGCACGACAAATAATTCATATACCAGAGAGGAAAAAAAATGAAGAAAAACAATAATGAATATAGTGTTATTAATGAAACATCTAAATCTAAAAAATTAATTGTTGCTAAGTTTATTGAAAAAAAAAGTAAATATGATAGTGTGAATTTACAATTATTTGCAATGGCAATGAACTTAGCATCAGAGTATTATACAAAAAAAGAATTTACATCTGAAATGCTTGCATGTTATGATGCTAAAATTTTCATTAAAATATCTGAAGTACAAAATTTTAATAAAGTAAGTTACAATCTTGAATTTATAAATGAAAAATTTTTACCAAATAAAATTGAAGATCAAATTACGAGTGTCTTTAATAATTTTCTAGTTTCAAAAGAAATTGAGCAAGCAACATTTAATCAAATTCTTGATGAGTATAAATTAATTATTGATAGTTATTTGGAAAGTAGACAGAATTCAATTAAACTTGAAGTAATTGAATCAATTAGTGAAGATCCATATCAAATTAAAATTACTGAAATAAAAGAATATTTAAAAGTTGTTAAGATTAATGACTTACAACCCATTATTAATCAAATTAAAAATGCAAATGGATATTTATTTTCATCAAATTATGAAAAGTTTGATTTACCAATTGATTTAAATGATGGAGAAATTGATATTAAAATAAATGAATTTAAAAATACTGAAAATATTGTAATTAATAAATCATTAAAACAAGCTTATATATCAATTCCATTAAAAATAAATGTTCCAAGTAGTAGTCATATGATTATTGTCAATTCAATTTTGGGTGGAGATGTTTCATCAAAATTATTTAAGATAATTCGGGAACAAATGAACTATAGTTATAATATTAGGAGTAGTGTACAAGCTAAAAATTTAATTACGATTAATGGTGGTGTTAATGTTGACAACATTGATAAAATATTTAAACAAATAAATTTAATCATTGAAAAATTACAAGCTGGTTATTTTGATGATGAATTTATAAGTTCAAAAATAAATTATATATCTGAATTGAAAATGCATAGTGATTCATTTGGTCTACAAAATAATATTGTAAATAATAATTATGTTAATGGAGAAGAGTTAGAGTTTGATAATATAATTGAAAAAATTAAGAATATAGATAAAGATGAAATATTAGAATGTTTTAAAACAATTGAAGTATTAACGTATGGTGTTTTAAAATAATAATCATTATATTTATGTATAATAAATTGATTTATTTTAAATAATATGTTATAATATAATTAGTATAAATGTAATTGGGATCAAAGTGGTTTTCGATAGGATGTTATTATTACTTATGAACATTTGTGATGAGAATTATTTTATACATAAATAACACGAAAAGGAGTACTAATGATAGGTACAGTAAAATGGTTTGATAACCAAAAAGGTTATGGATTCTTAACAGATTCAGAAAATAATGATTACTTTGTTCATTTTTCAAGTATTGAAAGTGATGGATACAAAAGTTTAGAAGAAGGCGAAGAGGTTGACTTCGATATTATTGAAAATGAAAAAGGTAAACAAGCTGCTGGCGTTAGAAAAAGATAATAACGTAGCATAATGTTTAAAATAAATTCAAATAAGCAACCATTAGGTTGCTTTTTGTTTTATTTATAAATGGAGATGAAAATGAAAAAAGTAATAATGTTTGGTGGAGGAACAGGATTAACTTATTTGTTAGAAAGTTTAAAAGATTTAGAGGTTGATTTAACAGTAGTTGTTACAACATCTGATAATGGTGGTTCTACAGGTAAAATAAGAAATTATTATGATATACCTGCAGTGGGTGATTTAAGACGTGCAATCATTGCTTTATCAAATGATGAAAACATTGAAGAATTAATGAATTATCGATTTGATGAAAACATTGAATATCATACAATTGGAAATCTAATTATAACTGCATTAACAAACATTGAACAAGACTTTGAAATAGCAGTTGATAAATATTGTCAAATGTTAAATGTTACAAAAAAAATATATCCTATAAGCAATAAATCTGTTCATATTAGTGCTTTAATGGAAGATGGTCAAGTAATTGAAGGAGAAAGAGAAATTGTAAAGTATAACAGTAAAATTAAAAAAATATTTTATAAAAATCATGAATTAGCTTCTAAAAAAATAATTGATACATTAATAGAAGCAGATTTCATTGTTTTATCCACAGGATCATTGTTCACATCAATAATATCAAATCTTGTATTTGATAATATGTTAGATATATTACCAAAATTAAAAGCAAAAATCATTTATATTAATAATATTATGACTGAAAAAGGTGAAACAGATAACTTTAAAGTATCAGATCATATTAATGCAATTAATCAATATTTTGAAGAAGATATTATAGATTATGTACTTGTAAATAATAATGATATTGAAATTGATCAAAAAATTATAAATGATTATATTGAAGAAGAAGCAAAGATAGTTAATTTAGATTTGCAAAATATAAATCAAGATAAAATAAAAATAATAGTTAATAAATATTTGAAAATATCAAGTGATGGACACATAAGGCATGATTCAAAAAAAATCAAAAATGATTTAATAAAAATTTTTAAAGGAAATTATGAATAAAATAATAGTTATTAAAAAAATAGTAGATGATTCATATTTTAATGCATTCTCATTGTTAGAAAAATATGAATATAACCGAGTAGAAAAATTACTTAATTTTTCTGTTAAGTTTAAAAAAGATATTGATCAAAATATGCTTAATTATGCTTATATAATAATTTTTTCAAATACCAATCGTGTTGATCAAGCAATTGATAAGTGTGAGAAAATGCTTGCTAAAAAAGATCTTAATGATGAGTTTAGAAAAGTTATTGTTGGTGTATATAATCAATTAAAAAATGGTAAAGACAGTTCTGAGAAAGAGTCTGAATCTAGTATAGATATAATTGATCAAGAAGTAAAAGAATTTTTAGATGTTATTAAACCAAATGATAAAACAAAATCAGCATTCTTAAGTTTCTTACCATTTAACAGTTTGGAACATGATTTCTTTATTGAATATTATGAAAAAGGTGTATCAATTGAAAAATTAGATCATCAATTTAAAACATTAATTCAAGAGTATTATGAAATAGCAAAACAAATTAACGATGCATTAGTGGAAGATCAAAAGAAAATATTTTCTTTAGTTGAATCCATCTTCAAAATATTAAACACAAATGAATCTGATATACCTTTATATCTTTATTTATTAAAAAGTAAAATGTATAAAAGTATTTTAATTAATGAATATGTACCATTTGCAATTAAAAATCAAATTCTTTATGCATTTTATAAGCTGTATACACATAAAGTAATTGGCAATGTGAAAGTTCATTATTTAGCCAATGAAACTGATGAGTATACTGGTTATATATCAGAGCTAAAAAATATATTTGAAAGAAATACACAAAATGATATTAAAGAAAAGTTTAATCGATTATACAAAAGTCAACAATTAGATAGTAAGTTTTTACAAGAAGCTGAGGAAAAATTTGAATTTCTGTACGCCAGAACATTTCCCATTTTAATCCCAACTAAAAAAAGTAAAGATACAATAATTTGTGCTTTTTTATATTTTATTAGTAATAACAATTTTAAAAGTCAATTTAATGTTATAATAGAGAAGGTATTTAATTTACAAGAACAAGATGTTCAAGATGAATTAATATTAATTGAAATGGCATTACTAAATAATTAATGGAGGAAATATGAAATTAAAAGTAGAAAAGATAGAGAACGCAAAAGCAGATATATTTATATCATTAACAGGTAAGGAATTTGCAAAACATCTTGAAGAAGCATTTAATCAAGAAGTACAAAAGGTAGAAGCATCAGGATTTAGAAAAGGAAAAATGCCTAAAGCAATTTTCATGAAAAAATATGGTGAAGAAAGCTTATATCCAACTGCATCAGATTTAGCTTTAAATGATGTTTATCCAAAACTAATTACTAAAAATGAATTAGATGTTGTAGCATCTCCTGAATTTGATTGGATGAATGCAAAAATTTCATCCGAAGGATTAGAAGTTTCTGGAACTGTTGAATTAATGCCAGAAATTGAAGTTGGTGATTATGAATTAATTAAAAAAGGAATTAAAAAAGGAAAGTCAACTGTAACTGCAGCTGATATTGATGCTGAAATAAGTATACTTTTAAAAGATAAATCAACATATGATTTAAAAACAGAAGGAACTGTTGAAAATAATGATACAGTAATTTTTGATTTTGAAGGGTTTATTGATGGTGTTGCATTTGATGGTGGAAAAGCTGAAAATCATGAACTTGTAATTGGATCAAATAGTTTTATTCCAGGATTTGAAGAACAATTAATTGGAATGTCAGCTGGTGATGATAAAGATGTTAAAGTTAATTTCCCAGATGATTATCATGCTGAAAATTTAAAAGGTAAAGAGGCAATCTTTAAGTGTAAAATTCATGAAATTAAAACATTGATGGTTCCAGCAATTACTGAAGAATTATTAAAAGAATTAGAATATGATGTGAAAACTGAAGATGAATTTAAAAAAGTTATTAAAAAAGATTTAAAAACTAAAAAAGATTCTGAAGTATTAAATGACTATAATCGTCAAATTTTTACAGCAATTATTGAAGATTGCAATTTTACTGTACCAAAAGCAATGATCAAGCAAGAAACAGACATAACAATTGAAAACTTTAAAAAACAAATTAGTACGCAAGGAATTGATTTTGAAACTTACATGTCTATGTTAGGTATGAATGAAGAACAATTGCGTGCTGATATTGATAAAGAATCAAAAAGAAAAGTTGAAGAAATGTTAATTATATCAACAGTTATGAAAACAATTGAAGAAAAAGTATCTAAAGATGAAATAGCTAAAAAAGTATCAGAATTTTCTGAAGTATATAACTTAGAAGAAGATAAAGTAATTGAAATGATTGGTGGAGAAGATAAAATTATTAATGAAATAAATTATCAAAAAGCCTACAATAAAATTATTGGATAATAAGGAGTAAAATGAGTGTTAATAATCTTAATTTTTGTGAATTCTGTGGAAGAAAGCAAGAAGAAGTTAAACATTTAGTGGCAGGACCACAAGTATTTATATGTGATATATGTATTGATAATGCCTATAATGTTTTAACAGCAGAAAATAATAAAACTGAAGATAAATTAATAGATAACTTTAATATTATGAAACCTAATTTATTGAAGTTAGAATTAGATAAACATGTTATTGGTCAAGATAAAGCTAAAAAAGTTTTATCTGTTGCTGTTTATAATCATTATAAAAGATTAATTAATAATAATAAAGATAATGAAATTGAATTAGATAAAAATAATGTTCTATTACTAGGATCGACAGGTGTTGGTAAAACTTTGCTTGCTAAGACTTTAGCAAAAACATTGAATTTACCATTTGCGATTGCTGATGCAACTTCACTTACAGAAGCCGGTTATGTTGGAGATGATGTTGAGACTATTTTAACAAGACTTATTGACAATGCCAAAGGTGATGTTGCTCTTGCAGAAAAAGGAATTATTTATATTGATGAAATTGATAAAATAGCTAAAAGATCAAGTGGAGTAAGTATTACACGTGATGTTTCTGGTGAAGGTGTCCAACAAGCTTTACTTAAAATAATGGAAGGAACAGAAGCCGCTGTTCCTGAAAGTTTAGGAAGAAAAAACCCTAATCAAGAAATGATTAAAGTTAATACAAGTAACATATTATTTATTGTTGGGGGAGCATTCCCAGGTATGGAAGAAATAATTAAAAAAAGACACAAAGGTAATAATATTGGTTTTGATACAAAAGGTGAAAATAATAAAGTATTAGTTGATAATGTTTTAAACAATATTATTCATGATGATATAATTGATTATGGATTAATACCTGAATTTGTTGGTAGAATTTCCAACATTGCTCCTTTAAAACCATTAGATGAAAAAGATTTAGCATTTATATTAACTGAACCTAAAAATTCATTAGTCAAACAATATCAAAAATTATTTGAAATGGATAATGTAAAATTATCATTTGATAAAGCAGCCATTGATAAAATAGCTGAAATAGCAATCGATAAAAATACTGGTGCTCGTGGATTGAATTCTATAATTGAAACTATGGTTTTAGATTTAATGTATGAAATACCAACAACAGATGGCCTTAAACAAATTAAGATTACTAAAAAGTCTGTATTAGGACAAGAAAAACCAAAAAGGATAATGAAAAATGGAAATTAATAATCCAGAATTACTAACAATATGTGTAGAAGAAAAATTTTATCCTCAACATGACCTAAAAGAAATTGTTCTTTTAGGTCGTTCTAATGTTGGGAAATCGACGTTTATTAATAAATTATGTAAAAGAAAAAAGTTAGCTTATATCTCATCTAATCCTGGTAAGACTCAGACTCTTAATTTTTACAAAGTAAATAAAGATATATCTTTAGTCGATGTTCCTGGATATGGATATGCAAAAGTTAGTAAACAAAAAAGAGTTGAATTTGGAAATATGATAGAAGAATATTTAACAAAAAGAAATAATCTTGTTTTTGCAATACTATTAATTGATTTTAAAGTTGGACCAACTAAAGATGATTTAATAATGTTCGATTTTCTGAGATATTATCAAATTCAAGTTTTAATAATTTGTACAAAAGTTGATAAAATAAAAATAACTGCTAGAGATAAGCAAAAGGCTTTAATCAAGAAAGAAATGAATATATTAGATGATCAAATAATATACTTTTATTCATCTGAAAATAAGATTGATATTGAAAAAATTCATTTAGAAATTGATCAATTAATTAATAATGCACAAATTAATTGAATTAGAAAACTATGCAGTTGAAAACAAAATTCCAATAATTGAAAAAGAAGGATTAGAAATCATCATTAAATTAATTAAAGAACATCATATTAATACTATATTAGAAATTGGTACAGCAATTGGATATTCAGCAATTAATTTCAGCTTAAAAGAGAAATGTTATGTCGATACAATAGAAAGAAATATTGACTTATATAATATTGCTAAAACAAATGTTAATAAATTTAATTTAGATAATAGAATAAATGTAATTTTAGGTGATGCATTAAAAATTAATATAGATAATGATAAGAAATATGACTGTATATATATTGATGGAGCAAAAGCACAATACTATAATTTTTTTAATCATTATATTGATAATTTAAAAAAAGATGGTATTATGATTTTTGATAACTTAAATTTTCATGGATTAGTTTTTTCAGATGCTGTGAGTAACCATTCACGTAATATTCGAGCACTTGTAAGGAAACTTGAAAATTTTATTAATCAAATAAAACAATTAGATAATTATGAGTTTAAAATCATTCCTGAAGGTGATGGAATTGGAATTTTAAAGAGAAAGGTATAAAATGGAAAAAAAATTTATTTTAACAGCATTTAATTATGAACATGCGAAGTTCTTAGTTACTAACTACCACAGTCAAATGAATAGATTAGTAATTGGTGGAAATAAATATAGTTTAAGACATATTGGAGAATTTAATTTAAGTCAAATCAAAAAAACTGCTGAATTAACTAGTATAAATAATGTAAAATTATTTGTTAATGTAAATAAAATAATGCATAATAGAGATTTAAATTCATTAGAATTTTTTTTAAAAGAACTTGATGATAATGGTGTTGATGGAGTAACTTTTTCTGACTTAGCTGTATTATCAATTGTTAAATCTAAAAATCTAAATTTATTACTTGAATATATAACAGAAACTACAATTACAAACACATCATTTTCGAAATTTGCATTTGATAATGAATGTCAAAGTATAGAATTAGCTAAAGAAATAACACTTGATGAAATACATCATATTGCTGAAAATAAAAAAAGTCAAATATCTATTTATTTACATGGTCATTTATATATGTATCAATCAGTTAGAAAATTATTAAATAACTATTTAGAATTTCAAAAAAAAGATATTGAACAAAAAGATTATTTTCTTTTTGATTCTGAAAGAAAAGTATATTATCCAATAATTGAAAATGAACAAGGTACTCATATATTATCTTCAAATGATTTGTGTATGGTTAATTATTTAGATAAAATAAATATTGAATTAATAGATGGTTTAAAGATAGATGGATTTGGTTATACTGAAAGTAATTATAATGATATTATTGCTACATATTTGATTGCATATAAGCTTTTAATTGAGAACCCTAATAAATATCAAGATAATAAAAATGATTTCTTAAATGAAATTAAAACAAATAACCCACAGAAAAAGTTTTCAACTGGATTCTTTTATAAAGAAACAATATATTAAGGAGATTATATGAAAAAACCTGAATTATTATGTCCTGCTGGTAATTTACAAAAATTAAAAATAGCATGTATGTATGGAGCAGATGCAGTATTTATTGGTGGAATTGAATTTGGACTTCGTTCTAACTCGGATAATTTTACAATCCAAGACATTAAAGAAGGTGTTGAATTTGCTAAGACTTATAATGCTGATATTTATGTAACAACAAATATTTATGCACACGATAATAATTATAAAGGATTTGCTGAATTTGTAAAAGATTTAGAAGATGCAGGTGTTAAAGGAATTATTGTATCTGACCCTGGATATATAGAAATATGTCAAAAAGTTGCACCTAAAATTGAAATTCATATTTCAACGCAACAATCAGCAGCAAATAAATATGCAGTTGAATATTATAAAAATCTTGGTGCTCACCGTGTAGTACTTGCACGTGAATTGTCATTAGAGGAAATTAAAGAAACTACTAATGGAGTAAGTGTTGAGATAGAAGTCTTTATTCATGGAGCAGTTTGTTCATCGTATTCAGGAAGATGTACAATGTCTAATCACATGACAATGAGAGATAGTAACCGTGGGGGTTGTTCTCAAAGTTGTCGTTGGGAGTATGAACTGATGTATAAAGAAGATGATCAATATATAGCAGTTGAACTTGATCAAGAAGAAGTTAAATTCAATATGAGTGCAAAAGATATGAATGCTTTAAGAGAAATTCCTAAATTGATTGAAATTGGTGTTGATTCATTAAAAGTTGAGGGGAGAATGAAATCATTTCACTACTTAGCAACAGTTACTAAAATATATCGTCAAGCAATTGATTTGTATTTAAAAGACCCGGATAATTATCAAGTAAATCCCAAGTGGGAATTAGAGCTTCAAAAAGCTGAATCTAGAGAAACATATACTGGTGCAATGATTTCTGACTTATCAAAGAAAGGGCAATTGTTTGGTAACCAGTATCAAAGAAACACTCATGAATACTGTGGTTATGTTCTAGATTATAATGAAGATACTAAATTAGCTTTAGTTGAACAAAGAAATCATTTTTCAATTGGAAGTTCTGTTGAGTTTTTTGGTCCAGAAAATGATTTAATTGAAATAGTAATTGAACAAATGTATGATCTTGATATGAATCCAGTTCAAAGAGTTAATCAACCTTTAACAAATGTATATATAAAAGTCGATAATAAACTTCAAAAAGATTGGTTGATGAGAAAGGCAGTAAAATGACATATATAATTGGAATAGCAGGTGCTTCAGGAAGTGGAAAAACAGAAATGGCATCAAAGATTAAAAATAATTTATCTGAAAAATTAAATGTAAATATAATTCCTTATGATAATTATTATAAAGATCAAGAAGAATTATCAATGGACCAGAGAATAGCTGTTAATTATGATCATCCTAAAGCATTTGATAAAGAACTTTTATTAAAAGATATTAAACAATTAAAAGAAGATAAAGCTGTTACTATTCCAACTTATGATTTTAAAACATTAACAAGAAGTAAAAAATCATTGGAAATTAAACCAGTAGATGTTATAATAGTAGAAGGAATATTGGTTTTAGAATTTGAACAATTATTACAATATTTAGATTTAAAAATTTATGTTGAATTAGATATTGATGAATGTTTAATTAGAAGAATAAATAGAGATATGTTAGAACGAGAAAGAAAATTCAAATCAATTACTAACCAATATTTGAAAACTGTAAAACCAATGTATTTAAAATATATTTTACCATCAAAAAACAATGCAAATATTATCATTCCAGGTGAAGAAAATGATTTTGCAATCAAATTAATAAGTGATAGTTTATATAAAGAAGCAATAAGGAGAAAAAAATGAATAATGACATTTTTATAACGAAACAACAATTAGATAAGGTTAAAGAAGAATATAACTATTATATTCACACAAAAAGATCTGAAATAGTTGAGAGAATTAAGGAAGCAAAATCTTTTGGTGATTTATCAGAAAATTCAGAATATGATTCAGCAAGAGAAGAGCAAGCTTTTGTTGAGGCTAAAATAAAAGAATTAGAAGCAGTTGTTTTTAATGCACAAATTATTAAAGAACATATAAATAGTGATGTAGTGGCACTAGGAACAATTGTTAAATATGAAGATATTGAATCTAAAGTTCAATCAGAATATATGATTACTGGTGTTGGGGCTAATCCTCTTAGTGAAGATAAGCCATCTATTTCAACATCAACACCAATTGCACGAGGATTATTTGGTAAAAAAGTTGGAGATAAAGTTGAAATAGAAATTCCACAAGGTTTAATTAAACTAAAGATATTAGAAATTAATTAATAAAATTACAATGAATAATATATTAATTGCTAGTGCAATGCAAGAGGAAATCAATCAAATAGTCAATCACTTTCAATTGAAAGTGATTGATAGCATTAATAATTTGAATTTATATCAATATTCTGATAATGAGACCAAAATATATATATTAAGTTTAGGAATTGGTAAAGTTTCATCTGTTATATCTTTAACTTTATTTTTACAAAAATATCAAGTTAATAAAATTATTAATATTGGAACAAGTGGATCTTTAGATAATAAGTTGGAAATAGGAGACTTAGTTGTTGCAGACTACGTTGCATATCATGATGTTGATGTTACATCTTTTGGTTATGAATATGGACAACTTCCTGGCAAAGAAAAATACTTTAAAATTAATAACATATCATATATTGAAAATATAATTAAAAATATTGATCACAATTGGTCAATTGGAACAGTTTTAACTGGAGATAGTTTTATTGATGATCAAGTTAAAAAAGAAGCCATCATTAAAGAATTTAATAACTGTAAATGCATTGAGATGGAAGCAACAGCTTTAGTCCAATGTGGACAAGCTTATTTAATTGATACATATATCATTAGAGGAATATCAGATAATGCAAATGGTAATGCGACTAAAGATTTTAATCAATATATGCACATTGTATCAGAAAAATATATAAACTTAATAAATATATTATGTAATTAAAGAAGGTATTATGAATGATATATTAATTTTTAATTTTTTAGAATATTTAGTAATTGAAAAAAATGTTAGTATTGAAACAAAAAAAGCATATCAATCTGATTTAATGCAATTTAATAAATTTTTTAAAAAAGAATTATATGATATAACAAAAGAAGAAATTGATATGTATTTACAATATTTATCTTCATATAAACAGTCTTCTAAATTAAGAAAAGTATCAGCAATCAAAAGTTTTAATAAATATTTATTAATTAATGGATATGGCTTTAATAAATATATAGATTTATTAAAATTAAATAAAAAAGTAACTAAATTACCTAACTTCTTATCACAGCAAGAGATTACAAGACTAATGGATTCTTTAGAAGATATTACCCCAATTGATATAAGGAACAAAGCAATGTTTGAAGTTATATACAGTACAGGAATGAGAGTATCTGAGCTAGTTAATATTAAGATTAATAATCTGAATATAGATAATAAAATTATTAATGTTGTCGGTAAAGGAAATAAAGAAAGAATAGTTATTTTAAATGAACAAGCACTTAAATCATTGAAATTATATTTATTTAAGATTAGAGTTAAGCTATTAAATGATCCAACTGATTATTTATTTATCAATAAAAATGGTGAACCAATTTCAAGACAATCATTTTATTATATTGTAAAAAAAACAACAAAGTTAATTGGTTTAAATAATGTATCACCACATATATTTCGCCACAGCATTGCAACACATATGATTAATAGTGGGGCTGATTTAAGAATGATTCAAATGATCCTTGGTCATAGTGATATATCAACTACAGAAATTTATACACATGTTAATAGTGATGATTTACATAAATCATATTTGGAACATAGTATATTTAAGGAGAAAGAATGAAAGTAGCAATATTGGGTGCCGGTTCTTTTGGAACAGCAATAGCTAATTTATTAATTGAAAATCATCATCAAGTTTTATTATGGTCACATAGCATAATAGGGTTAGAAAAATTAAAATATAAACAAGATATAAGTAAGGAAATTGATAAATCAATTTATATAACAAATAACTTAAGTGAAATAGAAGATTATCAAGCAATTGTATATGTAATTCCATCAACTGCTTTTAAAGGTATTGCCTTACAAATTAAAGAACTAAATTTTGATAATAAGATTCAAATTATTTGTACAAAAGGATTAGATGCCAAAACATTGAAAAGTGGTTATGATATATTAAAAGAACTTAATTTTAAAGATGATATTGTTATTTTATCTGGTCCTACTCATGCTGAAGAATTAGCCTTAAAAAAAATAACTACAATTGTTTCAACTTCTTTAAATGATAAGTTAGCATGTGTTGTTCAAAAAATGTTTAATAATGATTATTTAAGAGTGTATACCCAAAGTGATATAATTGGTGTTGAAATATTAGGGGCCGGGAAAAATGTTTTAGCAATTGCTGCTGGTGTCTGTGACTCACACCCAATGCTCGGTGATAATACAAAAGCAGCACTGTTAACTAGAGGTCTACAAGAACTTATGGTAATTGGTATACTTGAAGGTGCAAAAAAAGATACTTTTTATGGTTTAACAGGACTAGGAGATTTAATTGTAACTGCAAATAGTAAACATTCAAGGAATAGAAAATTTGGAGACTTAATTGGACAAGGAATTGAACATGAAGAGGCACTTAATCAAATAAAAATGGTTGTTGAGGGATTAAATTCAATTGAAGCAATGTATCAGTTAGTTGAAAAATATCAATTAGAGTCACCTATCATTAGAAGTATATATAAAATTTTAATTTGTAAAGAAGATATTAATCAAGTAATTATTAATTTAATTAAAACAAGATCATTGAAAAATGAAACAATAGGAGAAAAATGATTTTTATTAATTTTATAATTATTTCTATGATTGTTGTGATTTCATCTGTTAAACTCTCTAAAGAGGCTGAAAAGTTAGAAAGAAGTACTAAGATAAATGCTGCAATAATTGGAATTATTTTAGCATTTGCAACATCTCTTCCTGAATTAATAACAGGTCTTACATCATTATTCATTGGACAAGAAGAAATGGTACTTGGTAATATATTAGGTTCAAATGCTTTTAATTTATTAATATTAGCATTTTTAAATATAATATTTATTAAACAATTGTTTATATATCAAGTTGATAAAAGTGTTAACAAGATAAATTTTTTTGTTTTAGTTATGTACATTGCATTACTATTAAATTTCGTGATTGTTGATAGTATTATAATATTAGGTAGAATAGCTTTTACATCAATCATAATTATCATCTCTTACTTGTTTTTAATAAAAACAACAAATAATCAAAGTGAAGAAGTTATAGAAAATAATAATAGTGATAACTTATACAATGTAAATAAAATTATTAGAAACTTTATTTTATTAAGTATTATAATTACAATAGCAGCTATTTTATTAGCTAAAAATGCTAGTTTGATTGTCATTCAAACTGGATTGAACTCAGTTATTGTTGGCGCTTTATTCATAGGGATTGCAACATCACTTCCAGAGCTTAGTAGTTGTTTTTCACTAATTAAAAATAGAAGTTATACAATAGCTGCCTCAAGTGTACTTGGATCTAATGCATTTAATTTATTAATCTTAGCAATACTTGATATAATATATCCAACGTCATTATTAGAATATTTAAATAATATTGTACTTGGTTTAATAATAATTGGTATAATATTTACAAGTATATATTTAGTTACACTGAGATTTAAAATTAATAATAAAATCTACAATGTATTTCCATCAATATTATTAATAATTATATACATTAGTTTTTTTTTAACGAGAGGATAATATGAGTAAAATTTTGTTTGTTTCTTCATCAGGTGGACATTATTCTGAATTAAAAATATTAATTAATAAATTAAGTATTAATAATTTTATTGTCGTCACTGAAACAAGCCCTTTAAATAATAAACATGATAAAATAGACTATTATTTAAATAATGGAAGTAGAAAAAATCTTTTTAAATATATATTTGTATTTATTAAGAATTTATACCTAACATTTTATATATTATTAAAAGAAAAACCAACAACCATTATATCAACAGGAGCACATGTATGTGTTATGTTTTTCATTATTGGATGGATATTCAATATTAAAACTATATATATAGAAAGTTTTGCTAAAGTTTATAGTAAATCATTATCATATAAATTAGCATCAAGATTTATTGATATAACATATGTTCAGCATAAGGAATTACTAAATGTTTATAAAAATAGTATTTATTTAGGGGGATTATATTGATTAATATTTTTTTTACAGTTGGTACACAAGAGCATAATTTTAAACGTTTACTTAATCATGCAAATAAAATTGAAAATGCTAATATTACAGTTCAAAAAGGTTATAGTAAATTGAAATTAAATAAAGATATTAAAGTTTTCGAATTTCATGATAATATTGAGCAGTTTATTATAGAAAATGATATAATAATTTCACACGGTGGAATTGCTACTATTATACTTGCATTAAAACATCAGAAAAAATTAATAGTAATGCCAAGGAAAAAAAAATATGCTGAGCATGTTAATGATCATCAAGAAGAAATTACAAATAAATTTTCAAAAAATAATTACTTATATTTATTAAATCAAAATGATAATATAAATTATATAATTGATAAGGTTGTTAAAATGTCTTTTAAACAGTATAAATTTGATGATAATAATAATTTGTTTTCAGATATTGAAAAAAGAATTAAATAAGGGTGGTTATTATGGAAGTACAATTAAATAAAAAAGAATTTTACATTTTAAATTCACTTAGATTAAATGAAAAAACAGTCTATAAACAAATAAATTTTTTTAAAAATTTAACAAGGACAGAAATAACTCAAGTATTAAATAGTTTAAGTTGGAAATTAAAACCAGATTATATAATTGAAAAATTTTCTGATGGTTCAATACTTTTAAAAACAAATAAAAGTAAAAAACATTTTTATGAATTATTATTTCAACAATTTATAGCACTTGAAGAAGATAATTTTAAAATAGCATATATGATTTCTTATGGAACAAATGATATATATAAAATTGCTGAAAAAAATATGATTACAAAATATATTTTAAATAAAAGAGTTATAGAAATTTCTGGAAAGAAAGCACCACAATTAAATGAAAATGAAAGGTTAAACTTTTTTGTTACATATTTAACTAGAGTTTGTGTTTTTTCAGAAAGAAAAGAAATTATTAAAGAATTTTTCAATGTTAATAATATTGAATTAGATTTTACTAAAATAGATAATGAAATAAATAATACAATTTTAAAATTAGAAAAAGAAAATGGATTAAAAATATTTGATTCAGATTATATGGTGATGTATTCATACTTATTATTTGAAATATTAAATAATGATGTTCTTTTGAACTATGAAAGTCCAATTGATGATCATTTTAAAGTTTCAATTAAAAAGATATTTAAAGATTATAAGTATAGATATAATATAAATATAATTTACACTATATTAGTACAGTATTGGATTCATGATGAGAATAAAGATTATGTTGCTCAAATGTTAAAAAAATATAATTATAATTTTTTTTATCCAATATATGAAACTGAATATAAAGAAAAAGAAGATTTTTATTTGAAAAAAGGTTTTCTAATTCATAATTTAATAAAAAATAATTTGTTATATGATCTGAATATTATAATATATCCAAGTGTTATTGAAAAAAATCAATCTTATTTAAATTATGAAATATTAATATTAATGGATAAATTAGATTTAGATAATTCAGATAATTTATTAAAAACAGAATATTTTCAATTGTTTTTTTATTATAGATGCATGAGTAAAATTAAAAGTTATAATATATATACAAGGAATTTAATTAATAAGAAATATTTATATAATTATAAAGAATTTAAAAAGATTTATCATGAAAAGAAAAGAAAATCAATTCATCAGCGTGAAAGTATTTTTTATAATATTTTTATAACGATTACTAAAAAGAAAACAATTATTGAAGAATATAAATCTAATAGAAATTCAAGTGATACAAAATTTTATACAAATAGAATAATAGCAATAGATTTAAATATGGATGATATTAATATCCTAAAGGATATTGATAATTATTTATTAAATTATAATAATAAAATAGTATCTGAATCTGAAAATAGGGAAATAATAATGATTGGATCAGTAAGAGAACATTATTCAGCAAATATTATTTTTAAACTAATTCAAAATTTTCCTAATATTAAATATATTAAAACAATTCCTTTTAAAACATTAAAAGAAGAAGAATTAGATCAAAAGTTTTTATATTTATCAGCAACAAAATTATATTATAAATATAATAATATTCAACCAGTTGGTAAAAGAGATATTACTAACAATTCACTATATTTATATAAAGAAGCAGAATAATAACAAAAAAAAGACTTTATTATTTAAGTCTTTTTTTGTTATCATTTTTGTTTTTTAAAAACTTGTGTAGACTTAACTGCTTGTTGCCAACCGTAATATAAATCTTCACTTTTACTAATTTCCATATTTGGATAATATGTTTTTTCAATTTTAAAGTTTGCTTTAATTTCGTCTATATCTTTCCAATAACCAGTATATAATCCTGCTAAGTAAGCTGCACCTAAAGCTGTTGTTTCAATATTCTTTGGTCTATCTAAGGTGTTATTTAAAATATCTGATTGAAACTGCATTAAAAAGTCATTGGAAATTGCTCCTCCATCAACTCTTAAATTATTCATATCAAAACCAGAATCTTTTTTCATAACTTCAATTACATCACGTGATTGATAGCATATTGATTCTAATGTTGCACGTATAAAATGTTCTTTTGTTGTACCTCTAGTAAGACCAAAAACACTACCTCGAGCATCTTGGTTCCAATAAGGCGTCCCTAAACCTACAAAAGCTGGAACGACATATACTCCACCAGTATTATCAACTTTTTTAGCATACCTTTCACTATCTTTTGCATCATTAAACATTCTAAGTCCATCTCTTAGCCATTGAACAGCACTACCAGCTACAAAAATTGATCCTTCAAGTGCATATGTTATTTCGCCATTGATACCCCAAGCAAAAGTAGTAAGTAAACCATTTTTGGAAATTATTGGTGTATTACCTGTATTCATTAATAAGAAGCTACCAGTTCCATATGTATTTTTAATATCCCCTTTATTGAAACAATTTTGTCCAAACAATGCTGCATGTTGATCACCTGCAACACCACTTATTTGTATTTCTTCACCAAAAAAGTGATAATCTGCTGTTTTACCATAATTATCTGAAGAATTTTTGACTAAAGGTAGTATTTCTTTTGGAATATTTAATATTTCTAATAATTCTGTATCCCATTGTTTGTTATGAATATTGTATATTAATGTTCTTCCAGCATTTGTATAATCAGTAGCATGGACTTTTCCACCAGTTAATTTCCAAATTAGCCACGTATCAATCGTTCCAAATAATAATTCACCATTTTCTGCTCTTTGTTGTGAACCTGGAACATTATCTAAAATCCACCTTATTTTAGTTCCTGAAAAATAGGCATCAATTGGTAATCCTGTTTTATTTTTAAATGTACCTTCTAATTTTTTAGTTTTTAAATCTTCACATATCTCTGATGTTTGTCGAGACTGCCAAACTAATGCATTGTAAATTGGTAATCCTGTTTCTTTCTCCCAAATAACTGATGTCTCCCTTTGGTTTGTAATACCAATTGACTCTATTTGCTTAGCTTCAATTGATGATGATATTAATACTTCACTAATTACAGATAAGACAGATAACCATATTTCATTTGCATTATGTTCCACCCAACCTGGATTTGGAAAATATTGCTTAAATTCTTTTTGACTAATTCCATGTATTTTTCCACTTTTATCAAAAATAATTGCACGACTTGATGTAGTACCTTGATCAATTGCTAATATAAATTTTTTCATAATCTCTCCCTTTCTTAAACTGGTAAATATTGAACTGTAAACATGAATAGTAAACTTGCTAATCCTGAACCAATTAATGGACCAAAAATTGGAATCCAACTATATTCCCAGTGTGAGCTGCCTTTATTTTTAAGTGGCATAAGTGCATGTATTATTCTTGGTCCTAAATCACGAAATGGATTTATTGCATAACCTGTAAGTGAACCAAGTGATATCCCAATTGCTATAACTAATACTGGAACAAATAAAGCTGATATATCATTTTGAACTGTTGTCATTAAAATGAAATAAACAAGAATAAATGTACCAATTATTTCACTAAATAAATTTAATCCTGTATTTTTAATTGTAGGGATTGTACTAAAAGTTCCTAATATAGCGTCTGTATCTGTTGTATTTTTGAAGAAATCGTAATACAAAATAAATGTTATAGTCGCTCCGATTAAAGCCCCAATCATTTCACCAGTTATATAGATAAAGAACTGCTGATAAGTTATTTCGCCTGTAATTAAAAATGCAGTTGAAACAGCTGGATTTAGATGTCCACCTGAAAATGGTGTTGATACAACAATTCCTGCAAAAACAGCAAAACCCCAACCTAAAGCAATAAATACCCAACCTGAACCATTTGCTGGACTACCTTTTAATGACACAGCTGCACATGTTGATGTACCAATTAAAACAAGTACAGCTGTCCCAATTATCTCTCCTATTAATATTTCCATTTGTATCCTCCTTTATAAATGTATTATACACTTTAAAAAATATATTGCAAACGTTTTCTCTTGTGTTATAATATAAGTGTATTAGAGGGGGGGAGGATTTATTAAAGACATTATAATAATCGGTGGTGGTGTTATTGGTTTATCCATTGCATATGAATTGGCAAAATACAATTTAAATATTTCAATACTTGAGCAACATTCTGAGTTAGGACTTGTTCAATCAATGGCCAATAGTGGAATAATTCATGCTGGTTGTGATCCAAAAGATGGAACATTGAAAGCTAAATTAAATATTGAAGGTAATAAATTAATTGAAGAAGTATGTAATGATTTAGGTGTTTCATTACTAAAAACAGGTGGCTTTATATGTGCTAAAACAAGTGAAGATATAATCAAAATAGAAGAAGAAGTTGAGAAATGTAAAAAAAGAAAAATACCTTTTCAAATTTTATCATATAAAGATGCTAAAAAAATGGAACCTAATTTAGATCCTAATATAATTAAAGTTTTATCTCTTCCTACAACAAAAATAATATATCCAGGCGAACTAATGTATGCTATGGTTGAAAATTTAACAATAAATAATGTAGATATTAGAAAAAATTTTAAAGTAAATAAGATAAGTAATCAGCACAATAGTTTTACAATCTATAGTGACAGTCAGAAAATTGATGGTAAGTTGATAATTAATGCAACTGGTGTTCATGTAGATGAAATATATAAACTTGTATCTGATATTGTTGATTTTGAAATATTACCTCGTAAAGGTGAATATTTAATTACTGATAACGGATTTGATTATATGAATCGTGTTATTTACCCAGTAAATAGTGAAAAAGGAAAAGGTATTTTAATTGTACCAACAGTCCATGGTAATTATATTATCGGTCCTGATGCTAATTTTATTGATAATAAAGATCAAAATAGCACATCAAATATAAACTTAAATAAAATAATTGAATCATCACAAAATAATGTACAAAATTTACCTTTAAACCGCGTGATAAGAGTGTTTAGCGGGATTAGATCAACTGAGAAAAATCGTGATTTCATTATTGAGGAAAGTAAATTTGTTAAAAATTTCATTAATGTTGCTGGTATTGATTCTCCCGGTTTAAGTTCATCAGTTGCAATTGCTAAATATGTTTTAAATATAATCAAAGAGAAACAAACAATTAATATTAATGAAAATTATAAAAAAGGAAGAAAGATAATTACTAATATAAACTCATTAAGTATAGAAGAAAGAAATAAAAAAATTATTGAAAATTATAAATATGGTAAAATGATTTGTCAATGTGAAAAAGTTTCAGAACAAGAAATAATAAATAGTATTGATAGTGGTGCTAGAACTGTCAAAGGTGTGAAGTTAAGAGTTAGGCCGTTAACTGGTGTTTGTCAAGGTGGCTTTTGTGAACATGAAGTTATTAGAATTATAAGTGAACAATTAGATATAAGATTGGAAAATGTTTTATATGAAGATAGTAGTATATTAAGTTAAAATAAGGAGTCAAATATGCAAAAAAAATTTGATGTAATAATAATTGGTGGTGGGATTACTGGTTTACTTAATGCAATTGAATTGAAAAAAAATGGTTTTAATAATATATTATTACTTGAAGCAAGCAATCAATTTGGTGGGATTTTAAATAAATTAGAATTACCATTTGAGGACCACAGTTATTTAGAACAATTAAAAGATCAATTTATTAAATATAAAATTGAATATCTAAAAAATACTTTGGTATTAGATATATTAGAAGAAAAAAAAATTGTTTATAGAAATATTTATGAGGAAAAGATAATTACATCAAAAATAATTTTAATGGCAACAGGTTCATTTGAAAAAACAGCTGGAAAAATAAATCTACCAGGACAAAGGCCACAAGGCGTACATACTGCTTTAAAAAGTCTTGAATACTTTAATAAATATAATAAGAAAATTGGCTCTGAAATAATTATATTAGGGGCCAATGAAATATCATTACAATTTGCAAGAACAATGATTGAAAATGGAATTAATATCAAAGCAATTATAAGTAATGAAGAAATAAATAAAGATATATTTTATTATTTTAAATCCCAAAATATTTTGCAGTATTATGGATATAAAATAATTGATATAAAAAATCGAAATAAATTAGAAAAGATTATTATTGAAGATAGTAATCAAAATAAAGTAATTATTGATGGGAATGCATTAGTAATTTCTGTTGGTTTTATGCCTAATGTAAATTTGGTTATTAATAATATAAAAATAGATAAAAACAAGGTAACAAACAAAATTATACTAAATAATACTTATGAAACAAGTTACAGAGGGTTATATATGGTAGGAGACTGTTATGAACCAGAATCATCTTTTAAACAGTCAATTAAAAATTCTAAATTGTGTTCAAAAGCTATAATAAAAGATTTAAATAACAATTTAATTTAGGGCGAAAAATTTTTTCCTAAATTAATGAATATATATGCTATAGTCTCATTGAGGGTTTAATAATATAAGTTTATAAAAGGAGGAACAAATTATGATGACTTTTCACTGGGGTCCTGACAGTTTCTTAAAATAGAAGCTTTTATGACTAGACTACTATAAAGTAGTCTTTTATATGTCTATCTACAAATTAATCATAATATTTATTATCGGTAGTTATATTAATTCACACTTAATTTATTAATCAATAAAGAAAAGAAAGTTTATTGAACTTTCTTTTCTTAAGATAATTATTATATCTAATTATATATATCATAAGATAATTATTATATCTAATTATATATATCATTATAATAGGTTTTTTCCTAATCCATCTCCTATACTTTCTAATGTCTCATCTGAATATTCTGATATCACCATTGATATTTCCTTATCAGGATTTTCCAATACATATTCCTTATTTTGTTTATATCCAGGTATTTCAACTGTTACAACTGCCTTTTCTTCTCTTGAATCACCAAGAAATTGTTCATCATATTTAACATCATAATGCATAGTTAAACCACTAGATACTTCATTTCCTTCATAACTTGATTTTCTTACACCATTAAAGACTCCAACCAATTCAATATTTAAGTTATTTATATTCTCATCATTATAGTATCGTTCATTTTGATTTGGTATCTCATCTTGAATTTTGTTGTCTAGTATTTCAATCTTATCGCTTGTTATATCTTCAGTAATTATATTTTCATATAAACCATCAATTTTAATTTCCCAACTACTGTTAAGTACTTTAATTTTTTCTTCTTTGGCATACTCTTTATCATATTGTAATGTTATTTCAACTATATCTCCATTATTATAAACATCTCCAACAGGAGATATGACAGGTTCTAAATTTAAGTTTTGTATAGTAGAAGTCATTTCAACATCATATATTGGTGATATCTTAGAATTATAATCTTTTTCTGTATAACCGTATTCATTTAGTACTTCCACATCTACATTTTCATCCCATGTACTAACATATTCTAATGTGGCTTGAGTATTATTATGATCATAAATAATTCCACTATTTGCTTGAGCATCTATTTCAGTATAATTAAAAAAAGTAGTATATATGATAATAGCTGTTAATACAGTGACTATAAATATTATTATTATTAAATGAAATGGTTTGAGTATAATTTCTTTTGTTTTTTTAAATGCATTACTCACTTCATCTAATATAACTTCTTTTTCTTCTTTATGAATTAATAAATAAACTAATAATATTACAAAAATTGATACTGCTATTAAGAATGTAATGGTAACTATATATCCAATCAAAGGAATTATTACAATAATACTTCTAATACTACGTAAAGAACTGATTAGTATTAAATAAATTATTAATGATATTAAAGATAAACTAAATATAACTAATTGCTGATAAGATTCCATGTTTTTTAAATCATTATTTTTATACTTATCATATGTTTTTATTCCTATAAAAATTACTGAAAATAAAACTGTTGAAATATTTAAAATTAATGCTAATGATAATAATATTTCACCTACAAAAATTACACTAACTATGAAAATAATCAAATATAATGAGATACCAATTAATATATTTAATTCTTTAGATATTCCAACTACATAATTTAAAGCTAAGTGACCTATCATAAATACAATGAATCCTAATGTTATTATTAATAATAATTCTCCATACATATTTCTCCCTTAAAATATTATTTTTGTATGTTTCTCTCTTATGTCTCACAAATATAAAATAGTAAATCAATAAACTACAAATAATTTTAACATAAAATATTGACTTGTCAAGTTATACTTAAAAAAAAAAAACATAAATATTTAACTTATTTAAAATTGTTGAAACATTATATAAATACCAAGTATTTCACATTGATATTTATATATTTAAAGTATTCTATCAATTATTCCATATGAATCTTTATTTGTAGAAAAAATATTCACTTTTTTGACCACAGAATGTTTTTGATTTTATTATTTAGATTAACTCTAATTCTTGCCCGATTTTTGTTATTATTTCAATTGCATTATCTAAATCTTTTTTTGTATGCTTAGCAGAAATCATTAATCTAATTCTCCCCGTATTTTTTGGTACAGTTGGATAGATAATTGGTGACACTAAAATATTTTGTTCAAATAGTTTTTGACTCATGATTGTCGCCTTTGATTCACTTTTAGTAATTATTGGTGTAATTGGTGTTTGAGTATTACCTAAATCAAAACCTAAATCAATTAATTTTTTTTGAAAATAAATAGTATTCATCCATAATTTATTAATTAAATCATCATTACCTTCTAAAATATCAATTGCTTTAATTCCCGCTCCACACATTGCAATATCTAAACCAGTTGAAAATAAAAATGGTCTAGATCTTTGTCTAAGGTAATCAATTACTTCTTTTTTACCACCAATAAATCCACCGGCTATCCCAAATGCCTTTGATAATGTCCCAATTTCAAAATCTATATCATTTTGAACAGATAAATGATCTACTAATCCTCTTCCATGTTTACCAAGAACCCCTTCTCCATGGGCATCATCTACAGCAATGTATATATTTGCATATTTTTTTTTCAATTTAACTATTTCCTTTAAATCAGCAATATCACCATCCATTGAAAAAACTCCATCTGTAATAATTAATTTAATACCTTCAATTTCTTCTTCTGCTATTTTAATTTGTTTTTCTAAATCATCTATATCTTTATGTTTATAAATATATTTTTTCCCTTTAGATAATTTTATCGCATCAATAATTGAAGCATGATTTAATTCATCACTGATAATACAATCATTATCACTAATTATGGTAGGTAATAATGTAACATTTGCTTGATAACCTGACTGAACAACTAAAACATCTTGAACCCCTTTAAAATGGGCTAATCTACTTTCAAAATCTAGGTGAATTTGCATTGTTCCTGAAATTGATCTTACAGCCCCATTACCAATTCCATATTTACTAATACTTTCGATTGCTGACTTAATTATATCTTTATCATTTGCTAAACCTAAATAATTATTTGAACATAAATTTAAAAATTTTTGGTTATTAATAGTTATATATCTTCCTTGTGGACTCTGTATTGTTTTGATATTATTATATACTTGTTTTTTCTTTGATTTATCTAACTCTTCATTTATTCTCATTGTTAATATATCATTAAACATAGTTCTCCTTAATTTTTTTTATTTAAATATGTAAAATCTAAAACTATTTTTCCACATTTATTTTCTTCCATAATTTTAAATACATCTTCAAAATCTTCAGCCTTAAAAACATGTGTTAATATATTATTTAAATTCTTTGAAGTTAATCTTCCTTGCTTTAACCATTGACTTGCAACGGACCAAGTATCGAATAATTTTCTGCCTGTTACAAATTGAAATTTTAGATTTTTAAATACTAAATCATTAATAGGTAATTCAATCATTGATTTAGGATAAAGAGCTAATATATTTACATCTCCAGCACTAGTCATGATATTTAAACCTTGCCTTAATGCCTTATCATTACCTGACATTTCACACATTACATCAATTCCATGTGAATCAGTTATTTTCATTATTTCACTTTCTAAATTAATTTTAATTGGATTTATGATATTAATATTAATATCAAACTTTGATAACATATCAATTCTATATTGATTAACTTCTGAAACTGTTACTGTAGCCGCACCTGAAATATATGCAACATATGCTGCCATTATACCGATTGGTCCTGCACCAATAATCAGAACATGACGTCCTCTTACTTCAGAATATGATAAAGTATGGATTGCATTACCAAGCGGTTCCATTATTGCAGCATAACGATGTTCAATTCCATCAAGTTTCCATAAGATGTTTTGGGGTACAACTTGAAATTCAGCCCATATTCCATCTTGATGAACACCCAAAATTGACATATTTTCACAAACATGAGCATTACCTGTTCGACATTGATAACATGTTGAGCAGTAAATATGCGTTTCACATGCAATTACTTCTCCCACTTTAAATCCTTTAACTTGATCTCCCACCTCAACTATTTCTGCTAAAACCTCATGACCATTAATATGTGGAATTCTTACCTGTGACTGAGACCATTCATCCCATTTATATATATGATAATCTGTACCACAAACAGAACTCTTAAGTGTTTTAATTTTAACTTGATCTGGTTTTGTTATATTGGGCTCAACTACATCTTTCCATTCAAAACCTTTGCTTTCTTTTGTTTTAACAATTGCTTTCATATCTACCCTCTCTTAATAGTTAATAACAAAAAACATACTACTTACTTGAAATTTAATTTTCAATAGTAGTATGCTTCTATAGTATTTTATTTAATTTTTATATAATTATGCTTTATTATTTGATCCGAATTCTATGATTTTATTACTTACAACTTTAATAATTGCAACTTTACCTGGTCCAATGACTTTTCTTGGATCATAAACTACATCATTTGTATTTAAAGTTTCTCTTACAGCTTTTGTCCATTCAATTTGACATTCTGTATTTACATTAATTTTAGAATGACCTAATTTAATTGCCTTTTTAATTTGGTGATTTGGAATTCCACTTCCACCATGTAAAACTAATGGTGCATTTGTCATATTACTTATAACTTCCATTTCTGCAAAACCTAATTTTGGCTCTCCAGCATATTCACCATGAACTGAACCTAAAGCAGCAGCTAAAGCATCAATATTAGACTCTTTAACCATTCTTAAACAATCATTTGGATTAGCATAGTTAATTCCACCAATTATTCCATCTTCTTCTCCACCAACTGTTCCTACTTCAGCTTCAACTGATATACCTAAAGGATGAGCATATTCAACAACTTTTTTAGTTAATTCAATATTTTCATCAATAGTATGATGTGATCCATCAATCATTACAGATGTGAATCCTGAATCAATTGCTTTTTTACAACTTTCAAAACTAGTTCCGTGATCTAAATGAATAGCAACAGGCACTGTAATTGATTTTTCTTCGATTAAAGAATTAACCATTGCAGTTACAACTTTAAATCCACCCATATACTTAGCAGCTCCTTCACTTACTCCTAATATTACTGGTGATTGTAAATCTTCTGATGCTTCTAAAACAGCTTGTGTCCATTCAAGATTATTAATGTTGAATTGACCAACAGCATACTTTTCTGATTTTGCTTTATTTAACATTTCTTTCATTGATACTAACATAGTACTCCTTTTCTATTACAATAAAATTATACCACATAAATACTATTTATTATTAATAATTAAATTAACAATGTTTTCTTTTAAATCAATTGGATTAATCGGATCTAATCCCTCAGATATTAATGCCATATTATAAATTGTGGTTAATGATAATTTTAACTTATCTTGATCTTCAATTTCTTTTAAAGTTGTAAATAAATCATGGTTAACATTAAGTTCTAAAATCTTATCTGTTTTTTGATAACCGCTATCTGGATTTTTTAATAATACTTTTTCCATTTCTAATGAGACAGGACCATCAGCCTTTAGAGTGAAAGCTGTTGTTGTTAATTTATTTGTTAGTTTAACTTCTTTAATACCATCAACTATTTTACTTGCTTTATCTAGGAATTCTTGATTATCTTTTGTTTGATTATTAATTTCATCTTTTTCTTCATCACTTGAAAAGTCTTCTTCAGTAATTGATTTGAATGTTTTATCTTTATAATTATTAAGAACTTGAATTGCAAATTCATCAATATCATTTGTAAAATATAATATTTCATCATTTGAATCAGATATTTTTTCCATAATAGGCATTTTATTAATATCCTCAATTGATTTACCTGATACATAATAGATAAATTTATTTTCTGGATTATTTTCAATGTATTCATTAAGTGTTACATATTCATGATTCTTTGATGTTTTAAATTGAACTAAATCTTGGAAAAGTTCTTTTTTACTACCATAGTTATTGTAAATACCATAAATTAATTGAGGTCCATATTTAGTAAAAAATTGATTATATTTTTCACGGTCTTTTTTTAATTTTTTTAGTAAATCTTTTTTAATCCTAGCTTCAATTAATTCTTTTAATTTTGTAACTGTTTCATCTTTTTGTAACATTTCTCTTGAAATATTTAAATTCAAATCAGAACTATCAACTAATCCACGAATAAAACCAAATGAATCATCTAATAGATAGTCTACATTTTTCTCAATTAATACTCCTTTTGAGTATAAATCTAATCCTTTTTGGTAATCAGGTACATAAAAATCCATTTCTTTTTCAGCAGGTATATAAATTAACAAGTCATAGTTTTGTTTACCTTCAACTTGTGCATGGAAAGTAAATAAAGGATCTTGGATGTCAAAGTAATTATTTTTATAGAAATCATTATATTCTTCTTTTTTAATGTTTTGTTTTTTCTTTTTCCAAATAGCTTTTTGACTATTGATAACTTGAATTTCTTGAACAGTTTCAAATTCACCTTCAATAGGATTACCTTCTTCATCTAATTTATCTATTTGATTATCAATTTCCATTTTAATTGGATATTTAATATAATTTGAATATTTTTTAATTAATGTTTGAATTTCATTTGATTGTAATAAATGATCAAATTCTTGGTCTTCACGTAAAAACAATGTAATTTTAGTTCCATTAGTTTCTACTGGTGATTCTTCAATTGAATAATTTTCAATTCCATCACTTGTCCAAATATAACCAATGTCATTTGGCTTTTTAGTAGTAACTTCAACTTTATTTGCTACAATGAAACTTGCATAAAATCCAACTCCAAATTGACCAATTGTTTCTAGATTAATCTTTTCATCATTTGATTTAATTGATTCCATAAATTTCTTAGTTCCAGAATTTGCAATTGTTCCAAGATTATCATCTAATTCTCTTTTATTCATTCCAATACCATTATCAATTATAGATAATGTTCTTTTATCTTGATCAATTTCAATAGATATTTCTAATTTTTCATATTTGTATTGCTCATTTGTCAGTGATGAAAAGTGTCTTTTATCTAATGCATCTGAACTATTTGATATTAACTCCCTTATAAAAACATCTTTGTTTGAATAAATTGAATGAATCATTAATTCCAATAACTGTTTTGATTCTGCTTTAAATTTTTTTTTACTCATTTTATCTCCTATTTAATTTATTTTAAATTTATTATAATATATAATTTACACTATGTCAATAGTCTTTTTACTTACTCCAATCAATAATTTTCTGATTATTTTCTAACAATATTTGATTAATTTTACTAAATATTTTACTACCAAAAAAACCACGATAAGCTGATAGTGGTGATGGATGTGGAGCACAAATAATAATTGATTTTGAATCAATAATATTAATATATTTTTGAGCCTGCTTACCTAATAATACAAAAATTATCTTATTTTTAATTGATATATCTTTAACTATTTTTGATGTTATTTCTTCCCAACCTAAAGATTTATGACTCTTTGGTTTGCCGACTTCAACAGTTAATATTGTATTTAAAAAGAATACTCCTTGGCTGACTAAATTACTTAAATCTCCATCTGTTCTTTTTATATTAAGATCACTATCTAATTCTTTATATAGATTTCTTAAACTTGCTGGTAAGTTATAATTTCTATCAACAGAAAAGGCAATACCATTAGCATCACCTTTTTTAGGATATGGATCCTGTCCTAAGAATACAACTTTAACATCTTGAGCTTTAATTAATTTAAAAATATTAAATACTTTATCTTTTTCTGGTATAATATTTTCTGAATTATCATTAATTAATTCAAATAAATGATTAGGTAATTCTAAATTCCATTCATTAATTTTAATTGTTTTCATATTTTTTAATTAAAGCCAATTATCTTGATTAAGATGCACACCAATAACACCTGGTACTTCTTCTAGCAATGCTTGTTCAATACCATTTGTAACAGTAACATCTGATAATCCACAACCAACACAAGCTCCTAATAATTTTATTTCAACAATTCCTTCATCATTAATGTCTATAAATTCAACGTCTCCACCATCACTTTGTATGTATGGTCTAATTAAATCTAATACTTCTTTTATCATTTTTATTTGTTCTTCTTTATTTTTCATCTTACTCCTTTATTAGTGACGAAGAATGGATAGTTGCAATTTCTGACCCTGGATAAATATATTTAAAACAACTTGAAACAGCTGTTGGTCCTTCTCCAAATCCACTTACTATTAATTCTGTTTTTCCAGGATAATTACATATATCACCAATTGCATGTATCCCATCTATATTAGTTTGTTGTTGACTATTTACAATGATTTTACCTTTTTCAATATTTAGTCCCCATTTCTCAATACTACCTAAATTAGCAACAAAACCATAATTAACAATAATATCATCAATTTCAATCTTCTTTTCAACTTCTTTAGATTCCAGTACTAAAGAAGTTATTTGATTATTTTCTGATATTAATTCTTTTGGCTTAAATGGTGTATGTATTTGGACTGTTGATTTTTTTAAATTATCAATTGAATGTTGGTGTGCTCTAAATTCATTTCGTCTATGAATTATATGTACTTCATCAGCTACTTCTTCAAGCATTAATGCCCAATCAAGAGCTGAATCACCTCCACCAAAAATTGCAACTTTTTTATTTTTAAATTTATCTATATTTTTTACTGAATAATAGATATTATTTGCAGTCTCTTCATGCTCTAAACCTAATTTTCTTGCTTTAAATGCTCCTGTCCCTGCAGCAATTATGATAGACTTTGCTTCAATTTTTTCTTTATTTGTTTTGATTATAAAGCCATCATCATTTTTTTTTAAGTCTATTACATTTTGTGATAATTTCCAATCAGTTATATCCCTAAATCTATCTAATTGTTCAGTTAAATTATTAACTAAATTATTTGCTTTGATCTTAGGGAACCCCGCTACATCATATATATATTTTTCTGGATATAATGCAGTTAACCTTCCACCTGGAGTATCTAATGCATCAATAATAGTTGAATTTAAACCTCTAATACCACAATAAAAAGATGCAAATAAACCAGCTGGTCCTGCTCCAATTATAGCTATATCTTTTTTCATCTTCCTCCTTATACATTACTATTAATATTATATCATATATTAACTTTATTACTTAACTCAAAATTATTTATTTGATATTCATGGTATGACATTTTATTATTAATATAATCATTAAGAATAGTATCTAATATATCATAATAATCTTCTTCAAATATTATATAATTTTCACTTTCTATTTCAGTTGTTTCTTGAACTTCTCCAAAAACAATTGCATATACCAAATTCAAGTTACTTTCTTCTTGATTATTGATTTCATCATTGTCTTCGGATATTGTATCTTCAGAAGTTTGATTTGTTAAACTACTTTCTTCATTTTCAACACTTATTGAATTTAATTCTAAATTAATTTGTTCATTATATGAATTAACAGAATCAATAACAGCTTTTTGGTTATATTTAGAAAATGATATAATCAAATCATATCCATCTTCATATAAATTACTTAACTCATTAATTAATTCAGTATTATTATCGATATCACTTAAAATTATATACTCAATTTCTAGTTCATCAGCAAAAATAGAATCAAATATTTCTTTTTGTGCATTACTATTACCTATGTTTGCAATTGAATCAATATATATAATTTTTTTTGTATTTGTTAAATTCAATATATCATCTTTATACTCATTTAAAATTTCATCTAAATTTATATTAATATAATCAACATTTGGATATTCAAATTCAGATGAATTATATACAAGTACAAACTTTTTTTGTGGATTTTTAACAATAAAATTTTCTAAATATTTATTATATACATCAGAAAATAAAATAATCATTTCATTATCATTAATAATAGTTTGTAATTGCATTTTAATTTCATTCTCTTTATTAACTTGGTACACACTAGAACTTGCTGATGTAAATGCATCAGGATCTAAATTATTTATATTTTCACTATTATAATCTAAAATAATTTGATTTAAATCAGTAGTCAATGTATTCATATAGCTTGTTTCATAGCCTTTGCTTTCAGGTGAAACAATTGCAATATCTAATTGTTGTAAGTTTAATTTTTCTCGTTGACTCAATATTATACTACTAAATGTTATGAAAATAACAATTGAAACAATTATAACTTTTTTAGTCATTATATACATCTTACTCCTTTAGAGATAATTGAACTTTTCCCTTTTCTAAATCAATACTTATAACTGAAAAATTTAATATATCTCCAATCTTTAAATGATTTTTTACTTCATTAACATAAGTATTTGAAATTTTTGAAATGTGTATTAATGCATCTTGTTTTATACCGATATCAACAAAGGCTCCAAATTGAACAATATTTCTAACTTGACCTTTTACTTTCATATTTTCAGTTAAATTTTCAATGGAATTAATACTGCTTTCAAATTCTATTGAATGATAATCATCACGAATGTCATTTAATGGTGATGCTAAAGCTAATAATATATCTTCAATAATTATTTTTTCAATTTGAAAATGATTAGTAATATTATCAATATTAGCACCTTGAATTTTTTTAGTAAAGTTATAATCACCAATATTATCAACTTTTAAATTTAAATAACTTATAATTTTTTTTGACAATCCATATTTTTCTGGATGAATAAATGTCATATCTAATTTATTTTTTGAATTTTCGATTACTAAAAACCCTGCTGACTGTTCAAATGCTTTTGGTCCAAGTCGTTTGACTTTTTTTAATTCAGACCTTGATTTAAATTCTCCAAATTCTTCGCGATATTCTATGATGTTTTTAGAAATAGTCTTATCAAGACCAGATACATAATTCAATAAATAAGCTGATGATGTATTTAAATTAACACCAATTTTATTAATGTTTTTAATCATAATAAAATCTAAATTATCTGCTAATATTTTTTGATTAACATCATGTTGATATTGACCAACACCAATTGCTTTAGGGTCAATTTTAACTAATTCAGCCATCGGATCTAATGTTCTTCTAGCAATTGAAATAGCACTTCTTTTTTCTACTTCTAAATTAGGGAACTCTTCTTTTGCAATTACAGAGGCCGAGTACACTGATGCACCTGATTCAGATACAATATATATTGGAATATCATTAATATATTTCTTTAAAAATCTTTCTGTTTCTCTTGAAGCAGTTCCGTTTCCTATTACAATTTGATTTATATTAAACTTCTCAATCATTAACTTAATTTTATTAAATGCTAAATCATTATTAATTTTAAGGTTTTCATTTTTTTGATTATTTGGATGTGGATATATAACATCAATATTTAAAACTTTTCCAAGTTCATCAATTACAGCTAATTTACATCCTGTTCTAAAAGCAGGATCAACACCTAAAATAATTTTATTTTTTAATTTTGGTTGTAATAATAATGCTTCCAAATTATTAGAAAATAATTCAATTGCTTCATTTTCAGCTTTAGTAGTCAAAGTTGAACGTCTTTCTCTTTCCATAGAAGGTAAAATAAGGCGTTCTAAACTATCAACAATACTAGATTTTATTAATTCTGAACAATAGTTACTATTATTAATATTTTCTTTCTTAAATATATATTCAATTACAGGTTCATTTTCAATCTTTATTTTTACATTCAGAATTTTTTGTTTTTCTCCACGATTAAATGCAAGAATACGATAGCTTGGCAATTTATTAGTTTTTTGAACAAAGTCATAATAGATTTCATATTTTTTATTTACATCAAGTAATTTCTTTTTCTCAGTTGTTTTTACATATGTTATACTTTCTTTAAAAAATAATTTTCTAATTTTTTCTCTATATAATAAAACTTCACTTATTTTTTCAGCAATTATATAACATGCACCAGTAATTGCTTCTTCTTCTGTTTTAATGTTTTCATTAATAAAATTAGATGCTTCAATAAACAATTGACTTTTATTATAATGACCATTTTCTATTAATAATGCTAGTGGTTCCAAACCATTTTTTATTGCATCCGTTGCTTTAGTTTTTTTCTTCTCTTTATAAGGTAAATATAAATCTTCCACTTTTTGTAATTTCTGTGCATCAGAAATTTGATGTCTTAATTTATCTGTTAATAAACCTTTTTCATCAATCAATCTAATTACTTCTTCTTTTCTATTTTCTAGATTATTATAATAAGTATATGTTTTATCAATTTCACGAATTATTTCTTCATCTAAACTGTTCGTTAATTCTTTTCTATAACGAGCAATAAACGGAACTGTAGCACCGTCTTCTAATAGTTTTAATACATTTAAAACTTGATATTCAACTAATTTTAAATCTTTAGTTAATAAGAGAACTATTTTTTGATTCATTATTATCTCCATTCATTTTTAAATAAATATGATAATACTTCAATATAAAATCTTTTGAAAATGGCCCGATTTCATATTTAACCCATTCCTTTAATATTATCAATTCATCTTCTAATTTTTTAATAATTATTGGATTATAATTATATTTTATTTTATTGATTTTAAATTCTTCTAAATCTAAAACTATAATTCTTTTACTTTTTGAATAATATTTTAAATCAATGTCATAATCAATATATTTTATTGAATTAAGCTCAAATAAACATGGCGAAGCCATATTACAATAATATATTAACTCCTCTTTCTTAAACATAATAATAATATTAAACCAATGATTCTTTGAAAAATAATTAATTGCTAATTCTTGTGTATTCCATATATAATTAGTTGATTCAACAACTCTTGTAGATTTAGGTGTCGCTGTTATTAAGTAATCTTTGGTTTCTGCTAATAATAATGCTTCTTGCCAAAAACGATGAAAGAATCCATTTGATTTATAGGCATATTGTTTGTAAAAATTCATAAAGGCCTTTCATATATAAAAGCACTATCAAAGTAGTGCTTTAAATAACAAGAATATTATTCTTCTTCAGTCTCAACCATTGGATCAATCGAAATAATGGTTGCTGTTGCGGAAACTTCTGTACCCTTTTCAATTGTTTGTTCTTCACTAACAATCAACTCTTCATTAAATTTATACTCAAAAGAGATTTGATCTCCTTCTTTTTTATTCATTAAGTCTTCTTCTTTTAAATAATCTGGATTTGTCTGTCCCATTATAATTGTTTCGCTTCTTGGTGGATCAAATACTTCAACATCTCCATCAAGAGCTGTAATTTCAATACCAACAGTATCTCCATCTTTAATTTTATAATTTAATTTACTAAAAATTAAAAAAGAAAATAATAAAATTGTTAGTAAAACTAAAATATACATAAAAGCATTAAATTTATTCATATTTCTCCTCTTTTTAAACTATCAATATAATATATAATAGTAATAATGATGATCCAAGTAAAAGTAATATTAAGATATATTTAAAAACATTAAATATTATGTTATTGCTTTTTACAATTACTTCGCTTTCCATTTCTTTTATTTCTTTATGACCTAATCCAATTTCAGTATCAATGTCTTTTTGATAAGATTTTAAATTTTCAGTTTTTGTAAAATTATTATCATCAATATGGTCTAAGTTTACAACTTTGTTTTCATTTGATATTTTATTATCATCGATATTATCAATTATAGAAAATAATTGATCAGGTTTCATAACATTATTATTAGAAACATTTTCTTTTTCCTGAATATTTTTATCAGCTAATTTTTCAATGATTTTATCAATGTCATCACTTGTTTTTATATTAATATTATTTTGATTGCATTGATCATATGATCTTTTTTCCATATTAAATCCTCCCGATAAAACTAAACAACTTTACATTATATTTTTAAAAACTTATCAAGCATTATTTTCATCTCTTTATTATTATATCATATAATAAGTTATGATATACTAATTATTTATTTTTTTTAAAATTTTTTTTTCTGTTGTAAGTTTTGTATCATATGTTAATTCATATTGACTTTTATTTATTTTTTTAATTTGTAAAATACTATTATCATTAACAAATAATTGTATCAATTCATTTTCAGTCTTATCTTTAATTATTAATTTATCAACTATGGAAACATCATTTAATGTATTTTTTAAATTACTTTTAAATTGATCTAAATACAACTTTCTTAATTCAGATTGTTCTTTACGTTCTACATCAGTTAACATACGTTCTTTTTTAAGTTTTGCATATTTATTAATTTTATTTATTAATTTTTGATTTATCGCCATTTGCCCTCCAATATATCATACCAATGAACATCCATTTTATTGTTAAACCAAGTTATTTGCTTTTTTGCAAAATTCCTTGTTTTTTTTTTGATTAATTCATTAGCATCATTTTCAGTTAATTGTAAATTAAGCAACAAATGGATTTCTTTATAACCAATTGCTCTTTGTGATGGCCATTTTGAATTGAACTGCTTAACTTCGTTTATAAGTCCTAATTCAAACATTTTATCAACACGATAATTAATTTTATTATAAAGTATTTCACGATCCATGTATAAACCAATTACATGGCTATTATTATAAAATAATTCATTTCCATCACTTTCAAAAGGAATATTATTTTCTAATTTAATTAAATAATTTTTTAATCTTGAGGGATTATTTAATTCAATATTATTTTGTTGATTAGGATATTTTTTTAAAAACAATTCTCTAATTTGAATTTCATTTAAATCATTTAAAAAATCACTTTTATAGCCTTTTGTAAAATTATAATTATACAATACAGCTTTAATATATAAGCCTGTTCCTCCAACAATGATCGCAATTTTTTTTCTTTGATTAATTTCTTTTATTTTTGCTCGACAATCTTTTTGAAAGTCAGCAACAGTATATTGTTCATCTGGATTTTTAAAATCTAAAAGATGATGTTTTATCCCACGCATTTGATCAAAAGTTATTTTAGCACTACCAATATTTAAATCTTTGTAAACTTGAACAGAATCTCCATTAATAATCTCAGCATCTAATTGTTTGGCTAAGTTAATTGCATATTCACTTTTACCAGTGCATGTAGCACCCACAACAGCAATTACATTATAATTTCTTAAATCATTCATTAAAAAGTCCTTTTAAACATTTTTTCAATTTCTTTAATTGTTATATTCACAAAGATAGGTCTACCATGAGGGCATGTAAAAGGTTGATTACATTTTCTTAATTGCTTAATCAAATCATCAGCTTCTAGTTTATCTAAGAAGTGATTTGCTTTGATTGATTTTTTACATGCCATCATAATTGCTACTTCTTCATAAAAGCTAGCAAAGTCATGTTTTTTATTTTCAATTATTAAATGAATTAAATCTATGATATCATCTTCAATATTATCTCTGTTACTCATCCATGAATCAATTTCTAATACTTTATATGTATTAATTCCAAAACTTTCAACTTTTATACCAAAACACTCTAATTCTTGATGTTTTTTTGTGAAAAGTAATTGTTCTTGAGTTGTTAGTTCGATGATAATAGGTAATAATAATTGTTGATAAATAAAAGTTTTGTTTTTATATTTTTCATAATATTGTTCATATTTAATTCTCTCTTGTGCTGCATGTTGATCAACTAAATAAAGTCCATTTTGACTTTGAAATAATAAATATGTATTATGTAAACTTGATAAAAAATCTAATTCCTCAATATGATTATTAATTAAGCTATTATTTTTAGTAATTACTTGAGTTAAATTTTGATCATCAACACTTTGAACTGAATCAAATAAACTATCTGAATAATTTTTTTTATTATTATTTTTTTCAAATACACTTAAATTATTAATTGAGAAACTATTATTATTTTTATATACTTTATCATTTATCTGTGGCTTTGAAATGTATGAAACATTAGAGAGTGATTGTTTTATTTCTTTATTGATGATTATTAATAATTCATCTAATAATGATATTTTAACTTGTTGTTTAGTTGGATGAATATTAACATCAATTAAATTATAATTAACACTAATTTCAATAAATGTAATTGGAAATTGATTTGTATGTAAAAACTTATCATAGGCCTGAATAATTTGATTTTCTATCTCATAGTTTCTAACTAATCTTTTATTAACACTTATTGTAATATGATTTTTCCGACTTCGAGTATCTATAGGTGATGAAGTTATTATCTTTAGTTTAAAGTGCTCATTATCCATATTTATTTCAAGCATATTATTAGACAATGTTGGATTATATTGATTAGAAAAAATACTTTTTATATTGGAGTCTCCAAATGTATGAATTAATGTATTATCATCATTAATTAACTTAAATGAAATATCATTATTAATTAAACTTACTTTATTAATATAGTTAACAATAATTGAAAGTTCATAAAATGGATTTGATAAGTGTTTATATCTAACCGGTGTATTATAAAATAAATTATTAACTACTATTTTTGTACCTTTATTAGCTGATGCTTCTTCAATTTTATATTTATCATCATCAATTTTAATTAATTTATTAGCAGTGTTACCATCAATTGAACTTGTAATTTGCATCTTTGATACAGAATAAATTGAAGGTATTGCTTCACCTCTAAACCCTAGTGTAGAAATACTAAATAAATCTCTATCATCAAATAATTTACTTGTTGCATGTCTTTTAATACAAAGTTCTAAATCATCAAGAACCATTCCATTTCCATCATCAATAACAACAATTGACTCTAAACCTGAAGATTTTAATTTAATATTAATTACTTTAGATTCAGCATCAATTGCATTTTCAACTAATTCTTTAACAACAGACATTGGTCTTTCAATGATTTCCCCTGCAGCTATTTTATTGGCTAAAACATCTTTCATTACTCTTATTTGACTCATTTTTGCTCCTTCTGTACTACTTTCCCTTTCATTTTACCGCTTTTATCTTTATCAACAATAATAAAATCAATCTCTTGTCCTAAGCTGACTACATCTTCAACTTTTTCAATTCTTTGTTCAGATAATTTAGAAATATGAATTAATACTTCATTATCCCCATCAAAGTTTAGGAATGCTCCATATGCTTCAATTCTTTTAACTGTTCCAATATATCTTTCATTAATTTTATATTCTTTAACTAATTTTAAAATAATTTCTTTAGCTTCTAATATCATTTCCATATTTTCAGAGTAAATATAAACATTACCCGAATCTTCAATATCAATTTTAACATTTGTTTTTTCAATTATTTTATTAATCATATCACCATTTTTACCAATAACAACTCTAATTTTATTTGGGTCAATTATAAACGATATTGATTTAGGAGCATATTCACTTAGTATTTCTCTTGGTTTGTCAATTATTTGTTCCATGTGTTTTAGTATTTCTAGCCTTGCTTTTCTAGCTTCCTCTAACCCTTCAACTAAGATTTGATTGCTAATACCAGATATTTTAATGTCCATTTGTATAGTACATATTCCGTCTTTTGTCCCAGCCACTTTGAAGTCCATATCACCTAAATGATCTTCTAAACCTTGAATATCAGTTAAAATCGAATAATTTTTATCTTCTTTAATTAAACCCATTGCAATACCTGCAACATGATTTTCAATTGGAACACCTGCTTGCATTAGTGCTAAAGAACCTGCACAAATTGATGCTTGTGAGGATGATCCATTTGACTCTAGTATTTCAGACACAATTCTTGTTGTATATGGAAACTTTTCATAGCTTGGCATAACTGAAAACAATGCTTTCTCAGCTAAATTACCATGACCTATTTCTCTTCTATTTGGAGGAGAGACGCGTCTTGTTTCTCCAACAGAAAATGCAGGAAAGTTATAATGTAACATAAATGTTTTTTCTGTTTGTAACTCTAAATTATCTAATTTTTGTAAATCAGATTTTTGACCTAATGTTACAGTTGCTAAAGCTTGAGTTTCTCCCCTTGTAAATAATGCACTTCCATGTACTCTTGGAAGCAAATTAATGATTGAATCAAGTGATCTTATTTCATCTAATTTTCGTCCATCTGGTCTAAGTTTCTCATTTGTAATTAAATATCTAAATTTATCTTTAATTACTTCATTATATATAATTTTAAATTTTGATTGATTCTCTTCTTCAATCAATAAATTCAACATAGATTCTTCTAATAATAAATCTAGTGCATTATTTTTTTCTTGTTTATTAGGTATTTGTAAATATCTTAATATATCTTTACCATAGTTTTCAATAATTTGTTCTTTAATTTGTATTTCAATTGGTTCATCAATCACTTTGTATTCTATTGTATTAATCCCTAAACTTTTTTTTACTTCTATCTGAAATTCAACAATTTTTTTAATTTCTTTATGTCCAAACATAATTGCTTCAATAATTTGTTCTTCAGATAATTGATTTGCTTTTGCTTCAACCATTGTAATTTCAGTCTTTGTCCCCGCCAATCTTAATTCTAAATCACTTTCAGACTTTTCTAAGACAGTTGGATTAATAATAAGTTTACCGTTAATCAAACCAACATTAACAGCACCGATTGGCCCTAAGAAAGGGATATTACTTGCTAATGACAAAGCAATTGATGCAGCATTTATAGCTGTTACTTCAGGCTCACAATCTTTATCAAGACTCATAACAGATGTATATACTTGTAATTCTTGATTAAATTTTTCTGGAAACATTGGTCTAATAGGACGATCAATTAGTCGAGCTGCTAAAGTGGCATTTTCACTAGGTTTAGCTTCTCTTCTATTATAATTACCAGGTATTTTACCCATTGCATATAATTTTTCTTCATAATTAATTGTTAAAGGAAAAAAATCAGCAGTAGACTCCTTTTTAGAAACTACAGCTGTTGCAAGTATATACGTATCACCATATTTAACCATAACACTTCCATCTGCTTGTTTAGCAAATTTATTTGTTTCGATTGAAAATTTTCGATTAGCTATATCCATTTTAAATTCTGCCATATATTATCCTTTTTATTTAATTTTTTAATTGAACAATTATTTTTTCGATTTTTTTACCAGAAACTTCAACAATTGTATATTTAAAGTGATCATCCTCAAATAAATCGCCTTTATTTGGTATTCTTTCAGCCATTTCAAGAAGATACCCTGAGATAGTCATTTCATCTGTTTCTGCTTCAATATCTTTCACAGAAAAATATTCATTAAAATCATTAATTGAACAATTAGATAGAATTTCAAATTTATTATCTGCTAGTTTAATGATATCTAATTCAATATCATCATGTTCATCCCATATTTCACCAACTAATTCTTCAATGATATCTTCAATTGTCACAAGTCCTTGTACTGTACCTCTTTCATCAACAACTAAACTCATATGATTATGATTTTGTTGAAGTTGTACTAATAATTTTGAAATTTTTAAACTATCTGGTACAAACGAGGCTTGTCTTAAAATTTGTCTTATTTCAATGTCTTTATTTTCAGTATAATAATGATAGAAATCTCTAACATATAAAACACCAATTATATTATCTGATATGTCTTCATATATTGGAACTCTTGAAAACCTACCTTCTTTCAATATCTTTAAAATTTCTTCATTGCTTGTTTCAATATCAATTAATACCATCTTATCTCTTGCTGTTAAAATTTCTTCTACTCTAATTTCATTAAATTCTACTGCATTACGTATTAATTCACTATAATCCTCATCCATCTTACCTTCATCTTCGCTCTCTTGGATGATTGTTAAAATTTCATCTTCAACTTCATTTTGTTCATCATTTTCATCAACATCATTTTTTAATTTTTTTTGAACTGAATTATTAAAAAGCAAAAACAAATAAACAACAGGTTTCAATATTTTAATTGATAAATTTAGAAAACCAATAAATATATTTAACATTTTTTCTGAATTTTGTTTACCATAAATTTTTGGAATTATTTCTCCAAAGATTAATATTAATAAAGTCATTACTATTGTTGAAATAATAACTCCATATTTTGGATACAAACTAATAAAGAATGCTGATGACACTGTTGCTAAAAGAATGTTAACAATATTATTAAAAACAATAATTGTCGTTGTTGTATTGTCATAGTTTTCAATTAATTTTAATACTTTTTTAGATTTTTTTTCTCCATTTTCAGCTTTAGTCTTAATCCTTATTCGATTAACTGATGCTAAGGCCATTTCTAAACCAGAATTTATCGCACTTAATATTAATAATATAATAATAAAAATACTTATTAAAAGTATTGTTGAGTATTGTATATTTACTACATAGAGGGAGGGAATAACTTCACTTGTTGCAAACATCGATTCTCCTTTTTATAAATAATCTTTTTTCTGAGTTTCTATTAATGATAAATTTAAAAAATTATCTTTTCTTAATAAATCATAAACACAAATTGCAACACAATTTGATAAGTTAAGTGATCTCATTTCTTTTACCATTGGTATACGAAACAATGAGGTTTCATATTTTTTTAATATTTCTAAATCAATTCCACTACTTTCTTTTCCGAATACAATATATATTTCTTGGTCATCTTTTTGATTAATATCAATTTCAGAATATGGTTTTTTACCATACCTTGATAAAAAATAAATATTTTTTGGTTTTTTATCTGCGATAAAAGAATTAAAACTTTCATGTTCAAATAAAATGACATCATCAATATAATTAGTTGAACTACGTTTTATTATTTTTTTTTTTTCTTTTAAATCAAAACCATATGGTTTTATTAAATGTAAATTACTATCTGTTGCAACTGCAGTTCTCATAATATTTGCAGTGTTTTGTGGGATTTCTGGTTGAAATAAAACAATGTTTATTTTACTCATCTTCATCCAAAAATTGATCACCTAAAAATTGTTCTAATGAATCACTAGTTGCAACTTCTTGTGTATTTGTGATTTCTTTTTCCTCAATTACATCTATCGGCAATTCTTCGATTTTTTCTAAAGATTTAATAGAACGATGTTTTCTGATTATATTTGATTGATATTTAGCTTTCAAATCCCATTTCCCATCGATTAAGAAGAATCTACCATCAATCATCAAATCAGATAATACTGTACCTAAAAATTGATTTTCTGATTTGAAACCATACTCTTGAAAATCAATTTTACTAATAATATCTTCTAAAACAACACCTGTTTCATTTCCTTTAATTTCTTTGATTAATAAATCTTTTATACTAATTGTTTGCATATTTTCTCTTTTCACATTTTATTTTTTAATTTAATTCCAAGTATATTTAAACCATCTTGGAATATGATTGATATTTTTTCTAATAAATACAATTTCTTTTCTACAATAATAGGGTTATCTGTAAATACTTTTTCTTGATCATAATACTTATGGAACAATGAAGCTAAATTATATAAAAAATTAGCAATGATATGTGGTAATCTCTTATTAGCACTTTCAACTATCAGCTCAGGATATGTACTAATTAAATTAATAATATTTTTTTCTATCTCAGTAAAATATTGATTATTTAATTTACTTTTGTATTCAAACTCTAAAGCTTTATTTAATATACTATTGATACGTACATAAGCATAATTTATATAATATATTGGATTATTAACACTTTGCTCCTTTGCTAAAGAGATATCAAAATCTAATTTAGTATCAGGTGATCTCATAACAAAGAAATATTTTATTACATCTTTATCTATCTCACTTAATAATCTTTTAATAGTTACACTTGTTCCAGCTCGCTTAGACATTTTCAAAGTTTTACTATCTTCTAATAAGTTAACCATTTGAATGATTGGTATTTCTAATGTATCAGGATCTTGACCCATTGAAAAAATTGAAGATTTTATTCTTGGAATATATCCATGGTGATCAGCCCCCCAAATATTTATTAAATTTGTAAAACCTTTTTTATATTTTTCAATGTGATAAGCAACATCTGCTGTAAAATATGTATATTCACCTGTTGATTTTTTAAGTACCCGATCTTTTTCATCTAAATATTTACTTGTTCTTAACCAAAGTGCACCATCTTTTTCATACAAATCATTACTATCTTCTAATATTTGCAATGTATCTTTAACAATATCATTTTTAAATAATTCTTTTTCACTAACCCAAGAATCAATTCTAATATTTATATCTTCTAAAATACTTTTAATATTTTCTAAATTAATTTTGTATGAGTATTCAATAAAGAAATCAATACTTTCATCTTTTTTCTGATTATTAAATTCATCAAATATCATTTTACCAATACTTTCAATATCTTTTCCACGATATCCATCTTCAGGAAAATCAACTTCTTGATTGCAAAGTAATAGATAGAAGTATCTAGCTGATAAACCCAGATTATTCATTTGCGCGCCAGCATCATTTAAATAATATTCAGTTCCAACGTTATAGCCTGCTTTTTTCATTAAATTAACTAATGCATTTCCATACACTGCATTTCTTAAGTGACCTAAATGCAAGTCACCAGTCGGATTAGCTGAGATATACTCAATTAAATATTTTTTCTGATCTTTCCTTTTAAATGACCCATAATTAATATCTACTTCTTCAATTAACATTTTAAAGTAACTATCAGAAAAATAAATATTAATAAAACCTGGTTTAGCTACTTTAACTTCTGATATATATTCACTTATCTGTATTTCAGAAGCAATTGCTTCTGCAATTATAATTGGATTTTGTTTTAAGTCACGAGTTAATTGTAATGCAATATTTGTTGAAAGATTTCCATTTTGTATTTCCTTTGGATTTTCAAAAACAATTGTTTTTTTATCAATATTATATTTATTACTTAAGATGTTTTTTATTTCAATATCTATTTGATTTTTAATTTTTAATAACTGCATTTTTATCCACCTTATAATTAATTTTAACCTTTTCTAAATCTTCACGAATATATTCTAAATAGATATTTATAGACTTAGAATCTTCCTCTAAATTATAACACACATTTTCTATGAAAGTGTCTAAAGATAATTCAATACCAGACATTTTCGTTTTATACTTAAATTTATACTTTAATCCTAATTGATGATAAATTATATATTCTACACTTCCTGTTGATTTAATGACACACTTTTCTTTTGAAAATTCTATTTCATAATTGGTGTTTTTATCTTTGTAATAGATTGTATTATCATTTACTTTACAAATTTTATTTGATGCTTTTTCTTGATTATTTTCAAAAATAACTTCAGTAATTTTAGCCTTATACATGATTTGACTTTTTTATTGAAAATGTCATTTCATCATTTTCAATACTTAATTCTGTTTGTAAAAATAAAGCTATTTTAGATAGTTCTTCAAGTTTTTTAATTTCACCTGTTTTTGTTTTAATCCAAATTGGTTCATTTTTATTATAGACTGCTTTTGAATTTTTTTCTGTTTTATAAAAATAATCATCTTTCTGATTATTAATTTCTAACTCTTTATAGTTTAAAAATGCATCTAGTAAATTAATTAGTTTACTATTACTTTCATTTTCAAACAATAGTAAAAATAAATTATATAATGAATAATCTTCTAACTTTAAAAAATCTTTACAATTTATATTAGCTTTATAAAAAGGTAATAATACATCAATGTTTGTTGAAAACTTATAGCTATTATCAATTAAATATTTAATGTGTAATAGAATTGTTTGCACAAGGGCTTCATAGCCAAGAGATTTTTTATTTAAATAAACTTGCGAAAACATGTGATATCTACTTAATAAAAAATCTTCAAGTGTATGGATTCCTTTTTCTAAAAAGACAATCTTATTATCATGAATATCGATAATGCTTAATATTCTTAATAAATCAATTTTCCCATAATCAACACCTGTTTGATAACAATCACGATTTAAATAATCAATTCTATCAATATCAATTGTTGAAGATAATAAAGAGACAAGAATTTTATTATGATGCTTTTTCTCAATAAATAAAATAACCTGATCAATTAAATCTTGATCATCTAATACTTGATTGATTTGAGAGTTTTTATCTTTAATAATCTTTATTGTATAATCTTCGTGATTATATTTAAAGAAGTCTTCCGCTGCATGTGAAAATGGTCCATGACCTAAATCATGTAATAAACAAGCTATTTGAAATGCTTTTTTTTCTAATTGATTAAAAAATACATTTGTTTTATATTCTAATTCTTTGATAAAAATTGTTGACAAATGATATACTCCAATACTGTGAACATACCTTGAATGTTCAGCTGTTGGGAATATAAAATGAGAAAGTCCTAGTTGTTTTATTCTTTTTAATCTTTGAAATTCAGAAGTTCTAATTAAATCAATAACCTTTTGATCACTAATTTCAATATTTTGATGAATGGTATCTCTTATTGTCATTTATCCCCCTTGAACTTAAGTTTTTTAATGAACTCTTGATAATCTTGATCAACTACTAGCTGATCATCAATAACACAAAAATGATTCTTACCACCTGGACCACAAAAACTAACACATTGACTTTCAACAATTTGTGCACCTGTATTATCCTTAATATCTTTTACAACATCCTCATATGCTTTGAATCGTCTTTTCTGATGACATTTCATACAATATATAATTTCCATTTATCTCCTTAAAAATAAATTATCTTTTTTTCTTTTTTTCTTGCTTGATAAAATTAGTAAAAACCATGTTATTAAACTATTGATAATCATATAACTAAATTTTTGATTAATCAAATCCATTAAATTAGTTGTATTATTTAAATTATAAAATAAATAATCAAATAATAAGGGTCCATAAATTAATAATGAAAAATATAACAACACCATAAATAATTGTCCAATTAATATTATATTATATTTATTCTTTATTTTAATTATAATTGGTATAATTAAAAAAATAATTGTATAAAAGCCAACATACTGATTTTTTAATACACCATAAATAAAACCTAATATAGCCACTATAAATAATTCTTGTTTAAATTCTTTTTCATTTATATCAGAATTTTCTAGAACTTGCGATTTATAAAATATAAACATAATAATTAATACAAAATTGATATTATTAATAAATAAAAAGTTAAAATATAATCCAATAAATTGCTGAATCAAAATTAATATTATACCTACAAACAAAACTTTAGTAATATCTTTACTTATAATATTATCCATTTGTAATTACCGTTACATAATCAGCATTTTGTGAATTTTCTGTTGGTTCTACAAAAATTTTTTGATTAGCCCCTTCCCCTTCAATATTTGTTACTATTCCAATTTCAATTCCACTAATTATTTTTTTTGTATATTCATTTGTTAAAATTAAATCACCAATCTCAATACTATTTTCAATACTTAGTGGTTCAAAGATAAATGTATTAGTATTTTCATTATATTCTTTTAAAAATCCTTGAGTACTTTTAGCTCCTGATGAAGAGACTGGTAACTTTTGACTTAAATTAGGATCAGTTATTAAGGTGACATGTGAATAAGTTTTTTCCACATCAGATACAAATCCAAATAATATACCTTTATATAAAACTCCATCACCTTCTTTAACTCCATCATTAGTTCCTTTGTTAATTGTTACTTCTTTATTCCATGACTCAATATTCCTTTGAATTATTTCAGCATTAATATACTCATAATCATGATTTATTTGTTCAAGTTCAAGTTGAGACTCTAACTCTTTATTTTTATTTTCAAGTTCATTAATTTGATTAGTTAAAAATGTATTATTATCTTCTAAACTTTGATTTTTATTTACTAATTGATTGTTATTTTCAACTAGTTTTTTTTGATCTGCTAAAAAACCTAAACTATTACTTATTGTACTTTCTATATTGTGGATTATTTGATTAAAGAAATTAGAGACATTATATATGCTACTCTTAAAACCAGGTATCAATAATATTATATTTAATGTTACTAATAATAATAATAATAATAATAGTATATTTCTAATCTTCTTCATCTTTACCTCTTTTTTCTCCTGCTTCAATCTGGATAAATTTATTTGTAATTTTTTTGCTAGTAACAGTTATATCTTTTGCATCTGTATATAAATTATCTAAGTGTTTTTGAAAATTATTCCATCTTTTATCATACCTTATAAATTCATCTTTTAATTGACTTAGTTGTTCTTGTATTTCAATTACATTTTCTGCCATATGAATATCTTTGATAATAATTTGAATGACATTTAAGATACCTATTAATGTTGTTGGGGAGGCAATCAGTATATTTTTTTTATATGAATATAATATTAAATCCTGATTATTTAAATTTATTTCTGAAAATATTGCTTCAGATGGGATAAACATAATTGCTTGTGTTGCAGTTTCATTGTTAATTATATATTTTTCTGCAATATCATTAATGTGTTTCTTTATATCACTTTTAAATTTTCTTTGAGCTGATAATTTAGTTTCACTATTATTATCAACATTGATCATTTCTAAATAGTTTTCTAAAGGGAATTTTGAATCAATACATATACTACCAAGTGGCTTTGGTGTATGTAATATCATATCAACTTGCTTATTATTACTTAATATGTATTGCTTTTCAAAAATAGCTGAGTTATCTTTGCCAAATATACTTTCAAATATATTATTTAATTGAATTTCTCCAAAATATCCACGAGATTTTTTATCAGATAAAGTCTTCTCTAATTTCTCAACACTATCACCTAATTTAATTAATTGCTCTTGTGAAGAATTTATATATGCCATTTTACTAATAACTTCTTTTATTTGTTCATTATTAAGTTTTTGTGATGATGCAACTTTATTTTCTAATTCATTGATTAAAAATCTTAAATCTTGATTACTTTTAATGTTTTGTGATGATAATTTAACATCTAAATTTTGTGTTAAACTATCAATATTCTGTTGATAAACCATATTTTGATTTATAAATTGATTTTCAATCTTATGTGTTAATCTATCTAATTCATTTGTATAATGATTATTTTTATCATCTATACCATTATACTTCTTTAAATAAAAATTAAATATTCCAATTGTAATAATTGATAAAAATATATATAGAATTTTTTGCAATTTACCTCCCTACTATTGATCAAGATTTATTTGTAAATAATTATTTAAATTTTTTAATAAGCCTAGTAATATTGTTCTTTGTTCATTATCAAAATTAATTAACGCATTATCAACAAATTCCTTATGCCATTGAACATGTATCTTATTAATTTCTAAACTTTTTGATGTTTCTTTTAAATGCCTTACCCTTTTATCTAACTTAGATGGTATTTTAATTAAATAGCCTTTTTTAATAAGTACATTTGTTGAAACACTTAAACTACTTAATGATATCTTAAGTTCTTTAGCTACAGTTTTCATTGTTGCTTCTGACCCAAGCTTAATAACTGCTTCAATCACATGAATTTCTACTAATGATAAACCAATAATTCCCTTTTTTTTCAATGATTTTTCTTCTAAAACTAAGATTAAATTAAAAATTTCTACAAAGTGATCGTTAATATTTTCGTTTTCAATCAGTTCATTTTTCATTAGTCTCCTTAGAATTCATTATTATATTAACTTCATCAATTTGATTAATATTTATTATTTCCGAACTTTTAAGTTTTTCATCACCAATATATCGATAACTATTATTATTATATTCAAAGTATTTACTTTCAATAATTTCACTTGTATAAATTTCATAATTTAAATTTGATTGAACTTCTAAAAACAAATTCCCTTTTGGTGCATAAATATTCAGTATATCAGAAATTGTATTTGTCAAATGAATTTCACTGCTACCTTCTGCATTAATTACATTCTTTTTAGCAATTAAATTAGTGATTTCTAAATACATTTCATTGCCACCAACAGCAAGTGTCTCTGTTTTTAAATTTGTTAATTTATTGCTTCCAATATTATTAGAAATTGATATATTTTTTGCATTTAAGTTATTAAGATTTATAGATGCCTGGTTAGTAGTAATTATTAAATCATTTATATTAATATTATTAACTTTAATTTTACCAGATTTTAAATTAATATGTAAATTATCTAGTCTAAAATTTTTAGGAATATAAATATTTAAAATTTCTTTTGGACTAATTATTTTTTTTTCTCTTTCAATATAATCAGAAATATATAATGTTTTATCATCTATATTTGAATAAAGCTTAATATTTTTTTGGTTTTTTTGATTAAATATATGTTCAACCGTAATATAATCTTGTTCAGTTGCTGCAATATTTACTTCTAATTTCTCAACATCAATTGATATATTATCAATTTCATTTGTTGAGATTTTCATTGTTTCTATTTCTGTTTGTGTATACTCAGTTGTAAATAATATTATTATAAATATTGAGATAATTATTATTGATATTAAATATTTCACTTTATTCCTCCCGCATTGGTTTAAATGAAAAACGATGAAGTTTTTTGATTGGTCCATGAACTTTTATTGCTTCCAAATGCTTTTTAGTTCCATATCCAACATTTGTTTCAAATCCATATTCAGGATATTTAAGACTTTTTTTAAACATATATTTATCTCGCTCATATTTTGCAATAATCGAAGCAGCTGCAATTGAATTAGATAGATCATCACCATGCTTTATTGCTATGCTTTCTAATTCATTAAAATCAACTTTTTCATAATCTACTAATACAATATTAGGCCTTATTTTCAATTTATTGACTGCCTTTTTCATAGCTAATATAACAGCATTTTTAATTCCAATTTTATCAATTGTTTGAACCTCACAATAACTAATAGCATAATCTAAACAATTCTTTTTAATTTGTTCCTGTAGTATATTAATTTTTATTTTAGATAATTTCTTTGAATCTTTCAAACCATATATTGGTATATCAGGATTTAATATAACAACTGCACAGTATACACGCCCTGCCAGTGGACCTCGACCAACTTCATCTATACCTGCAATATATTTGTAACCTTGATCTAAATATTTTTTTTCATATTTATTTTTCTGATTATACTGTGAAATATCTTTACTCATCTAAAACCAAATTACCTAATTTCTTATCACGATAATCATTTAAAATTGTATTTGTAACTCTATCATAGTCAATTTCACCTTTTTTCAATAAAGCCCCAATGTTCTTACCAATCTTATTATAAAGATCTTCAACATCAAATTCTGCGTTATTATAGTCTAAGTTATATCTTTTTTTTACAACCCAAAAATTTCTTTCAAATAAAAATTCTAATAAATAAATAGCTACTTCTTCACGGTTTACAATTTGCTCTTTAATAATCGAACATAAAACTAAATTGTATCCATATATCTTATCTTGAATTTTTGGAACTAATACTCCTGGTGTATCAAGTAACTCTATATCACGACTTAATTTAATCCATATTTGTTGTTTTGTGACCCCTGGCCTATCAGCTATTGCTGTCTTTTTCTTATTAACAAGAAAATTTATAAATGTTGATTTTCCAACATTAGGCATCCCAACTATTAAAATTCTAATTGTTTTATTGATTCCTTTTTTTGCAAATTTTTCTTTAATTGGTATTGTTAATTGATCGATATAATTTAATACTTTTTGTCTCTCTTGACTTTTTTTTAAATTAACTTTAATTGTATTGTAACCATTATTATGATAATCTTTTTCAAATTTTTCAATACTTTTAACATTTATATAATCTATTTTACTAAAAACAATTAATTTTGCTTTGTTTTCTGTTATACTATCAAGCATTAAATTATGTGATGACCTTGGTACTCTTGCATCAATGATTTCAACAACAAAATCAATTATTTTTAATTTTTCAATAATTTCTTTTTTGGCCTTGAACATATGGCCTGGATACCATTGAATATTATTTTCTTTTTCCATTTATATCCTTCCTTTAGTTAATTATAACATATTCACTTAATTTTTAAATTAAAAAACTGATGCAAAAGCACCAGTTAGTTATTTTATATTCTTTCTTTAATTCTTGCTGATTTACCACTTAATTCACGTAAGTAATATAATTTAGCACGTCTTACTTTACCTTTTCTTGTAACTTTAATTTCTGTAATGTTTGGTGAGTTAACTGGGAAAGTTCTTTCTACTCCAATTCCATTTGAAATTTTACGAACAGTAACATTCATTTGAATACCTGATCCCTTTTGAGAAATAACAACTCCTTCAAATTTTTGAATTCTTGATTTCTCACCTTCTACTATCTTAACACCAACTGCAACAGTATCTCCAACTTTAAATGGTTCAACATCTGTTTTCAATTGATTTTTTGTAACTAATTCTATTAATTGATTTCTCATTCTTTCTCCTTAGTTCATTTTCTTTACTACATAGTAAGAGGAAAACTTTTATTTAACTCATATATTATAACACATATTCAATTTAATAATTGATTATTTAATTAAAATTATTTAAATAACTATTTGTATGATATATAATTATTATTTTAGTGGTTCATTGTTAATATCAATATTTTGATTGTTAATTGATTGATCTTTTATTTCCAAATGAAAATCTGCAATTTCTAAATATGATAAATCATGTGTTATGACTATTATTGTGTGATCTACTGCCAACTCGGTTATTAAGTCTTTAATTAATTGAACATTTTTTTGATCAAGATTCCCAGTTGGTTCATCTAATAAAATAACTTTAGAAGGTTTAATCTTAGCACGTAGTAATCCAACTCTTTGCCGTTGACCTCCACTTAAAGTTGCTACTTTTTTATTTTCTAAATTAGCTAAACCGATTTTTATTAATTCTTCAATAATTAGTTCTTTTTTTTCTTTATTACTTAGATTAACATATTCTAAGGCTATTAATAAATTATCTAACACAGTTTGATTATTTATTAATGCATAGTCTTGAAAGACAATTGAAATATCTTTTCGATATAACTTATTATTACTAAATGGCTTTTGATAAATCTGATCACCCAAGAAAACTTGACCATCATCTAATTGTTCAAAATTAGCTAATATGTTTAAAAGAGTTGTTTTACCTGATCCACTTTCACCACTTATAACGTATACTTTATTTTTTTCAAAATTTATATTTACATTTTTCCATACAACTTGGTCATACGATTTACTTCCATCAACTATTTTAAGCATTTATCTCCTTCATTTATTTTTATATATTAGTTTTAAATAACTTTTAAAATTATTATTAATAATTATAATAACTAATAAATATGTAACTGAAATTATAATAAATTTAACTAATGTCATACTTTGAGAAAAAGTTACAATAATTAATATGTTAATTAAATAACAAATCAAATAATTGATTAAAACTTCCTTATATATTGCTCTTAACTTATAACCATTGACTTTTAAAGCAAAAATCTTTTCTTGATTAATTTGATTATATCTTCTTATATAAACACTATTAATTAAATAAATCAATATAAACATCAAGATAATCGATCCAACTAACCTCATAATATCACTTATTAATGCTCTAAGATTAATTGCTTTAAAATCATCATATGTTTTAACTTGCAATCCTCCACTATAATTTGAATCCATCACAGTATTAGCTACAATTTGATCAACCTCTGCTTCTTTCCCATTATCTTCACTGTATCCAGGTATAATAAATGATGTTGAAGTTCCACCATCTTGTAATTGGATAATTGGATTATCAAGTGTACTAAAACCTTGTTCAAAAGTTGATGTTGTAATGTCTTGCTCATAGTAAATTAGATTAGTGCAATCAAATTCAAGGCACCCTTGTGAATCTTTTTCAAATTCTTCCTTATCTTCAATTGGCACTAATAATGAATTAGCGGGTATATCTACATCTGTTTGCATTAAGTCGTCAATATAATTTAATTCACTTAATATATACTTTCCAAATGTATCACTTTCTAAAACACCAAACACAAATGCACCAATTTCTCGCATTTGCTTGTTATACTCAATTAAATCTTTTTCAGTTAATACATCTAATTGTGATGTTGCATATAAATATGAATTTAAGCTTTCTTTATTTTTATTTAATCCTATTGTATCTCTAGTAGTATATGATATTGTTAAAACACTTGTAATTAACATGTTAACACTGAAGATCACAACAATTACTGTTAACACTAATGTGACTACTTGTGTTAATATAATCTTAGGTTTTCCAATCTTTAATTTATTTTTAAAAATAGCTCTTCTATCAGCCTTATACACTATATAGACTAAAACATAAATAACTAAGTTAATAATCAGTAATGTAAAGATTATTAAAAGTAATAATATGTATGTTAAATATCCATAATAGGTTGTCAAGATTAACATGAAAATTATATAGCTGATTGAAAATAAATAACATAATCTTTTTGCATCTTGTTTGATTATTTTAGATTCGTTCCAACCATTAACATATTTAATAAATAACTCATTTTTCTTATTATTAATATTGAGTAATATTTGCATGATTAATAAGATTATTAATCCAATGTATACTAACAATGTTTTTATGCGCATTATTTGATTAAAGCCGGGATCTACTATCCCACCTACGTTGAAGTTAACTGAAAAATTATTTTCAATCTCACTTTCTAATTGATCCACAGTAATTAATGCATTATTCATATCAACAATATAAACTCCAGCATTATCTTCACGTGCGATATAATCATAAATATTTTCTTCTTTAGGATAGATCATTTTATTAAACTGATCTGCATTAGTTAAGAAAAAAGGAATTTTTTCAAGCTCCCTGTAAATAAGCATTTGATTGTCCTCTAAATAAGTTTTCACTTGCTCAGCATTAACATCAATATTTTGTTCTACTTGGATTTTATAGGATTCATCAGGATAATTAATATTAAATTCAAGTTGTCTGAAAATATTGAAACTTAAAAAACAAAAAAATAAGATTGTTATAATAATTATAATCTTTTCTTTCATATCATCCCTCTCTTTTATAAAAAAAGAATTCAAATATTTGAATTCTAATTAACATCAGTTTTTTGCCATGATTCACGTGAATTATAGCCTTGATATGAAACATAAGTATAAGCAGTTCCAGAATTACTTTCATCGTGTGTTAATTGTAAATGACCGGCTGTATCTTCACTGGCTACTTCCACATACGCTCCTGCTTGAGCATATGATGATTCATTTGAAATGAAACTTGATACTGAAGCATGTGTTAAATCATATGTCCAATATTCCCCGTGTGAATATTTTGTTATTGCCGGTGACCAATATACAGCTTTTGGTGTATTGTTCTCTGTAGCACCTAAATTACTAATTGATAATGAAAATATAATTCCAATTAATAAAATGACTATTACAATTTTTTTTATATATCCTCCTCATGTTTATAGTTAGAGTATACTACTTAATCATAGCTTATGCAAGTGTAAATTATATTTCTTTATTTTAACATGTTCATCATTTTATTTGGATCCATTCCTTTGAATTGTTTCATCATTTTCTTGCTGTTTTCATATCCTTTTATTAATTTATTGACATCTTGTACTTTTACACCACTACCCTTAGCTATTCTTTGTCTTCTTGAGCCGTTCAAGACAGATGGTTTAGTTCTTTCCTGAATTGTCATCGCTTCTATAATTGCTTTCATTTTATTAATTTCTTTTTCATCAAATTGCGATAAATCGATTTTTTTAGCTCCTGGAATCATTCGCATAATATTTTTTAAGCCACCCATTTTATTTAACATTTTAATTTGCTTTAAAAAGTCATTTAAATCAAATTTACCTTCAAGCATCTTATTTGCCATTGCTTCAGTTTCTTCAGTATTTAATTCTTCAGCTTTTTCAATTAACCCTAATACATCACCCATTCCTAAAATTCTTCCAACTATTCTTTCAGGATTAAATTCTTCAAGTCCATCCATCTTCTCAGAAATACCAAGAAATTTAATATCTATACCAGTTGCTTTTTTAACTGAAAAAAGTCCACCACCTCTTGTATCACCATCCATTTTACTAAAGATCAAACCAGAAATATTAACATACTCTTGAAATTGATTAGTAATATCAACAGCCATTTGTCCAATTGTCCCATCCAGCACTAAAAGTGTTTCTTTTGGATTGAATTTAGTTTGAATATCTTTAATTTCATCCATCAATTCAGTTTCAACATGCATTCTTCCAGCTGTATCTAAAATTATTAAGTCATTGTTATTTTCAATTGCATGTGCATTAGCATTCTTAACAATTTCTAATACATTTTGATTATCTTTTTCATAATAAATATCAATACTTAATTGTTTTGCAATTGTTATTAACTGATCAATTGCAGCCGGTCTATACACATCACATGCAACAACAAGTGGTTTTTTAAAGTTTTGTTTTTTTCTTAAGAAATTAGCTAGTTTACCTGTTGTTGTTGTTTTCCCACTACCTTGAAGACCAACCATTAAAATTATATCAGTTGCTTTTAAATCAAGTTTATTATTACCATCCAATAACTCAATCATTTGATCTTTAACTATTTTAATAATTTGCTCTGAAGGATTTAATCCTTTTAATACATCATCTTTAACTATTTTAGCTTCTATTATTTTACAAAATTCTTTAGCTACTTGGTAATTAACATCTGCTTCAAGTAATATTAATCTGATTTCTTTAATTGTTTTCTTAATATCCTCATCACTTATTTTAGATTTTTTTGAAATATTATTTAAACTACTTTGAATTTTTTCAGAAAACCCTTCCATCATTGCCATAAAACTCCTTTTTAATTATTACTTTAATTTTTTAATAATCTTTAAATCAATCTGTTTTTTTTCTAATAATTGGACATTATAATTATAATTTTCAAAAACATTAATTTTTTTTTCATACTTTAATAATTTATCTTTTATTGTCTCAAGTGCATTATAAACTCCATTTTTAGTTATATTTAATTTACTTGATATTTCATTAATCGAATAATCTTCATAATAGTATAACATAAAAATTTTAGTTTGTTTATCAGTTAATAATAATCCGTATATTTCAAATAATTTACTAAGGTATATACGATCAACTATTTTCATGATTACCAAATAAACTTTCTAAATAACTAGTAGTATCAAATTCTTTTATTTGATCAACACTCTCACCTGTTGTTAAATAATATACAGGTAAATTAAGTTCATATGAGATGTTAATTATCATTCCTGCTTTTCCACCTGAATCTAATTTAGTTATAATAACCCCATCTAAATCTGTTATTTCATTAAAAACTCTGGCTTGTTCTAATGTGTTTTTACCTGCTGTACCATCTAATACTAAAACAGTTTTTAACTTAACTTCATTTGATGTTTGTTTATAAATAATTTGATGTATTTTAGCAAGTTCATTCATTAAATCGCTTTTATTATGTAATCTTCCTGCTGTATCACAAATAACTAATTTTCTTTTTTCTTCAATTGACTTTTCCATTGCTTTATATATAACAGCACTAGGAGCATGACCACTATATGTTTTAATAATATCAACACCTAATTTTTCTGACCATAATGACAACTGTTCAATTGCACCTGCTCTAAATGTATCAGCAGCCACTAACAATGGTTTATCTTTTAAATTCAAATTTGTTAACTTAGAAATTGTTGTTGTTTTACCAACACCATTTACTCCAACAATTAACCAAACATTTAATTGTTTTTCTTGCACTGTCAGTTTATCACTTTTCAATTTTACAGTATTATTAATAGTTTCATAAATTGCTACTTGTAATTTTTCTTTTGAAACTCTTTGATTATAAATTTTAACTTGTAATTTTTCAGTTAATATAATAGCTAAATTAGGAACAATATCTAATTCAATTAATTTCTCTTCAAAATCTTCGAAAAATTGATCATCAAAAAAATCACGATCAATCAAGAGTTTATTTATTTCTAATGAAAAATCTGTAAATGTTTTGACAACTGCATTACCATAATATAACTTAACTTCTTCTAAAGAATTTTTCAATCTATTAAACATAATTTTCTCCTTCTTTCAAATTAACTTTAACTAAACTTGATATCCCTTCTTCTTCCATTGTAACTCCATATAAAGAATCAATACATTCCATTGTTGTTGGTCTATGTGTTATAACAATAAATTGTGTTTTACTACTAAATAACTTAATATACTCAGCATATCTTTTTACATTACTTTCATCAAGAGCAGCATCTACTTCATCCAATATAACAAATGGTACTTTCTTCATTCTAATAATTGAAAAAATCAAACTAATTGCTGTTAAAGTTTTTTCTCCACCTGATAATAATGAAATTGTTTGAAGTTTTTTACCGGGAGGCTGTGCAATTATCTCGACTCCCGTTGTAAGCATGTCTTCTGGATTAGTTAAGATTAAATCAGCTTCACCACCACCAAATAATTCTTTAAAGATAATTTGAAATTCTGATCTCAACTGAATATATGCAGCCTTAAAACTTTCTTTAAAATATTGGTCTAAACGATTAATTACATCTTCTAATTTATTTTTAGATATTAAAAGGTCATCTAATTGCTCTTTAATAAATTGATATCGATCGTTAGCACTCTTATATTCCTGGACTGCTAAAAAGTTTACTGGACCTAAATTTCTGATTTTTCTTTTTAAATCATTAATATCTTTTTTATATTTATCTAAATCAATATCTTTATCTGATTTTTCTAATGCAAGTTCAAATCCTAATGAATACTCTTCACTTAAAATTAATTGATTATTACTTAAATCTGATTCTATTTTGATTAATTTAATTTCATTATCTTTTAATTGGTGATTATTTAATTTATTTTCATAATTAAATTCATTTGTTTTTAAGCGAATATTATCTAATTGTTCTTTATTTTTTTCAGCCTCATATTTATATTCTAATTGATCCTTTTCAAGCACTTTAATTTCCTTTGATAATTGATCAAGTTCTTCTTCAATAGTATTAGAATGTTCATATTCATTATTAAATTTTGATAATTCAATTTTAAGAATATTATTTTCAGATTCATCGGTTTCAATTTTTTTACTAATGTTTTCCAATTGGTGACTCAAATCATTGATTTCATTTAATAATAATTTATATTCATTTTGACTTTTATTGAATTTATTTTCTTGATCTTTTAATAAACTTTGAAATTTTTCTAACTCTGACTTCAAAATAAGTTTATTTTTCTTTTTATGAAAACCACCTGATAATGAACCAGACGTTGCTAAGAAATCTCCATCAATTGTAATAATTGGATATTTCCTTGTAATATTCTTAACAATTTCATTACCTATTTTCAAGTCCTTTACAATTATTATATTACCAAGTAAATTTTCAAATACTTTTGAATGCATATCATCATATTCAATTAAATCAATACCACTACCGTAAAAACCATCAAGATCTTTTAATTTATTTAGAATAGATTGATCAATATAATATGACTTCATACTATCAATTGGTAAAAATGTTTGTCTTCCTAATTTATATTTTTTCAAATGATCAATAGCAACTTGAGCAGTGTATTTATTTTCAACAATTATATTATTTAATTTTCCACCTATTGCAATTGAGATTGCTTGCATGAATTTATTATCTGTTGTGAACAAGTTACTAACTGTATTAATAACTCCTTTAATATTTTCATCAATTATTTTTCTCGTTGCATAAGGAAGTGATAATTGATTGATTTCAAATTCAAGATCATTGATTTTTTCTTTTGATTTATAAACAATGTCTTGATCATTTAAATAATCAGTTTTTTTTAAATCTATTTTACTTACTAAATAATCATATTTAATTTTCAATTCATTGTACTCTTTTATATTTTTATCTAATTGATTATTATTTTCTAAAACTTTATTTTTTAAGTAATATTCACGGTCATGATCATTATTATTTGATTCACGTTCATAAAGAACTTTTAAATTTATTTTTAAATCCGTTAATTTTTCTTGCTTTTCAATTATCTCTAAACTAATTATTTCAATTTTATTTAGTAATTTATTTTGATTATTTAAACATATATTTTCATTTTCTAAATTACTATTTATTACTTTTTGATTATCAATTATTTTTAAATTTAAATCTTCTTGTTCTTTTTTTAAATATTTATATTCATCTGATCCATTTTGAATACTATTAGCTAGGAAACTAATTTCTTTTTGTTTTAATAATTTATCAATTCTTTCAAATTTAATTGCATCTTTAGCCTGTTTTTCTAATGGAATTAAAGTGTTATTTAATTCCTCAATAATTAAATCAACACTATGAATATTTTCACTTGTTTTTTTAAGTTTATTGACAGTGCTTTCTTTTCTTTTTTTATACTTTAATATTCCAGCTGTTTCTTCAATTATTTGTCTTCGATGATCTTGATTAGTTGATAATATTTCTTCAATCTTACCTTGTGATATAATTGAAAAAGAATTTTTACCAATTCCTTTATCTAAAAATAAATCATTTATATCTTTTAATCGTGATTCAACTCCATTAATTAAATATTCACTAATACCATTTCTATAAAGTCTTCTTGTTACTTCAACTTCTAAAAACTCTATTTCTAAATAATTATCACTATTATCAAAAACAATTGTAACTTCAGCAAAGTTTTGTTTTCTTTTAGTTTGTGTTCCACCAAAAATAACATCTGTAGAACTTTCCCCTCTAAGTGACTTATTACTCTGTTCACCAAATACCCAACGAATTGCATCAATAATATTACTTTTACCAGATCCATTAGGTCCTACAATTCCAATAAAAGGATCTTCAAAAGAAATTACAGTTTTATTAGCAAATGACTTAAATCCATAAATTTTCAATTTTTTTAATTCCATATTTCCCCTTAATTGGCTAATTTATTTAGTGCATCTCTTGCTGCTTGTTGTTCAGCTGTTTTTTTAGTTTTACCATTTCCTTCACCAACTTTAATACCATCTAATTTAACTCCAACAAAAAAACCATCTTTATCTGATTCTATTTCATAATTAATATTCACTGTTCCATTTTGTTGAACTAATTCTTGAAATTCTGTTTTATAATCTTTATTTGGTTCTTCTTGTAATAATTCATCCCACCTTGTTATTAATGTCTCATATATAAATTTAGCAGCTTTATTATAACCTTTATCTAAATATATACTTGCAATTAATGATTCATAAATATCTGCAATATAAGAATCACTAAACTGTTTCGTTTCAGATTCTAAAGATTTACCAACAATTAAATAATCTTCTAATTCTTCTTTTTTAATTATTAATGATAAAGAAACTTTAGAGACTAAAGTTGATCTTACTTTACTCATTAAACCTTCTTTATCATTAGGATAATTTCTGTACATATAGTCACTAATAACCATCTGTAAAATTGAGTCTCCTAGAAACTCTAACCTTTGATAGTTTTTATTTACTTCAAAATTAAACGATGGATGAATGAAAGCTTTTACTAATAATTCTTTATCTTCAAAATTAATTGAATATTTTTTTTCAATTTCTTCAAACTTATTATTTTTATATGTATCTAAATATATATTATTCATTTTCATTTAACCTCTTAATTTTAGTTATAAAATCATTTTCTATCATTTTAAATCCTTGACTTAATGCATTTTTATATGCATAAGCATTAGAACTACCATGCGCTTTCAATATTAAATCATTAACACCAAATAATGGAGTACAACCAAGTTCTTTATAATCTAATGTTTTTTTAAAACTTCTAATATCTTCTTTTACAATAAGAGCTGCTAATTTATTAATTATTGATTTTGTAAAAATTTGTTTTAAAGATGATGTAAATACACTTACTGTTCCTTCAATACTTTTAAGTAGTATATTACCTGCAAATCCATCCATTACAATAACATCTACTTCAGCTTTTAAAACATCTTTAGCTTCAATGTTTCCAACAAAATTTATATTATTTAATTTATCAAGCTCTTGATAGACTTCTTTATACATAGTATTCCCTTTATTTTCCTCTACTCCAATGTTTAATAATGCGACTTTTGGTCTATCAATTGAAAAATTTTCTTCCATAAAAATACTACCCATTTGACCATACTGTACTAAGTGCTCAACTTTAGCTTCAATATTTGCTCCTAAATCTAAAAATAAAGTTGGTTCTTTTTTATTAGTTGATGGAACAAGACCACCAAGGGCTGGTCTTGAAATGCCAGGTATTCTTTTAGATATAAATATTCCTGCAGCTAAAAGCGCACCAGTTGAACCAGATGAAATAAAAGCATCAATCTTATTTTCTTGTAAATACCTTACACCAACTGCTAATGATGAGTCTTTTTTTCTTTTAATTGCCATTGCAGGATCTTCATTTGAATAAATAACTTCTGTTGTCTTTATTAATATTAATCTATCTAACAATTTAGGATTAAGCTTTTGCTTATCGATTTCTAATTGCATTAATTGTAAATCACCAAACATATATATAATTTTAGTTTCTGATTCTCTTAAATAATCACTGACACCTTGGCATATTTCACTTGTTCCCAAATCACCTGCCATTGCATCAATTCCGATTTTTAAATCATTCATTTTTCCTCCTTTTATAAATTATAATTAACAATATTATTCCTACAATAAACATTATAAGAGACGTAAGCTGTGCCACCTTAATTTCACCAAGTAATAAGGCGTCTGTACGCATTTGTTCAATAAAAAATCTGATTGTACCATACCATATTAAATAGAAACCCGTTAATATTCCATAATTATATCTAAATTTTTTTCTCAATATCAATGTAATTAAGAAGCCCATAAAATTCCATATAGATTCATATAGAAAAGTTGGGTGATAATAAATCCCATCTATATTCATTCCTTGAACAATAAATTGTGGTAAATGTAATATATTATGTAAAAATTCATATGTTGTTTGACCACCATGTGCTTCTTGATTTATAAAATTACCCCACCTACCGATACTTTGAGCTAATAATAATGATGGGACAGCTAAATCAAGAATTAATAACTTATGCAAATTATATTTATGAGAAAAATAGATTATTGTAAGCAATCCTCCGATGATTCCTCCGTGGATTGCAAGACCACCATTCCAAATTGCAAAAACCTGCCAAAATTTACCTATATAATCATCAATTGCAAAGATAACATACCAGATTCTAGCTCCAACAATCCCAAAAATTAATGTGTAAAAAACTAAATCATATAAAACTTCTAAATCAAGATAGTGTTTTTTTGCTTCTTTAAAGAATAATATAATACCAATCAGCATTCCTAGAACAATTAAAAAAGCATACCATGTAATTACTATAAAACCTAAATCAATTAGGATTGGATCCATTTATTTACCTCTATTTTTTTTTTGCATTTATAAGTTCATTTAAATCATTAATAAATTCTTTACTTGCATCATAATTATAATATTTCTTCATCTTATAATTAGCAACAGCTATTTCAATTAATGATGATAATGATCTACCTGTATAAACTGGTAGCGATACTTTATCAATTTCAACATTAATAATTTTTTCAAATAAAATTTTATTACCAATTCGATCCTCTGAGTGTGATGGATCAGTTAATTCAATAACTAAATCTATTTTATTTTCAGATAAAACTGAAACAATACCATATAATTTTTGAATATTAATAATTCCTATACCTCTAATTTCTATTCTATTAGATAATAATTCAGGTGCTCTACCCATTAATAAATCTTTATCAACTTGTCTGATTTCTATTAAATCATCTGCAACTAAACTAAATCCAGATTTAACAAGTTCTAATGCTACTTCACTTTTACCAATTCCAGATTTACCTTTAATTATAACACCTAATCCTAAAATATTTAGAAGTACTCCATGATATGATAATGTTGGTGCTAGTTCATATCTTAATAAATGATATATTTGACTAATACATGCAGTTGAATTTTTCTTTGAAATTAATATTGGTATATTTTCTTTATTTGCTATATCAATAAACTCTTGACTTGGCATATAATCATTAGTAAAAATAATTAATGGAATTATTTTATTTAATATTGGCAACATTTCAAGTTGAATATTAGATTGTTTTTTTAAAAAATTAACTTCTGCATTACCGCAAATTTGTACATTATCATAATCATAATTATTTTCATTACTAATTAAACTAAGACCAGGTCGATATAACTCTAATGTATGAATTTTTTTATTTAATGTTTGATCATTTGTAACTAATTTATAATCTTCTAATTGTTTTAATAAATTACTTACTTCTAAAAATTTTTTCTCTTTCATTTACCCTCCATAAATAAGTTAATTAGATCTTCTTTATACAATGTATCAATATTTCCAGCACCAAGCAAACAAATAACATGATTATCTTTTATATGATCTAGATCATTTATATCATCAATTAAATTATTATATCCATTTAAAATAATTTTTTCTTTTAAAATTTCAATATTAATTTTATTGTTTTTTTCTCTAATAGATCCATATATTTCTGATAAATATAAATGATCTGCTTTAGATAATGACTGTGCAAATTCATCTATAAATTCAATTGTTCGGGAAAATGTATGTGGTTGAAAAATTACAGTTAATTTAAATTGATTAGTTGGAAACTTTTGTCTAATTGCATCAATTATTAAATCTATTGATGTTGGGTGGTGAGCAAAATCATCTATTAAATATATTTCTTTTTCCTGATTCAATGTTAATATTTCAAATCTTCTTTTTGCACCTGAGAACTGTTTTAAATTATTAATAATGTAATTAATTTTTTCATCGAGAATTAAACCAACGGCAATTGCAGATAAAGAATTATAAATCATATGATCACCAAAAAATGGCAGAGTATAATAACCTAATTTATTACTTTCCCAAAATAATTCAAAAGTAAATCCAGCTTTATCCTTTGATGTTATATTTATATATAAATCAGCTTTTGAATCAAGTAGACTTACACTAATTATATTCTTATGTTTTAGTTTATTACTTAATCGATCATCAATATTTATAATAACTAATTTAGCATAATCAATATATTTTTGAAATGAATTTAAAACATCATTTTCATTTTTAAAAAAATCAGGATGATCCATTTCAACATTTGTAATGATACTTATATCTGGTTTATAGTTCCAAAAAATATTTTTATATTCACATGCTTCAAACACAAAGTTATCATTATTTAATTTACCTGACCCTTGACCATCCCCAATTAAATAATTAATTTTGTCTTCACCAAGCATTTGAGTTATTAAACTTGTTGTTGTCGTTTTACCATTTGTTCCAGATATTGCAATTGATCTTTTATCTTTAGCAAAATCATTTAAAAAATCAAAATATCTCATTACCTTAATCTTTAATTTTTTTGCTTCTAATACTTGAGGATGTTCATCTGAAAAAGCATTACCTAAAATCAACACATGAATTTTTTGATTTATATGTTTAATATCAAAATTTGTGACTTTAATATCCTTCTCATTTAATTGATTTTCTGTAAAGAAAAAATCTTCAACATCACTTCCAGTAACATGATTATCTAAATCATATAATATAGAAGCTAACGCTGACATACCACTTCCTTTAATTCCTAATAAAAAATAATTCATTTTTCTCCTAACTTATATAATCTGACCCAACAATATATGTTTCACCTAAAACAGCAATACCTTGATTTTTCTCTTGACTCAGTCCTAATTCAGTTAATGAACATATCATCCCATCTGACTCAACAGAAAGTACTTTAGATTTTTTAATTTCAACTCCATTTGGCATAATACAACCAACTTTAGCAACAATAACTTTTATATCTTTTTGAATATTATTTGCTCCACAAATTATTTGAAGATCTTTATCTCCAATATTAACTTGACATTTTTTTAATTTACTAGATCCTTCTACACCATCTATTTTACTTACATAACCAACAATCAATGGATTCTCAATTCTATCTGTTAATAAGCTAGTGTATTTTCTATCTATTTCTTTACTATTTAATAATCCTAATTGACCTGGTTTTTTAAAGTTTAAAATATTTATTCCAATTAAATCAGCTTTATTATATAATTTAATTAAATTATTGTCTTTATCAAAATGAGTAACTTGCTTATTATTCTTACTTAATAATAATACTTGATTAACTTGATTATAATATGTTGAAATTATCATTAAACTCCTTTTATTGTATTTCTTGGATTGAATTATACATTTCAGTGATAATGACTAAAGTATAGTATTGCTTTTCTTTTGGTAATACAGCTGTAATATAATTATCATTAATACCAAATAAAACTTGTAAATAATCGCCTGTCTTAGAATCTGTTTCATAGTCCCACATGTACATATAAATAAGTTGATTTTTGTCTTTTCTAGAAAAATTTTTAACTTGTTGTTTTTCCCTATTTATATTTTCAATTAAATCCTTTTGAACTGAAGCATTTAAACCTTTATAAAAACTGATATATATTTGCCCATCACTAAAAAGAATTTGATTTTCTTTACTAATATCTTTAAAATTATCTGGCAAATAAAATGCTGTGTCATTTATTTTATAGTTTGTTGTCATTGGTTTTGAATTGATTATCTCAATAATTTGCTCTTCAATCACTTGGTTATTATTATCACCATGTAAATAAAATATATTATATATTAAAATAAAAACAAAAAATAGACAAGAAACAGATACTCCAATTTTCATCACTTTATTAATTAAGATTAGCATATTAAACTCTCTTCTTTGCTTCTAAGTATTTTATTTTAAAACCTTTCTGTGAAAATTTAGTTTCATATTCAGTTATAATATTTTCCTTATTTGTACTATGCAAATCTAATGAAACATCTAAAATTAAATAATTAAATTTTGATAAATTAAGAATTGTTGATTCAAATAATTTATCATTATCAGTTTTTATTTTTAATTTACCATTTTCAATTAATAAATAATTATAAATAGGAAGAAATACATCTGATGTTAATCTTCTTTTAGCGTGTTTATTCTTTGGCCATGGATCAGAAAAATTTAAATATATTATCTCGATTTTGTTTTTCAAAAAAATATACTTACTTAAATTACTGACATCTTGATTCCAAAGTTTTAAATTTTTAATTTCTTTTTCTTCGATTTTTTTAGCCGCCATTACAATTGTACTTGCTTGAACTTCAATACCAATATAATTAATATTAGGATTACTTTTAGCTAATTTAATTAAGAAATCTCCTTTTCCAATACCTAATTCTAAATGAATTGGATTATCATTATTAAAAGGTTTATTTATTATCATTTCATCACTTAAAAATATCTTGTTTTCTTTTATATAATCTTTTGCCCATGGCTTAAATTTTGTTCTCATCAAATTCCCTTACTAATTTCGTATAAGTTATTAAATCATATATTGATTTGTTGTTACAATATGTTCTTGTTAAACAATCAATTAATAATAGTAGAAAAATAAATTCATAAAACCCTAATAAAAAGGCTTTTAAAATGAATAAATCAATTATTAAAATTGAGAATTTAGAATAAAAATAACCTAAATTAAATTCTTTAAATATTTGACTTTCATATTTTCTTTTTTTATCTACAAATGTGTAAATAAATATATTATCTTTAAATATTAATATTATAATTAACCAAATATCAACTAACAAATAAATAGAATTATCGCAATGATAATTAATATAAGTTAATGATAATGTCAATATAAACATTAACATATAAAATGATAAATAAACCAATAAATTTTCTATAAAATTCATATTACCTCATCTTAATTTAAGTTATTTAAATATATTATAACATTTTTAATTAACTTATTTATTATTAAACTGTTTTTTAGCTAAAATTGTAAATAATAATCCGATAATTGTGTAAGTGAAAATTAACAGTAATGGTGCATATTTAGACAATTCATAACCAACACTTAATGTTAAACTACCAAGAATCATCCCAAGTGAATTGAATGAATTTATTATTCCCATCATTTGCCCTTGATTTTCTGAAGTATTATTCAAAATAAATTTTTGAATGAATGGTCTATATATACTAACTGCTAATACTATAAATAAAATAGTTATAAGTAATAAAATTATTAAATGATTAACATCTAAAAAGATAAAGTTGATAATTAGTATAAAACTAATAATTAAAACAATGTATTTTAACTTATATACTTTAAAGAAATCAAACTTTTTATCTAAATACTTAACTAAAAATAAATTAGCAATCAAAGCAATAGATGAATAATATGCATTTATAAAACCTATTTCAAGTGACCCAGCACCTAGTTCATTTGCAAAGAAATAAATTATGTAGCGAGAAAATGCGACGTTTATTGTTGCTAATATTGTCATTGATATAAATATATATAGTACTTTTTGTTTATTAATAATCATAAAAATTTTACTTATTTTTAATTTTTCTGTTGATATTTTACTCGGATAACTATTGTCCATGAATATATACATTAAAAAGGCAATGATTATTAATCCAATAAATTGAACATAAAATGAATAATAATAATTATTGTGTCCAACAAATCCTGAAATCAATTGCCCAACAATTCCTCCTAAATTAAAGGCAACAAGTAAATACCCAAAATTACGAGCTTTATGTTTAGGAGATGTTATTAAATTAATATTTGAATTAGCAGCAATTATCCCACAAGATGCAAAAAAACCAGAAATAAGCCTAGCAAATAGCATCACAAGTGTTCCTGTTGCTAACAATAAAATAATTTGACCGACCAAGTATCCAATTGGCGATATAATAAAATATTTTTTTGTTCCATATTTATCAACTTTATCACCCCAAAACGGAGATGCTACTAATGTACCCACACTCATCATCATAAATAATAAACCATATAAATAATCAGGTGAATTTTTACTTTCAAGCATAGTTGGTGTTACTGGATGTGCAAAGTTAAATAATGCTAATAGTAAAAACATCATTATTAATATTTTCTTCATTTAATCTCCATTTTAATTTTACAGAAAGAAAAAGTTAAAATCAAATTTTAACCTTCATTCATTAAATCTTTTATTTTCTTTTTAACTTCTTCATATATATCATTATTTTCTAATAAAAATTTCTTAACTGTTTCTCTACCTTGACCAATCTTTTCATCATTATAACTATACCAAGATCCAGCTTTTTTAAAAATATTTTTTTCAGTTGCTAAATCAACTATTTCTCCTGTTTTTGAAATACCTGTTCCATATATAATATCAACTTCAGCTTGTTTAAACGGTGGAGCAACTTTGTTTTTAACAACTTTTATTTTGGATTTTGAACCAACTATATCAGTTCCATTTTTAATTAATTCTGATTTTCTAATTTCTATTCTAATTGAAGCATAAAATTTCAATGCTCTTCCGCCTGTTGTCGTTTCAGGGTTACCAAACATAACACCAACTTTTTCTCTTAATTGATTAATAAAAATTACAATACAATTAGATTGATTAATTACACCTGCCATTTTCCTCAATGCTTTGGACATTAATCTTGCCTGAACTCCAATGGTTTGATCTGACATTTCACCATTTAATTCGACTTGTGGAACAAGAGCTGCAACAGAATCAATAACAATCATATTAACAGCTTGTGACCTCACTAGAGTATCTGCTATCTCTAAACCTTGTTCACCAGAATCAGGTTGTGAAATAATTAAATCTTCTACTTGAACACCAAGATTTTTTGCATAGTATGGATCCAAAGCATTTTCTGCATCAATAATTGCTGCAACCCCTCCAGCTTTTTGCACTTCAGCTAATGCATGTAATGCAAGTGTTGTTTTACCAGAAGATTCAGGACCAAAAATTTCAATAATCCTTCCTTTTGGGTAACCGCCAATACCTAATGCATCATCTAATAATAATGAACCAGATGAACTTGCATCTAATTGTTTAGGCGGTTTATCACCCATCATCATAATTGATTCCTCACCATATTGTTTCTTAATATTCTTAAGTGCAGTTTCTAATGCTTCTCTTTTATCTTTCATTCTTATTCCTCCTTATTTTTATTCTTCTCATTTTTAAATAAAATCACTTATATCTTTTTAAATAATACATGAAAATTATTATAAGCTATATTAAAAAGAAATATTATATACCCAATTGCAATAATTGTATCGATTGATAAACCAAATATTTCAAAAGGTATATTATTAAAAATTAATAATTCTAATAAAATAAATAAAAACAATTCTTTTAACTTTAAGATTTTAACTGAATAATTAAGTTCATTACTATTTTGATTAAGTACAATGTATGTAAATGGAATTAGTATTTCTAAACATAAAATAATAACACCAATGATAGCACTTATTTTCAAACTTATAATCATTGCAAGAATAATTAGTAATGAAGAAAAAAAGTTAATTAAAAATATAATTACATAAGATTTATTTATTTGATTAGATATATAAAGTAAATAACTTTGATTTATTTGTTTTAAAGAAAATAATACAATTAATAATATTCCAATTAATAAATCAATTTCGAAAATCATCTTTATGTTATTTCCTAATATATACTGTGAGTTAATTCCATAACCATTAACAATTAATGTTGATACAAAAATAGTTAAAATAGCAAGAAGTATAATTTGAATTATTGTTTTTTTTTTCATAAGACTCCTTTGTTATTGAATAATAAAAGTTGCAACAGTCGGTGTATCATCTTCAAACTCTATAACTTGACCATCAATTATTAATTCAACATTCTCTGTTGTACCTATCTTAATACTTACTTCTTGACCTTCTTCTACTTCTAATTTATACGGTTCTTGTGCTACATATATATCTTCTGCTACAACAACTCCATCAACAATAATTAAAGCATATGTACTATCGCTAAAATTAATTTCTAATTGATAGGCATTTCCTGGTGTAGTATAGTAATACTCACTACCAATGTTTTCAGTAAATATAAGTTCATTTTCAATTAGTTCTCTTGGTCTTAAAATAGTTGATGTCATTAACTCACTTTCATTAATTACTTCGTCTTGACCATCAATTACTTTGTCAAAATTTTCTTTGACATTATTATACATTAGTATAATTATGAAAATAATTATAATTATACTTATAAGATACATAATTACTCTTTGAATTTTTTTCTTTTTTTTCTTTTTTTCAATTGAGTTTGTAAACGAAAAGTTTTTTGATTTATTACTGTTTGTTAAATTAATTGTTTTATCTGTTGCAACATTAGGATAGATTTCATTAATTACCTCATTAAATTCTTCTAAATCTAAATTCAAATATTTAGCGTACTTATTTATAATCAAACGATTATAAATATTTTTTTGTTTTAAGTTTATTTCCCCAGATTCATAAACTTTTAAGTCACTTGATTTTACTTTCAAATCATTAGAACAGTCATCAATTGTCTTATTTTTAAATTCTCTTCTTTCTTTTAATTTTTCACCTAACTCTATTAATTTTGTCATATCATCCTTAAACTATAAATTTATATAATATTATACCATTTTCCCAGAAGTTTTTTGGAAAACTTTTATTTTTTTATTTTGTAGATCTAACAGAATATCTTTAATATTACTTGCTGATAAATTCATAAGTACATCATAATACTGATCAATATCAATATTTCTTGTAACAATATCTAATCCAAATTCAACAACATCTCTTGAATTTTCAAAAACTTTTATTTCACGACCAATTTTTTTTCTCTTCAATAATTCAATATCATTAAGATCAATATCTTTAAAACATGATTCAATATAATCATCAAGTATTAAACATTTTTCAGCTGTCATTGTAAAATAACTTATATTAATATCTTGGCCAATTAAATAATCTGATTTAAGTGAATTATTAATTTCACCTTCAACTATTAAATCATTAAATTGCTCATTTATTTTAGACTTAACATACTCACTAAATAAATCAATTGCTACTTCCATTTCTAGTTCTTCAGAAATATCTTTTGGTAAGTTAAATTTATATGCAACTTGGATTTTATTATTCTCAATTCCATCTATTTCTAAGTTTACCTCTTTTATACTGGAATCATTTAATCTTTCAATTTTCTTTTCAACCTTGTGTTTGACTTGATCAGTTTTAATAATTTGAATAGATTCTAAAAATTCTACAATTTCATTTTCTATTGGACCTGAAATAAATAGTGTTGCATTAGTAGGGTGGTAAAACAATGAAAATATTCTATTTAATTGCTCAGAATTTATTTGTTTAATACTTTCTATGCTACCTGCTATATCATTTCGATAATTTGTTTGATCAATTAAATTTCTAAGTAAATTAAAAGTCATCACATAATTTGGTTTATGTAAATACATTTCAATTTCTTCAATGATTATACCTAATTCTTTGTCAACTTTTTCCTTTGTTAAGTAAGAAGTTTGTACCATTTCAATTAGTATTTTTAAATTTTCTTTAAATTGATCACTACTTGAAAATAAATATGATGTTTGCTCAAAACTAGTATAAGCATTTGCATCTGAACCTAATTTTGTAAAATCATCAAAAAAATCACCATCTTCTTTTGCAAACATCAAATGTTCTAAAAAGTGGGCAATCCCTTCTGGATCTTTATGTTCAATGTTATTTATTGCATAACTTAAATCATTCGAACCATATTTCAATGTATAATTTGCATAAAAATTTTTAAATTTACTATTCTTATGAATATATACTGTTAATCCATTTTCTAAAACTACTTTTTGTATTTCTTCATCTAATTGCTTTATATTAATCTTCATTTCTCTCCCAAGTTTGAAATATCAGTAATTTATTTTCTCCTGAATATTCAGATATTAAATTAAAACTATCTAAATTAAAAGAATTATAATAAACATCACCACTATGTGTTTCATTAATTCTAGTTACATAAATCTGATCTATATACTGTTTAAATGATTCAAAAACCATTACTCCACCACATATATATATATCACTATTTTTTGCAATATCAAGTATTTTATCAATCTTACTTATAACCTTAATATTTTTTACTTTATAATTTGGATCATTTGACAAGATAATTGTTTCTCTATTTTTTAAAGACATTCCCATTTGCTCATAAGTGTTTCGACCCATAACACAAATTTTATTTTTAGTTTTAAGATTAAAAAACTTTAAATCTTCAGGGTAATTCCAAGGTAGACCATGCCTACCTTGACTATTACCAATTAATTTGTTTTTATCGATCGCTAAAATCATGTAAATCATACGCTAACCTTACCTTTTATTAATGGTTCAGGGTCATAATTAATTAAGTCAATATCTTCAAATCTAAAATCTTCAATTTCTTTAATCTCTTTATTTAGTTTAACAGTTGGCAATTTTTTAGGCTTTCTTAATAATTGCTCATTAACTTGATTGATATGATCCGAATAAATATGTAAATCTCCAAAAGTATGTACAAAATCACCAACTTTCAATCCACAAACTTGAGCAATCATCATTGTAAGTAAGCTATATGATGCAATATTAAATGGAACACCCAAAAATAAATCTGCACTTCTTTGGTATAATTGACATGATAATTCCTTTTTATCATTTACATAAAATTGAATAAATGTATGACATGGTGGTAAAGCCATTTTATCAATTTCTGAAACATTCCAAGCACTAATTATATGTCTACGAGAATATGGATCATTTTTAAGACCGTCTATTAAATTTGCTAACTGATCAACATTCTTATCACTTCCATTCCAATTTCTCCACTGGCTACCATAGACTGGTCCTAAATCTCCATCTTCTTTTGCCCACTCATTCCAAATTCTGACTCCATTCTCTTGTAAATATTTTATATTAGTATCACCTGATATAAACCACAACAACTCATGTACAACAGATTTCCAATGTACTTTCTTAGTTGTTAATAATGGAAACCCTTCATTTAGATTGTATCTATTTTGATAACCAAAAACTGATATAGTCCCTGTTCCAGTACGATCTTTTTTCATTGAACCATTTTTCAAAACAAAATCAATCATATTTAAATATGTTTGCATAATTTTCCTTTCAAGAAAAAATACTTAATGTTATTATAACAAAAAAGTTTATTTTAGTTTAATAAAATAATAATTTTTATTGTTTAAAAAATAAAACTAAAGAATCATTTTCCTTAGTTTTATTTTAATTAACTTATAAATTCAAATCAGCTATTGCCTTTTTTATTTCTATTGCTGATTTATATAATTTTTTCTTTTCATCTTGATTGATATTTAACTCTAAAACATCTGTTATACCATCTCTACCAACTAATGCTGGTACAGGAATATACAAATCAGATAAACCATACTTACCATCTAAATAAGAACTTAAAGTTAAAACTGATTTTTGATCTGAGATAATTGATTTTGTAATATTAGTTAGTGAGATACCTATTCCATAACATGTTGACCCTTTTGCTTTTATTATTGGATATGCAGCATTTTGAGCATCAGTAAAACATTTTTCAATGTCAGCAAGATTATATTTTTCAGGATTTTCTTCTACTAACTCTAAAATTGACTTTGAAGATATTGTTGCACTTGACCATAAGGGAAGAGATGAATCACCATGCTCACCAATTATTCTTGCATGGATATGTTTAGGACTTATATCAAAGTATAGTGATAAATTTTGTCTGAACCTTGCTGAATCTAATGCTGTTCCACTTCCTATTACTCTTCCATGTGGTAATTTAGATGTTTTTTGAGCAACATATGTCATAACATCTACCGGATTAGTTGCAATCAATAAAATACCTTCAAAACCTGATTCCATAATACTTGTTACAATTTGTTTTATAATATTTGCATTAACTTTATTTAATTCCATTCTACTTTGTCCATCTTTTTGAGCAGCACCTGCTGTTATACATACAATTTCTGCATCTTTACAGTCAGAGTAATTACCTGCTTTAATTTTTGCTTGTTTATCTAAAAAAACATTTCCATGTTGTAAATCTTTTGCTTGAGCATCTGCATATTCAAATTTCTGATCAATTAAAACTAATTCCTCAACTACACTTTGATTAATTAATGAATATGCATAACTTGTTCCTACCATACCACAACCAACGATTACTACTTTTCTCATGCATCCTCCTATTTTTAAAATAAATTATATCAAGAATATTAACTATTTTAAAATTAATTTTAATAATCAGATTCATTTTTTTTGTTTTTCATAATATTAACTCCTCCGCTTGTTCCAACTCTTGATGCACCTGCATTTACCATGACTTCTAAATCTTCAAGTGATCTTACTCCCCCTGATGCTTTAATTTGAAGTTGATCTTGAGCAATTTTTTTAAATAATACAATATCTTCAACAGTTGCACCAGAACTTGAAAAGCCGGTTGATGTTTTTATAAAATCAGCGTTTGATTGTTTAACAACTTTACAAATAAATTCTTTTTCACCTGTTGTTAAAAGAGCTGTTTCAACTATTACTTTTAAAATATGATTTCCAATATTATCTTTAACTTGATTTATTTCATCTAATAGCTTAACTTGATCTTGATTTTTTAAGTTAGCAATATTAATGACCATATCAATTTCACTTGCTCCATTTTCTATTGCATTTTTAGCTTCAAAAACTTTAGTTTCTAAAGTATTTGCTCCTAATGGAAAACCGATTACAGTGCATGTTTTAACATTACTTTCTATCAGTTTACTACTAACATATTTAACCCAAGTTGGATTAACACAAACCGATGCAAAATCGTATTCAATTGCTTCATTAACTATTTGATCGATATGTTTTTGAGTTGTTTCTGCTTTTAAAATTGTATGATCAATGTATTTATTAATATTATTCATTTTATCTCCTTATTTATTTTCTTTTAATATTTGATCAATTTTATTTGCAAGTAAAATAAAATCGCTTTCGTTATACCCTTTTGTTGTCATAGCTGCTGTTCCTAATCGGATTCCGCTTGAAATAACTGGTGATAATGTATCATTTGGAATACTATTTTTATTTACTGTTATATTATGTTTACCAAGAATATTTTCGGCATCTTTACCTGTAACTCCAACGGATTGTAATACATCTATTAAAAACAAGTGATTTTCAGTTCTACCACTTATAATTGTATAACCAAGCTCAATGAATTGATTGCAAAAAGCTTTACAGTTTGCAACTACTTGATCTTGATAAACTTTAAAATCATCAGATAATGCTTCATAAAAAGCAACTGCTTTTGCTCCAATTACATGTTCAAGTGGTCCCCCTTGAATTCCAGGAAAGACACTTCTATCTAATAATTTTGCATGTTCTTCTTTACAAGCAATAACTCCACCTCTTGGTCCACGAAGTGTCTTGTGGGTTGTTGTTGTTACAAAATCAACATGAGCAAATGGACTCATATGATTACCAGTTGCAACTAAACCTGCAATGTGTGCAATATCTGCTAATAAATATGCTCCAACTTCTTTTGCAATCAATGAAAATTTTTCAAAATCAATCTCTAATGAAAATGCACTTGCGCCACAAATAATCAGTTTTGGTTTAACATCGATTGCTATTTTACGGATTTCATCATAATTTAATTCACCATTTTCATCTGTAACATAAGATGAAATTTCATATAATTTTCCTGTTAGACTAAGTGCATGTCCATGTGTTAAATGTCCACCGTGGTCAAGTGACATACCTAAAACTTTATCTCCAGGATTTAATATACAATTAAATACACCTTGATTAGCTTGTGAACCTGAGTGAGGTTGAACATTTACATGATAATCTGTTTTAAATAATTTTTTAAAACGTTCTTGGGCAATAACTTCAATCTCATCAATAACTTCACATCCCCCATAATATCTTTTACCAGGGTATCCTTCAGCATATTTATTAGTTAAGATTGAACCTTGTGCTTCCATAACTTGCTCTGATACATAGTTTTCTGAGGCAATCAATTGAATATCATTATCTTGACGATTACTCTCTTGCTCAATTAAATCAAATATTATTTTATCTCTCATGTTTTCTCCTATTCATTTTTATTATATCAATAATCATTTTAAATAATAGATTTTTTTAAATATTTAATAATAAAATTATAAACTTCTTCTTTATTTGTTTCATTTAAAATCTCATGTTTCATCTGATCAAATATCTCAACTTCAACTAAACAATTATTTTTTTCCATTTTTTTTGATAACTTAACGACTTTATTACCTTTGCTATATAAATCATCACTCCCAGCAATTAGTAAATATTCAATGTTTACACCTAAATTTTTAATTCCAATATTAGACCAAACATATTGTGAAATATCAATTAATGCTTTTAATCCAGACTTCGTAAATAACTCTCCACAATACTTATCACTTGTAAAATAATTAATATTATCTTGATCGTATGATAACACTTGAACACTCTTTTCAAAAGCCAAACTATTACTTAATTTAGTTGCTTTATCATTATCTTGACCTAGTAATAGAACGTTCATAAGTGAGGCTGATTTTGCAGTTAAATAATCTTTTTGAATTGTTCCACACAAAATAACATGATCAAATTTAACTAACTTCTTAGCAATAATATATCTAAGAATTAAGCTACCCATTGAATGACCAAATCCAATGATTGGCAAATCAGAATAATTATCAACAATATATTTATTAACATTAATTGAATAATTAATCATTTGATCCTTAGTAAAATGAATACGATTATCTAAATGTTTATTATCCTTATGTCCAGGATGGTTATACCCCACAACTAAAAAACCTTCACTTGCTAAAACATTAGCAAAGTCATCATAACGATCAATATGTTCACTTGCACCATGTAATAATTGAATAACAGCTAAAGCTTTGTCCTTAGGTTGATAAACTTTAATATTTATTTGATATTTATCACATTTAATTTCATTCATGAATTCTCCTATTAAATTAAATATTTATAAAAAAAACTATTTTAAAATAGTTTTCTTTAATATACTCATATTATTTATTATATACTTTTTTGACAGCTTCATTAATTATTTTCCCATTATGTGTATTTAATCCTAATTTAAGTTCAGAATTTTTTTCAAATGCACCCATACCCAAATTAGCTAATAAAACTCCATATGGTGTTGTTGCATTTGTTAGTGCCATTGTTGATGTACGTGGAACTGCTCCTGGCATGTTTGCAACAGAATAGTGTAGAACTCCATGTTTTTCAAATACAGGATCATCATGTGTTGTAATTCGATCAATTGTTTCAACACTTCCACCTTGATCAATTGAAATATCAACAATCACAGATCCTTTACCCATCTTTTTAACCATATCTTCAGTTACTAATTTTGGTGCTTTTTCTCCTGGCAATAAAATTGTAGAAACTACTAAATCACTAGCAATCACTGAATCATAAATATTTTCATAATTTGATTTCAATACTTTAATTTCATTTTTATAAATTTCTTTTAAATAACGAATTCTATCTTCATTTAATTCAATAATTGTGACATCTGCACCTAATCCAATTGCCATTTGTGCTGCATTAAATCCGGAAATTCCACCACCAACTACTGTTACTTTAGCTGGCCTCACCCCTGGAACTCCACCTAATAAAATTCCTTTTCCACCATTGATTTTTTCTAAAAATTGAGCTCCAATTGTTATACTTCTTCTACCAGCAACTTCACTCATTGGTCTTAAAAGTGGTGTTGTTCTTCCAATTTGCACCGTCTCATATGCTACAGCTGTTACTTTATTTTCAAGTAAAGCATTAGTTAAAGCTTCTTCGGCTGCCAAGTGTAAGTATGTATAAATAATTTGTCCTTCATAAAAATACTTATACTCTTGCTCTAGTGGTTCTTTTACCTTAACTATCATTTCATTTTTCCAAACAATAGCAGGATCTTTTTCAACACTTGCACCTGCATCAATATACATTTGATCTGTAAAATGACTACCTATACCCATATTTTCCTGAATCATAACACTATGTCCTTGTCTAACATATTCAGATACATTACCAGGTGTCATACCAACACGGTTTTCATTATTCTTGATTTCTCTTAATACTCCAATTTTCATCTTTCCTCCTCTTTATAACTAGAGTATACCAGATGAAACTATACTATACAAGTAAATAAAAATTAACATAAACAAATAAAAAATAAAGATCAAAAAATCTTTACTTTTTAAATTAATTATTTTAAGTTGAAGTGTGCCCATAAATCTGCTAATAGCTTTACAGTTTTAGGTATTTTCTTAAGTATTAAAACTTCAGCATCACCATATACATATTGATCCCATTTCATTGCCTCAACACGAACATCTTTTTTAGTTGGTTCCATTCCTTCAACCATTTGTGTTAATAAAATTTGTGCATCTAATATTTTCTTAAATGCAACTTTTGGTTCCATATGACAACCATAAAAATTATAACTATCATCTACTTTAGTTAAAAGATAATCAAAACTTTCTTTATAATCCTTTATCCAATCTTCTGTTAAGACTAACATTGAAAAGTTATATATTAAATCACCTAAAAATACATTTTTATTTGTTTTATCTATCATTGCAATTGATTCAGGTGCATGCCCAGGAACATGAATAAGCTCAATTATAACACCCCCTAAATCTATATCTTGATTTAATTCAAACCATTCATTTACTTCCATTTTTTCTGGATTATTACCAAGTACTAAATCTTTTTTTTCAAAATGAAATGTATTTCCATCCATTCGATCTTCAAGCATTTTTAATTTAGGAAGTGCAATGTGATCAAATTCTTTAACATTTTGTGTATGATCAAAATGAAAATGTGATAATAATAAAGTAACAGGAATATTTTCTTGATTTAATTTCTCAATTTGATATTGAATTTTAGTTCCATCAATTTCTTTATTTTCTCCAGAACCCGAATCAAAAACTATTGCTCTGTTTTCACCTTTAATAAAATAACATGTGTTATGTTGTAAACTATGTGTTTCTTCTAGAACATAATTATTTTTATTTAGCTCTTCTACTTTATACCAGTTTAAATATTTATCTTTCATATGTTCTCCTTTTTTATTTATAAAATAATTTTACAAATCACTTAATCAACTACAGTATTATTTTTATTTAAATATTAATACACTTATCTATTATACTATATTATTAATAATTATAATAGATAATCACGTATAAAAAAGATATGACAGTACAGTTAAATTAATATATTAATTAAAAAGATTGCTATTTGTATTAACTAATGATATAATGATAGGTGAGCCGACTTTCCATGAAAATTGCCAAAACATCTTAAATGTTATTTTCGTGAAGAAAAAATTATTTTTTAAATATAAACTTTATGTTTATATTTTTTTATTTTCTAGAGATTTGGAGGAAGATTGCAAATATATGATGTTATTATAATTGGATCAGGTCCAAGTGGAATTATGTGTAGTGTCCAAATTAAAAATAAAAAAGTTCTTTTACTTGAAGCAAACACAACACTTGGTGGGAAAATAAAAGTATCTGGAGGTGGAAGATGTAATGTAACTAACAATAAAGAAATTGAACCATTTTTAAAAAACGTTGTGAAAAACAATAAATTTCTTTATTCTACATTTCAAAATATGCCTCCACAAGATTTAATCAATTTCTTTGAAAAAAATAATGTCAAACTTAAAGAAGAAGATAATAACCGAATCTTTCCAGAAGAAAATACTTCACAAGCAATTATAAATTACTTTATTGGTGAGATACATAAAAGTAATAATATTAACTTTAAAACAGATTACTTAGTTGAAAGTATCATACATGAAAATAATCAGTTTATTATTAATGATCAATATAAAGCAACAGAAGTTGTTTTTGCAACTGGTGGAATTACATACCCTCATTTATCGCAAAAAGATATTGGACATCGATTACTAGGTGATTTAGGCCATAAAACAACTGATTTAGTTCCAGCTGAATCACCCCTTATATCAAATGATTCAATTATTACTGATAGAACATTTCAAGGTATCACTTTAATTGATTCTCAAATAGAAGTATTTATTAATCAGAAAAAAAAATATAAATTTGATGGTAACAATGTGTTATTTACTCACTTTGGAATTACAGGCCCTTTAGCATTGAAGTCATCACATCATATAAAAGAGGCATTAAATAATCAGAAAAAAGTTAAAGTAAGAGTTATTCCAGGTGAACATATACCAAAAAAAATGCAAGATATATTTAATGAAACTGGTTATATTGATATAAATATTGTAGATATAAAAGGATTCAATACTGCATTCTTAACTAATGGTGGAATAAAGGTCAAAGAAGTTGAAAATAAAACGTTTAAATCAAAGATTCAAGATAACTTATATATTATTGGTGAAGTGCTAGATATTAATGCATATACAGGTGGTTTTAACATTGCATTATGCTTAAGTGAAGGTTATACATGTGGACAATATATCAACACTTCTATTCCTACTGAATAACAAACATCAATAAAATCAAAAATAAAGACTTAAAGTCTTTATTTTTCTATAATTTTTTATAAATACTACTTTTATTAATTTTGTGAGCTGTAATAATATTATAACTATTACAATTAACAGTTATAATATTAGACCCACTAATAATATACCAATTCTTTGCTTGTTTAATTATATTATTACTTTTTCTGATTTCTAATTTACAAAAAGAGACAACATCTTCAACTTATATATTTAAATTTTCTCTTATTATAATACTTCCTAACTCAGTAGTACTTACTTTATCAATATTAGTTAATAGTTTATTCATTTATTCTCCTATACTTAAATATAACATATCATTTGACATATTTCAGCTGAACAAATACATCTTTTCTTCTTAACATATTTTCTCCAATGTTTTAATTATATTTTAACATTTATACTTATTAAAAAAGTCAATTTTATTATATCCTATTAATTATATCATCAAGTATTTGTAGTTTATCTATTTTTTCTTTTATCTATTTCTTTAGTTATTGGATTGTCAACTTTTAATGTGACAAAATACTCTATTAATCATTAAGCTGTTTTTAATTCATATTGTTTTCGGTATAATACAGGTGAAGTATAATTGATTTTTGTATGTATACGTACGTTGTTATACCACTTGACCCATTC
>CALDDH010000003.1 GCA_937936465.1 uncultured Mycoplasmatales bacterium | reverse complement strand
GAAGTGGAAGTTGTTCAAACATTGCGCGTACAACAAGGTTCAATTAGTAATACAGGTCAAAAAATCCCATTATTATTTAGTTTCTCAATGTTTACAGTATTAAGTTTAGGTATGATCAAGTTAAAAAGTCAAAAATATCGTAAAAATAAATAACAAATGAAAGTTAATAATTGAAAGATACTAAACGGATAAATAATATTCGTTTGGTATCTTTTTATTTAATAATATAAATCTTTATTTTTTAATAAAAAAGTAAATTTATAATTAACAATATATGTTATAATTAATTATAAATTTACTTTGGCAGGGACTGCAGGAGTTGAACCCGCAATGATGGTGTTGGAGACCATCGTTATACCATTTAACTAAGTCCCTGTGCTAGTATAATATAACATTTATTAAATAAAAAGTCAATTAAAAAAGGGGTATTATGATTTAGTTTATATATTAGAGGAATTTTTAAAATTATAAAGTATATAATATTTAGTTAAGTCATAAACTTTTAAAATTACAATTTTAATTGTTTAAATATTGATTTAAAGAAAGTCAAAATTTAATCACGTATAACTTAATATTGATATTGTTTTAATAGTAAATAGAAAGAGAGGTATTATGATTTGGAAAAGGTTTTTAGGACCAGTTATTATTGGTATTATTATTGCATACTTTAATTTATTATTAATTAATATTGGAGTCATTGATGGACTTGAAAAAATTCTTAATATAAAGTTAGATGATATTTTTATTATTCGTTTCTTTTATACATTAAGTGAGAATTATTTAGCCTTCTTAATGTGGTTTGCACCACTTATGACATTAGTATACATTGCTAGTGCAATCAAAAATTTACAAGGTGATATAAAAATTTTCATGATTCGTTTTTTAACAATTTTATTCTCAACATTATTAATATTAGGTTTAACAACATTAGTAATTTCTATTTTAGTAGTTCCGTATTTTATTTCGGAGCAAAATGTCCAAATCGGATTATGGCCTGAATCGTATTTTGTAATAGCTCTGTCGCCAATGTTTAATGTTTTTACAGCGATAATATTCGGTGGATTAATCGGAGCATTTATTGATCCAAAAGGAATAGTTAGTAGGGTTGTTGATGAATCAGAATTGATAATTAATAAAATAGTTAAAAGAATTATTATCCCATTATCATTTTTATGGATAGTTGGTTCATTTGCAGCATCAACATATTCTCTTTGCACGCAAAATGGATCTGAAGTTTGTGGTCTTGGGGGATTGGGTATTTTAAAGTATGACTTGCTTCTTAGTGGGTTGATTTTACTGATTCAATTTTTATGGGTTGGATTGCTGTTGTTTATAACGAGTAAATATAGTAAAATAGCTTTTAAGAAGTTAGTTAAAGCGGCAAGTCGTGTTTATGTAATAGTTTTTTCTTTAGCAGGAAATTCAACAGGTGTTATTGTCCCAATTATTATTGATGAACAAAAAAAATTAGGTATAAATGAACAAAAAGCAAAGTTTGTCACAGCATCAAGTTTTAATATGCCGGGTTCTTTAATATCCCATATTGTTTTTATGTATGGTGTTTTAATGATTTTTGATTATCAAGTTCCACTTAGTAATATTTTAATTTATATTATTGCCTTAATTTTTGTATTATCAATCTCACCAGCTATTTCAGGTGGAGTATTTGCAATTACATCATCTTTATTAAACCCAATCTTAGGTTTTAGTGCCCCGATGATTAATATGATGAGTACAATGTACTTTAAACAAGGAACTTCAAATGCAGCAATTAATAATATATCTGATTTTTATTTAACACCACTATCAATGAAGAAATCAGAATTTAAAGGAGTTGAAGTTGATGACCAAATTACAAAGATTACAAACAGCTAAAGATTATTATCCAAATGCACAAATTGAGCTAACAGCAAATAGTGATTTTCAACTGTTAATTGCTGTTGTTTTATCAGCTCAAACAACTGATGTTGCAGTTAATAAAGTAACTCCTCAATTGTTTGAGGCATTTGCTGATGCTAAGGCACTTAAGGAAGCCGAGTATGAAGAAGTATATCCACTTATCAATAAGCTTGGACTTGCTAAGCAAAAAAGTAAAAACATTATTAAGGCAGCTAAAATATATGATGAAGACTTTAAGAACATTATGCCTAGAACAATTGAGGAATTAACAAAAATGCCAGGTGTTGGTAATAAGACGGCGAGTGTTTGCCTTGCAAATGTTTATGATTTGCCTTTTATGGCAGTTGATACACATGTGTGGAGAATATCTAAAAGACTTTCAATTGTTGGTGAGGATGCAAATGTTGATCAAGTTGCTCGAGAACTTGAAAAAATATTGCCAAAAAAAGATATTTTACAATACCACCACAGTCTTATTTTCTTTGGGAGATATATGTGCCTGGCGAGAAATCCTAAGTGTGATAAGTGCTTATTACAAGATGACTGTAATTTTAATAAATAAATTAAAAATAAAAGCAAAATATGGTATAATTATATATGAGTAAAGTTAATATTTACTCCTTGCTATTATTATAAGATAGCCAGAAGACCAAAAGGAGGACAAATGAAAAAATATGAAATTGGATTTATTATTCAACCAAATTTAGCAGAAGATAAAACTAAAGAATTGATTAATAATTTAAAAAATATTTATTTAGATGCAAAGTGTGAGGTAATAGATGAAGCTGATTTAGGGATTAAAGAATTAGCATATGAAATTAAAAAACATAAATCAGGATATTACTTTTTCTTTGTTGTTAAAGCAAATTCTGAATTAAACTTAGAATTCGAAAGAATATGTCGTATAAATGAACATGTAATTAGATATTTAATAATCAATATTGATAAAGTTGAAGGATCAACTTTAGATGTATTAAAAAAATAAAAATAAAAAAATGGAGTTAATATGGTCAATAATGTCACGTTAGTTGGAAGGATAACAAAAGATCCAGAAATTAAAAATTTAGGTGGAAGTGGTTCAGTGTGTAACTTTACAGTTGCAGCTAGTAGAACATTTAAAAACCAAAATGGTGAATATGATGCAGATTTTATTAATTGTGTAGCTTTCAATGCATTAGCAGATCGAATGAATCAATATGTTGGTAAAGGAAATTTACTTGCAATAATTGGTAGAATTCAAACGAGAAACTATGAAAATAATATGGGTCAAAGAGTATATGTAACTGAAGTTGTTGCAAATAATATTTCTTTCTTAGAGTCAAGAAATAGAAATGATAATAACCAAAGTGGTTTTGACTCACCTTATGTTGATAATGCAAATAATAATAATTCATTCAATGCCGACCAATTATCAGATGTACCAGACATTAGTGATGATGATTTACCATTTTAGAAAAATAAGGAGTGATTATGGCAAGAGTTGTACCAGCTAAAAAAGCTAATTTTTTCCGTAGTAAAAAAGAATGTTATTTTACTAAGAACAATGTTCAATATATTGAATATAAAGATGTAGATTTATTGAAAAAATACATCAATGATAAAGGTAAAATAAAATCAAGAAAATCTACAGGAACTAAAGCAATTTATCAAAGAGAATTAGCAACAGCAATTAAAAGATCAAGACACATGGCATTGATGCCGTTTGTTAAAGTAACACTTAAATAAGTAATAATCACACAGATTTTTTTCTGTGTGTTTATTTTTATATTTATTAAGGAGTCTAATAATGAAATTAAAAATATTTATTAATTTAATAATATTTCTACTTGCAATAAGTTTAATCTTTTTTATAGAATATCCATTCTTATATATTTTATTAATAATCATTATATTTATTGTCAAAGAAATGAATTATTCAAAAAATATCCTCACCAATTTAATTATTGTTGTTATTATATTTGTTGTAAATTCATTTACAAGTATAAGTGTAATAGTTTTATTGTTAGCTTTTTTAATAATTTTACTTATTAACATGATAATATCAAATTTAGTAAAAAAAGAAAATCAAGATAAATTTATTAAAGAAGAAATGTTAATAGCAAAAAAAGATTTGACACAAACAGATGCATTTTCAATTGTAGTAACAAGTCCAGATAGTGATGATGTTATATGGGCAAATGAACATGCATATGATGAATTTCCTGAATTACTGAATAAGCCTAATTTTTCTGAACATGCATCAATGCAAGAAAAAGAATTTTATTACTTTAATAATAAAGTTTATGATGTGAAAATAAGTGATAATATTTATTTTATTAGAAATATTACTGAAATGGAAAGAAGAAATAAAATACTTGTGGAAAGACAAATAATAATTGGTATATTGCAAATTGATAATTATAATTATTTAAAATCGCAAATAAAAAATTCTGATTTTTTAGAATTTGAAAGGGAAATACAAATATCATTAATTAGATGGTTTAAAGATAAAAAAATTCATTATCAAAAAATAGATCAAGATAAATATCAAATTATGTTGTCACAAAACTATTTGGATGAACAGGAAAAAAGTCGCTTTCTTGATATTGGAGTAATAGTTGAACAATTAAGAGAAAAAAATTTTGATTCATCATTAAGCTTGGGAATTTCACTTAACTACAATAATGTTTTAGAAATAGGTGATAAAGCACAAGAAGCAGTTGAACTGGCAAACTCACGTGGTGGAGCTCAAATTGTTGTCTTTGACAATGGTAAGAGAAGATTGTACGGTGGTAAAGTTAGTGGACTTAAGAGTAATGCGAAAATAAGAGCAAGATTTGTTTATAGTACGATTATTAAAAATGTCCAAAAAACTAATGTTGTTTATTTAATGACTCATAAAAATTCAGATTATGATGCAATTACATCAATGTTATTAATTAAAGATTTAATTATTAATAAAGTTGAAAACATAACAGTTAAAATAATGGTTGATCAAAATACTAATCCACAATTAATTGCTAAAATGATGGAAATAGATGAAAATATTAATTTTTCAACAGTAGTTGATAAGACAATGGATAATTTATTGATTATTGTGGATACACAGTCAAAAACATTTACATCACATCCAAAACTTGTTGATGAAATAGAAGAAATAATTGTTATTGATCATCATCAAACACCTAAAGAGTATATTGGGTATAGTTTATTTAGTTGGATAGAACCAAATATATCATCGACAGTTGAATTAATAGTTGAGATGTATATGTCACTTAATAATAAAATAAATAACAAAAAATTAATTAAATTAGCATTAATGTCAATAATTACAGATACTGGTAATTTGAATTTCAGAACTGATCAATATACTCTTCATGTTATTTCATACTTAGTCTCATCAGGAGTTGATCTTTTAGATGCACTCGAAGAATTGCAACTTCCACTTGATGATTACAAGAAAAAACAAGATGTATTAAGGTTTGTAAATTTTAATAATAGTTTTGCAATTTTAGAAATACATCAAGATATAGACAGCGTATTATTATCTATCATAGCAAATGAATTAATTGAAATTAAAGATATTAAAGGTTCAATTGTAATAAACTATCGAGAAAGTAGTAATGATTATGATGTTAAAATTAGAAGTACTAATGAAATAAATAGTAAGAAATTAATTGAGGAATTTGGTGGAGGAGGGCACGCTAGGCAAGGTGCTGGGATACTAGATGAAACTAACAAGGATTTATTACTAAATAAAATTAAAAAATGGGAGTTTTAATGAAAGTTATATTATTAGCAGATGTAAAGAAATTAGGGAAAAAAAATCAAATCGTTGAGGTGACTGATGGATATGCAAAAAATTTATTGTTCAAAAAAAAATTAGCATTAGAAGTTACTAAAACATCAAAGAATCAATTGAATCAAAAATTAGATAAAAATCAACAGGTCCATGATCAAGAAGTAGATGATGCAACTAAGTTGAAAGAAAAGTTAGAAGATAAGGAATTTATTTTCAAATTAAAAGAAGGAAAAAACGGTCAAGTTTTCGGTTCTATTTCAAGTAAGCAAATTGTAAAAGAGTTTGATAAGCAAGGTTATAGTATTAATAAGAAAATGATCTTATCAGAGCCAATTTCTCATTTAGGATATGATGCTATAACTATTCAATTACATAAAGAGGTCATAGCCAAAGTAAAAGTACTTATTAAAGGAGATTAAATGTCAGTAGAAATTAAAAAAGTTCCAAATAGTCAGGAAGCTGAGCAAGCAGTTATTGCTTCTATTTTAATTGATAGTGAAAAACTCCAACAAATTTTAGAGGTTATTCAACCATACTACTTTTATAATCATATTAACCAAGAAATTTATACTGGTTTTCTAGAGATGATTGCTCAAAAAAAAATAATTGATGTACTTAGTGCTCATGATTTCTTTAAAACTAAAAATATTTTAGAGAAGATTGGTGGAGGAGAATATTTAGTTAAACTTGCTGATTCAATTCCCACAAGTGAGAACGCTTTAGAATATGCAAAAATAATTTATGAAAAGTATTTAATTCGTGAAACTTTAAAAAGAGCAAGTAATATAATTGATGAGGCATACTTAACTTCTGATGTTAATGAACTTGTTGAATATGCAGAGACTGAAATATTTGATCTATCTAAACTAACACGAAGTGATGATTTCGTTAACTGGCAAAATTTATTATCAGTTACATATAATCAAGTTTTAGAAAGAATCGCAAAAAAAGGGACAAGAATAACTGGTCTTCACACAGGTTTTACTAATTTAGATAATAAATTATCTGGTTTTCAAAAGTCAGATTTAATTATTTTAGCGGCAAGGCCTTCAGTTGGTAAGACAGCATTTGCTTTAAATTTAGCTGGTAATGTAGCTAAATCAAAAGAAAATAATAATGCTCGAGTTGCATTTTTTTCTTTAGAGATGAGTGCTGAACAATTACTAACTAGACTATCAGCTTCTGAATCACGAGTAGAAATTCAGAAAATAAAAACAGGATTTTTAAATAAAGAAGAACAAACAATGTTTAACCAAGGAATTGATAATTTATCAAAATTAAATTTCTTTATTGACGATACAGCAGGAATTAAAATTGGTGATTTGAAAAGTAAAAGTCGTAAATTGAAAATTGAACAAGGTTTAGATATGATTGTTATTGATTACTTACAGTTAATAACTACTGCTCGTAAAATTGATAATCGTCAACAAGAAGTATCAGAAATATCACGTGAATTAAAAGGTCTTGCAAAAGAACTTAATATTCCAATTATTGCTTTAAGTCAATTGTCACGTGGTGTTGAACAAAGAACAAATAAAAAGCCAATGATGAGTGATATTCGCGAATCGGGAGCAATTGAACAAGATGCAGATATTATTATGATGATGTATAGACCTGAATACTATTCAGATGATGAAGGAAGTCAAGATGATGAAATATATGATGGTAAGACTGAGGTAAATATTGTTAAACATCGTAATGGTTCAACAGGTGAAATAGAATTTAAATTTCACAAAGAAATCAACCGTTTTGTTTCAGTCGATAATATTGATTATTAGGAGAGAATATGCATTTTTTAAAGGTAAGAAAAAATATTATACAAATTATATTTAGTTTTATATTAGTTTTAATACTTGGAATATTTAATTCTCCGACTGAAATGTTTTATCCACAAATTTATCAAACAGCATATGTTTATGATGAAGATCAATTAATTGGTGTAACACAAGAAAATGATAACCAAGAAATTAATAGTCAAAATAATATGGATTTAAATACGACGGATGATATAATGTATAATACGACAGTTAATCAAACAGGATCTTTATTAAATTATAATACTACAGATCAGTCTAATCAAGAAGTTGAAAAGTATGTCGAAGAAAATACATATGAATTAAATGAAGGTTATCAAATTACGATCGATGGAAAAGAAAAGGTCTATATAAAAAACAAAGAAGATTTGGAGTGGGTTCAAGAGCAAGTATTAAAAACAATTATTCCAGATAATACTAAAGCTGAATATTTCATAGATACAGGTGATTTTCAATCATATACACAAAATGGCCGTGAATACAAAGATATGAAATTAGAAAATAATATTACAGTTGAAGAAACATACGTCCCAGGTAGTAAAATAATTGATAATAAAGAAGATTTATTATTTTATGTTCTACATGGTGATCAGGAAAAAAAATATGCAACAATAACTGAAAATCAAAGTCTTGATCAAATTCAGAAAAAAAATAAAATAAATGATTTAGAGTTATCATTAAATAATCCTGATGTTGATAATCAAACCATTTTATATTTAGGTCAAGAAATTATTGTTAATCAATTAGATCCAATTGTTGATTTATCGGTTTATTATGAAGAAGAAAAAAAGGAAACAGTTAAATACAGAAAAGAAGTTAAAAAAACAGATGATTTAGATATTGGTGACACAGAAGTTATTCAAAAAGGTAAAAATGGATCAGAGTTAGTTACATATACAACTAAACAAACAAATGGTGTTAATCAATACACTGAAAAAAGTAATTCTGAAGTAATTGAACAATCAATTAATAAAATTACTTTAGAAGGAACTTATGAAGTTCCTGGTGTTGGAACAGGGGATTTTGCTTGGCCGGGATCATCAACTTCAATAACATGTGATTTTTACTGCTATAGCGGTCATGGTGGTGTTGATATTCAATCTTGGTATGGTGCACCAATTTACGCTGCTGATAATGGAGTTGTTAAAACAGCAGGTTGGGGTGGAGCATATGGTAATCATGTTGTAGTCGATCATCAAAATGGATATGAAACATTATATGCACACATGGCAAGTACACCACCTGTATCAGTTGGAGAAAGTGTTGAACAGGGACAAGTTATTGGATATGAAGGAGCAACAGGAAATGTAACGGGTGAACATGTCCATTTTGAAGTTCATCAAAATGGAGTTCAACAAGACCCATTAAATTACATATAGGCGGGAAAATGGAAATTAAAAAAATTCAACAATTAGTGGAAGCAATTAAGATATTACCGGGAGTCGGTGAAAAGACAGCAAGTAGATATGCTTTTGATTTGATTGAAACTAATCAAGATAATATAAATCTATTAATTGAAGCAATGAATGCTATTAAAGAAATTAATCGTTGTTCCAAATGTCAGGGTTATAGTGAAGATGAAATTTGTTATATATGTTTAGATCATGATCGTAATCATGATAAACTAGTGTTAGTAGCAAAAGCTAAAGATATTTTAAAAATTGAAAATGTCATGCCAGGTATTTATTATTATTTTGTTCTTGGTGGAATTATTGATCCAATTAATGGATTAACTGAAAAGGATTTAAATTTACAATTATTAAAGGATAAAATAAAAGATAATAAATATCAAGAAATAGTTTTAGTCTTACCATCAACAAATGAAGGAGAGATTACAAGTGCTTATTTAAGACATAAATTAGTTGAATATAATTTAAATTTCTCTAAAATGGCTCAAGGTGTTCCGGTCGGATCATCACTTGAATATCTTGATGAAATAACATTGATTAAATCGATTGAAAGTGCACAAAAAATTTAAAGGAGGAATTATGCCGCATAAAATTGAAAGAAGTCTTCAAGGCAAAGGATACAGGTTAACTGCATCACGTAAGAAATTAATTGAAATTTTTACTAGTAACATTGAAGAACATTATGATTTTGATAATCTAATGCAATTAACGGGTGAAGGAAATATTTCTACGATGTATAATAATTTAGAAGTTTTAATTAATGAAAAAATTGTTAAGGAATTTTACGTTGGTTCAACAAAATTCTTTGAATATAATGGTAATATTCATGGTCATTTTATATGTACTACTTGTCATCAGTTTTATAACGTTGATGTACCTGGTTTAAATTGTTTAGATGTATTAATCAAAAATAAGTATAATTATTTAGTTCATGATTCGAAAATTGAATTTTTTGGTTGTTGTAATCAATGTAAAGAACTTAAGTGCCATGTTTGTAAAAATATTGATTGTAAACACAATGCGACTCATATCAATATTGTTAATCAATATGAATATCAATTTGATGAAATTGAAATAAATGGATATGTGAAGTACTTGGAAGTTTGTATGAAACAACTTGGCAAAGAATTGTCAATTGTTTTTGTGTCTAATGATAAAATCCAGGAATTAAATCAAGAGTTTCGTAATATTAATAAAGTTACAGATGTATTAACGTTTGTTGATGGGCAACAAAATTATTTAGGTGATATAATTATTTGTTATCCTCAAATGCTTATTCAAGCAAAAGAATATAATCACTCTATTAAAAGAGAGCTATTATTTTTAATTACACATGGATATTTACATTTATTAGGATATGATCATTTAGATGAAAAAGAAGAAAAGGAAATGAATATAATGCAAGAAAAATTGCTTGCAGAATATGGGGTTAATCGAGATGAAAAACTATGATGAACTAAATTATATTGAAGTACTAAGTGAAATACTTGTCAAAATGAAAAATAAAAATAAAAAAATAAAACTTGAATTATTAATTCATCGAATAATATTAATTGGATTAATAATATATATAGTAATTGATTTATTTATTAAATAAGGAGTTTTATGAGAGTTATAGCTGGAAAATTAAGGGGAAGAAAATTAGTTTCACCAAAAGGCGATACAATAAGACCAACAAAGGATAATGCAAAAGAAAGTTTATTTAATATATTACAATTTGATATTATTGATAAAAGTTTCTTAGATTTATTTGCTGGTTCATTATCAATGAGTTTTGAAGCCACATCAAGAGGAGCAAAAGATGTTACAAGTGTTGATAACTCCAAAGAAAGTAAAAGATGTTATTTAGAAAATAGTAAAAAAATTCCAAATAATATTAAATTTATGAACCAAGATGTAACAACTTATTTACAATATAATAAAAAGAAATTTGATTTTATCTTTTTAGACCCACCATATGAAATGGATATAAATCAATTAACTAATGTATTTGAAAAGTTAATTACAATTTGTAACCCTGATACAATAGTTATTTTAGAGTTTTCTTCAAGAAAAGACTTGGAGTTTGATTTGTTTAAACAAGATAAACTTAAAAAATATGGTAAAAGTAGTTTTTATTTTTATCAGTTAAACAAAAGGAGTTAAGAAAATGCATAAGATTGTTTTTCCGGGAAGTTTTGATCCAATAACTAATGGTCATTTAGATATTATCAAGCGATTAAGTCAAATGTTTGAAGAAGTTCATATTGTAATTGGCATTAATTTTAGTAAAGAAGAATTTTTAACAATTAACGAAAGGAAAGATTTAATTAGCAAAGTAGTTAATTTGGAAAATGTCTTTATTGATACAACTGAAGATTTAGTTGTTGATTATTGCACAAAAAATAAAATTAATTTAATTGCTAAAGGTGTTAGAAATAATCATGATTTTGGTTTTGAACAAAGTTTGAATTATAATAATAAATATTTAAATTCAAATATAGAAACTATTTTAATCTTTTCTAATCCAATTAATATTCACATATCTTCAAGTGTTGTTAAAGAATTATTAGTATTTAATCATTCTATAAAGCACTTAGTACCGATAGAAGTCAATAATTTTTTACAAGCAAAGAAACAAAAGGATTAGTATGCCTAATAAAAAAATAACATTTATTATTCCAGTTCGTGATGAAATAAATAATTTACATAAAACACTGACTGATTATCATAATATTTTAAATAATGGTCATCAATTAATATTAATTGATGATATATCTGTTGATGGAAGTTTGAAATTTATGCAGGATAATTATCCAAATGCCAATATTATTGAAATTGATCAAAAAATTGATAATGAAATAATTGGAAAAAGTAATGCGATAATTGAAGGGTACGCTCATGCCATACACAGTGAATTATGTTTTTTAGATGCAGATGTATACAACCTTGATATTTCTGAGATAGAAAAAATTGTAAATAAAAAAACATCTAAGCAAGTATACACAACAATACCAAAATTTGTTAACCAAGGTTTAATAGAAAATTTCTCACTATTTTTCCAGCAAATTTTATACTTGAATTTTCATTTTTTGAATACAAATCAAGAATTATTTGGAGGGTTTTATTTAATAAGTGATAAGTTATACAAAGAAGTTGGAATGCATAAAATAATTCAAGATCAAATAGTTGAAGATTTAGAACTTGCTAAAGAAATTGTTAAAGTAGGAGAAATAAAAATATTTAAAAGTAAAAGTTTAAAAATCCATATGTATAAGTCTTATCGAGAACTTTATGAAGGTTGGTCTAAAAATATAAATTATGGATTAAGAAACATTAAAAAAATCAATTCATTATTACTATTTTCATATATTTTTATAATGATTTTACTAATATTTAATATTTTTCTTGATGCACATCAAATATTGATTAATTATTTAATTATTACAACTATATTTATTTTTATGGAGAATAAATATTTAGAATCAAAATATATTTATACATTTTTATGGCCATTATACTTGGTAAACTTTATATTAATCTTTTTTGGATCTATTATTACTAAAAGGAAAAAATGGAAAGGGCGTATATACTAATGATTAAAATTATAATAATAATCCTTTTCATGATCTATTGGTTATTATTTTACATTTCATTGGATTGGGTTTTAGAAAGAAAGAAAAGTAAGTTAAGTTTCCAATTAAAAACAAATAAAAAATTGGAAAAATTATTAAGTTTCAGTAAAATTTATAAAGAAAAATTGCCATCAATTTCTGAATTTGATAAAACAAAAATCAAATCAAAAAAAAAAGAATATTTAAAAGAATATGACCTTGAACTAGCAAAAGCATTATTAATTCATACAATTCCATTTGTTGGATTACTGCCATTTCTTTTTATAAATATTAATGTTTTAATAATTAATTTTGTTTTTTTATTAGTATTTAATTTACCTTTTATTATAATTATTTATTATAATAAAGTTAGAATACAAAGAATAATTAAATCTGTGGGGAGATAAATGTTAAATCTTGGCTTAAAAATAATTAAAAATAAAATCTTTATATATTTATTAGGTTTAATTATTGGAGTAACTGTAAGTATGATTGCCTTTGATATATATATAGCAAGTAATCAAGAAACAAATGAACAATTTATGCAAAAGAATATTGAGAAATATGGAAAGATCAACAATCAAATATCTGTTAATAAGTTTTACTTAATTGCTGGATTATTATTATCTGAAGATAATCAAGACTTAATTAAAGATAAAATAGAGAATAATCAATTAAATAAAAATACTGTAAAAAATTATTATGAATTAAATATCAAACCTATCTATATTAATAATATAAGTAATGTTTTAAGTAATTTAAAAGTTAAAAACAATAATTTAATAAGTTCTAAATTAAATAGTTTTAAGAATAAAGGAATCAAAAAAATTCAATCTATGATAGTAAATATTGAAAATATGATAAGTAATAAAATTATTGAGTATCGTTTGCAAATAGAAGCTAAAATAAACTTTTTAAAAAATAAATATGATCTAAATAGTGATCAAATCATTGAAATAATTAAAGCACAAATATCAATTAAACTACCACAATTTGATAATCCATTTGTTGATGTAGATGACGATTACCACTTTGGTACTATAAGTATTAATGGTGTTGATGTTGATTTGAGTTTTTTAAATTTTATTGATATCAATATTGATTTAGAGACAACAGTATATGATGATAATCAAACACCTTTAAAATTATCTGATGATACTTTAATTATTAATAATATTTATTTTAAATTAGAATCTCAAACAGGCCTTGGTTTTGATTTAGTTAAAAAACAAATCAAAATAGAAGGTTCAAAATGTTTATTTATTTATCAAAGCTTAGGAGTCATCAATGAAAATATTTAAAATCATAAGTTATATTTTTTTAATTTTATTTATAACTACACTATTATTTATAATGCTCATCAATTTCTTTGATGCTAAATTTAATCAGTCAGTCAGTAAAGCAAGTAATAATATTACTAGTGTTAAAGAAAATAATCAAATAGATTATTCATGTACAGAAAACAATCAAGATAATATCAAAGCAATTGCTGATCAACATAATTTAGATTATTATGAAGGAGAAATTGTTACAAATGAAGTTGCTAGTTACTTTCAAGACCCAAGAATACCTGATGATTATCAAATTAATGAAAGTGATTTGGAAGAGGCATATGCACTTGGGTTAGATGATAAGCCAGTTATACTATATTTAAAATTTGATGATCAAAATAAATATGACCATGTCAATGAGTTTTTTGGCTATGGTGAACTATTTGTTGACTATTCAAAACGTGCTGATTTAGATAACCTAGAAATATTTATTGGTAATACATATGATAATTTAACTAAGTTTATAAATCAGTTTTTAATACAAAGATGTTATTAGTTTAAAAAAAGGAGAAAAAATGTTAGAAAGAGTAAAGTTAATTTTATATATATTTTTAATACCATTATTAGGAGGATTGAGTTCAATTTTTTTTGAATCTGAAAATTTTTATATAAATTTAAATCAACCATTTTTTGCCCCACCTGTTTTAGTGTTTCCAATTGCTTGGACAATTCTTTATGGTTTATTAGGAGCATTTCTATATTTCATTATTAAATATAAAAACTATAGATCAATTATAATTTATATTATTCAGTTAATTATAAACTTAATTTGGTCATTTGTTTTCTTTAATTTCCAGATGTTTGTTATAGCTGACTTGATGATTTTAATAATGATTATACTAACAGCTTATTTAATATACATTAATCGTAATCGACAATATGTTTATTTAATTATTCCATATATTGCTTGGTTATCATTTGCTAGTATTTTAAATTTAGCAATAATTATTTTAAATTAATACTTATAATATTGTGATATAATTAATATATATGATAGGGACCATATAGTACATAAAGAAAAAAAATAAAAAAAATATTATTATTACTAATATTTTTAGTTATAAGTAGAATAGTTGTAATGCAAGCAGATAGTATTCAAAGTGAATCAAGAAGTTCAGGTGATTGGGCTAGTGGTCAGCAGTATGATTACAATGGACTTAATAATTGTCATAGTACAAATCATGAGAGTGGTTCAACAAATTTTGTAGCACAAGTAATAGATGAAAAATCAACTGAAATTGGGAGAGTTGAAAAAAAATTAAATGAAAATCAATATCTTGAAGTCACAAACTCTGGTTTTATTGGATCAAAAGAATGTAAGATATATACAAATTCAACTAACCATACAGCAGGGTTTAATGCATAAAATTACATACAACATATGTAATTTTTTTTATACATAATTAAATTTATAAAAAAAGAGGGAGATTAATAATGATTGAATTAATTAATTTAAATAAAAAATATAAAAAGAAAATTATTTTTGAAAATCAAAAATTAAAAATAGATAAATTGGGAGTAACTGGATTTGTTGGTGAAAGTGGTAGTGGTAAAACAACATTATTAAATATTATAGCGGGTATTGAACCATATAGTGGTAATTATTTAATCAATAATAAAGATTATCAACAATTAACTGAATATGATGAGGCAATTTTCCGTTCAAAGATCATTTCATATATTCACCAAGATTATAAATTATTAGAAGATTATACAGTCCTTGAAAATTTAATTATTACATCAATTGAAAGTAATAAAGATCAAAAAATAGAGCAATTATTAATTGATTTTAATTTAAGTCAATATCATGATCAGAAAATAAAACAATTAAGTGGTGGAGAAAAACAAAGAGTAGCAATTATAAGAGCAATTTTAAATGAACCACAAATTATTTTAATGGATGAACCGACTTCCAGTTTGGATGATCTTAATACTAATTATATTATTGAGACAATTAAAAAATTAAAAGATAGAAATATTAAAATAATAATTTCTACGCATGATTCTCGGTTGAAGCCAATAATTGATGAATTTTATTTGATTGAAAACAAACAAATTATTAGGCAAAATAATCATCATATTAGCGATGATTTGGAAAATAATTTTAATCTTCAATATCAAAATAAAACCCATAAAGATTTTTATCAATATATAAAAATATATCAAACAAGAAAATTTAAAAAAATATTTATATAAATATAATTTATATGATTTTATTACTTTTTTTCCTAATTGTTATATCTTTATTAGTTGGGATTGCCAATAAAACTGAAGATATGTTATATCAAGAAGTAAGTGAGAATGCAATAATTGTTGATTTAACAAATGTTACAGATCAAATTCAAAAAGAATATTCAGAATATAATTTATATGGAAATGGTGAGGATTTATATTTTCAAACAGAAGAAATAGATCAGTTAATAGAAAACCAGTACATTGAAGATATATATTTTACAAATGTTGGCATGAATTCATCAACAGGGTTCATGGCAGATTATGAAGGTAAACGTTTAGAGTTAATGATTGATAAAGATGATTTTCCTGAGAGTTTAAAAAATATCACTTCATATGTTCGAGCACCTGAAGAAGTGTATTTTAGTTTTAAATCATCACCTGTCGAGTATGATGGATCTGAAATATATAATCCAGATTATCTTGAGGTCTTAGTTGGTAATTTTCCAGCAGATAAATCAAATCAAATTTTAATTCCTGATGTAATGGCACAAATGATTATGCAAACATCTGGTACTAGTTCCTATCAGAAATTAATTGGTCAAACAATAACTTTACCAATTTCATATACTGATCAAGAGACTGAAAAAACAATAGATGAGAATAAAGAGTATATTATTTCAGGAATTTATAATACAAATTATCAAATTAAAATAAATGATCAATATTATATATATACAGCAAACCAAAATAAACCTCAAGACAAAGGTGAAGAGTCATATGATACATATCTAATTAATAGTAATTATGATGATGGTCTTAATGATTATTACAATGGTCAACTAGCAAGTTATAGTAACTGGTTAGATGCGTATGGAACAGGTTATCAAGTCATGGTAGTAGAAGTGGATGATGAGAAACACATTAATGAAATTTCTCAAATTTTAGAAAGTTACTATCCAAATATTAAATTATATTCACAATATGAAATTAAAAATGGTGAATATAAACATATTATTGCAGGAGTATATATCTTTAATTCATTGATAATTTTAATTATTACGCTGATTACTTTGTTTATTTTGTTTTTATTAAATATAAATAAAAATATTAGTGATAATAAAGAGTTATCAATCTTATATTCATTTGGTTACTTGAAAAAAGATTTACGTAAAATAATATTCTATCAAAATATATTTGAAGCAAGTATAAACTTTATAGGTGCATTTATTAGTTATTTAATTTTTTACGGTTTATTTTTAAGTGATACAATCTTTAAGTTATATTTCAATTCGATTTTAACAATTGATTTTTATATAATAATTATGCTATACATCCTAATACTTAGCAGTTTTATTTCACTTCTGGGTATTAGAAGAATAACTAAAAAAAAAATTAGTAAATATTTAAAATAATGAAAAGAGCTTTTAATTAAGCTCTTTTCATTATTTTAATTAAATTGGTGAACATGAACCCCATGAAGACCAACCTTGATTTTTTTGTATTTGCTCTGCAACTAAAATTTGTTCATCTTTTGATGCTTGATATGGGTAATCCGTTGATATCCCAACACTTGGTGCATAACTATCCCATGTTGCTTTACTTATTTGAAGTCCACCATAATAACCATTTCCTGTGTTGGCACTCCAATTAGAAGATGATTCACAATTGGCAATTTGATTCCATGTATCTAAATTATTAATAACTTTTTCTTTTGTACCAACATAGATAACAGGCCTCTCACCTTGATCAACTATTTCAGAGTTAATTATTTTTGATGAATATATTTTATTGTTTTTATAGATTTTTTCATATGTATTGACAGTTTTTTTATCGCTACCTTCATAAATTAAAACTTCTTCACCAACATAAATATCATCATTATCAATATATTTTGGCTCTAAGGCTTCAGTTTTTGTTTTAGTTTCTAATTTTGTTTGGACTAATGTTGCTTTTAAAGTTTGCTGATCATTTATTTGATCATCTTGTTTATAACCTTCAAAAATAACTTGATTTTTATTTCCTTCTTCTTGTAAATAATTGTTAAATTCATGTGTTAATGTTTCAATTGTATTGGAATATGTTTCAATATCGTAAACTTGATCTTCAATATTTATTTTTACTTTTTTAGGTGTGTTTATTTCAATATTACTATAATCAGTTAAAAATATTGGTTGATCTGGAATCGAAAATTCTTCTAAATCATGTTCATTTGCAACGTCTTCAATTAAACTTTTGGCAAATATTTGATTAGTTGAAATGATTTGACTTTCTCCATCGATATTTACAATAATTTCTTTGTTTATTTGCCATACAAAGACAAATAAGAAAATCATAAAGACTGAAATTATTTTAATAAATGGAAAATGAATGTTTTTAAACATATTAATTTCTCCTTCTTTTTCAATGTTTCCAAATTATAACAAATTTGAAAATTATTGTCAAACATTTGCATAATAAATTATTAAATTTAATAATTTGCCTTTCTTGTGTTTGCTATGTTATAATTTTCATATGAATAATTACATGGAAGAAGCTTTAAAAGAAGCTAATAAAGCACTTAACATAAATGAAGTGCCAGTTGGAGCAGTCATTGTTTATAATGATCAAATAATTGGTCGTGGATTTAATATGCGTGAGAAAAATAATGATATTACTGCACATGCTGAAATTATTGCTATTAAACAAGCAAGTCAAAAACTTGGAACATGGAAACTTGATCTCTGTCAAATATATGTGTCAATTGATCCATGTTTAATGTGCTATGATGCGATTCGTCAAAGTCGGATTAAAAAGATATACTATTCAGCAGATCAACAAATTAGTAAAAAAAAGAGTTTTCAAGCTTATATTCACATGGATGATCAAGTTGAAGTTATTGGTGGTCTTTTAGCTGATGAGAGTGAAAAATTAATGAAAGATTTTTTTTATAAATTAAGGAGTAAAAATGTTAGACATTAAAAATATAATAGTAAATAAAGATTCTGTAATTAAAAACTTAAATCAAAGAGGAACAGATTATTCAAATCAGATTGATAAGTTAATAAATAAATATGACTTGTATACAAAAGAATTACAAAGAGTTGAAGGTGTCCGTACGCAACTTAATGAAAAATCAAAGCTAATTGGTCAATTTAAAAAAGAAAAAAAGAATACTGATCAATTAATTAGTCAAATTGGTGAATTGAAAGATGCAATTGATAAGTCATCAATTAATCAAATGAAAGAAGAATATTATAAGATATTATATTCTTTACCAAATTTATTATCTGATGATACTCCATTTGGAACAAGTGAAGATGATAATCTTGAAGTTAAAGTTGGTGGAAGTAAGCCATCATTTAATTTTGAAGTTACTCCACATCACATGCTTGATGGACTTGATTTTCAAAAGGGAGTAAAAATTGCTCAAGCACGTTTTGTTGTTACAACTGGGTTTATTGCAAAACTTGAGCGTGCACTAATGAACTTTATGTTAGATGAACATAGCAAGAGAGAATATTTGGAAGTAACTGTTCCATTTATTGCTTCATCTAAATCACTTTTTGCATCGGGTCAGTTGCCTAAGTTTGAAAATGATTTATTTAAAATAGCTAAACAAAATGATCAAGATGTTGATTTTGGACGTAAATCTGACTTTTATTTATTGCCAACAGCTGAAGTGGCATTAGCAAACATGCATCGTGATGAAATAATTGATGTTGATCAATTGCCAATTTTATATACTAGTTTTACTCAGTGTTTTCGTAAAGAAGCTGGAAGCGCTGGAAGAGATACTCAAGGTATTATCAGAATGCATCAATTTGGTAAAGTAGAATTATTTAAATATACAAAACCAGAAAGTAGCACACATGAACTTAATAAAATGGTTGAAGATGCCGAAAATATATTGCAAAAATTAAAATTACATTATCGTATTTTACAACTCTGTTCACAAGATATTGGATTTTCAATGAATAAGACATATGACTTGGAAGTTTGGTTCCCAACACAAGATAAGTTTAGAGAAGTATCTTCTTGTTCACTAGCAACTGATTATCAAGCAAGAAGAAGTCAGATTAGGTACAAAGATAATGGTATTAAAAATTATGTTCATACATTGAATGGATCAGGGATGGCCACAGGGAGAATTTTAGCAGCAATTTTAGAGAATTATCAAAATGAAGATCAAACAATTACAATACCAGATGTTTTACAAAAGTATTTTGCCAAATGATAATTGAAAATGTTAGTGATTTAGCAATTGTTAAAAAAGATGTTAGATATGTCTTAGTTAAATCTGATACTTGCCCTGTATGTAAGAAAATTAAAATTGGTTTAAATAATTATCCTAGTGATATAATAATATATGCAGTTGATGTTCAAGAATTTGGAACAGAAGTTAAAAAATTTGGAATTGTTGGGATCCCATGTTTATTAAAATTTATTGATGGAATAGAAGAGAAAAGAACTTATGGAAATAAAACAATTGAAAAATTAGAAAAATTTTTAGCTTGAGAAAAGAGAAATATGCAAAGTTATGATGTAATTGTCATCGGTGGAGGACACGCTGGTAGTGAATCTGCCCTAGCAAGTGCGAAGATTGGTGTGAGAACACTACTTGTTACTGGAAATATAAAAAACATTGCTCTAACACCTTGTAATCCATCAATTGGTGGACCTGCTAAAGGAATAGTTGTTAGAGAAATTGATGCTCTAGGTGGGGCAATGGGGATAGTTGCAAACCAATCAAGTATTCAATTGAAAAAGTTAAATCGATCAAAAGGACCTGCTGTTCATGCACTTAGAGCCCAAGTTGATAAAGAGTTGTACCCAAAAAACATGCAGAAAATAATTGCAAATCAAGAAAATTTGCAAGTGCTTGAAGCAATGGTTGAAAAATTAATTTTTAATTTTGATCAAAGTGAAGTTTTAGGAATTAAGTTATTTGATGGTCGAGAAATATTATCTAAAACAACAATTATAACATCAGGAACATATATGGATTCATATTTAATCAATGGTAAAGATAAGAAATCATCTGGACCTCAAAATACTAAAACAACAAATGAATTATCTAAAAGTTTAGTTGACGCTAATATTGAATTATTTAAATTAAAAACAGGTACTCCGCCAAGAATATCTAAGAAAACAATTGATTTTACAAATGCTACATTGATGGAAGGAGATGATGAGCAGTTATCTTTTAGTTATGATCACCAAGATATTCCTAATTATCATGATCAAGTTGCTTGTTATTTAATTCATACTCAACCAAAAACTCATCAAGTTATTAATGAGAACCTTAACATTTCTGGAATGTACAGTGGAGTAATTGAGGGAGTAGGTCCAAGATACTGTCCATCAATTGAAGATAAGCTAGTTAGGTTTGCTGATAAAGAAAGACACCAATTGTTTTTAGAACCTGAAACTAAAGATGGTGATAGTATTTATTTACAAGGCCTGTCAACATCAATGCCGTATCATGTTCAAGATTTAATGGTTAAAACATTACCGGGTCTTGAGAATGCAACTATTTTAGAGTATGGTTATGCAATTGAATACGATGCGATCAATCCAAGGCAATTAAAAAGTAGTTTAGAGTTTAAAAATATTAATAATCTTTTTTCAGCTGGTCAAGTAAATGGAACAAGTGGTTATGAAGAAGCAGCTGGTCAAGGAATAGTTGCAGGTATTAATGCCGCAAGAAAGACTTTAAATAAAGATCCAATTATATTAACACGTTATAACTCATATATTGGTTTAATGATTGATGACCTTGTTACAAAAGGAACACTTGAACCGTACCGCCTTTTAACATCTCGTAGTGAATATCGCTTACTTCTTCGTGATGATAATGCTGATTACCGATTAACTGAGATTGGATATCAAATTGGGACAATTGATCAAGCACGTTTTAATAGATTTAAAGATAAGCAAAAGCAAATAAATTTATTAATTGAAAAAGCTCAACAAATTATAATTACTCCAGAGATGATCAATTCAAAAGCAATAGAGTTTGGGATGAGTAAGTTACATAAATCAATTTCACTATTTGATATTCTTAAAAGACCTGAAATAGATATGAGTAAAATAATGAAAATAATTACAATTACTGATTACTCACAAGAAGTTTTAAGTTCAGTAGAAATTCAAATTAAATATGCTGGCTATATTGAAAAGGTAAAGAAACAAGTTAAGCGAAATGATCGACTAGAAGATGTGATATTATCTGATAATATTGATTATAGTACAATAATTAATTTAGCACTTGAAGCAAGAGAAAAATTAATATTAATTAAACCTGAAACTTTAGGTCAAGCATCAAGGATTTCAGGCGTTACGCCATCTGATATTGCAGTATTAGAAATTTTTTTACAAAGAAAGAGGAATAATGAATAAGACAACAATTTATTTTAAGTATGGAGCAATGAATTCAGGGAAGTCACTTGATTTAATTAAAGTAGCTTATAATTATAAAGAAAATAATATTAATTCACTTGTATTAAAACCAGAAATTGATACGAGAGCTCCAGGGAAAGTATATTCAAGAACAAATTTATCAATTGATTCATTAGAAGTGCCAGTTGATGATACAAAAAAAATGATGGAAATGATTGAAGCTGAAATGGGTAATTCTAAAGTAATATTAGTTGATGAAGCTAATTTTTTAAGTCCAGAATCAATTGATTGCCTAGTAGCTTATGTTTATGATCATCAAATTAGTACATTAATGTTTTTTGGTTTGAAAGTTGATTTTAAAGGTAAGTTGTTTCCAGGTAGTAAAAGAATTGTTGAAATTGCTGATAAACTTGAGGAAACAACATCAATTTGTTGGTGTGGTAAAAAAGCGCGTCAAAATGGAAGAGCAATTGGTGGAAAATTGATTAAAACAGGTGATACAGTCTTGATTGATAATTTACAAGGTAAGAGTCAGTATATTACACTTTGTAATTATCATTTTTATACTGGTCAAATAACTGTTCCTAAAGACTAGGTTAACTAAAAAAAGTTAACTTGTAGTTGAAATTTAATTTAATCTATGATATAATTGATTAAATAAGAAAATAAATGGAGGAATTAATATGGTAAAAATACGTTTAAAAAGAATGGGTGCAAAAAAACAAGCATTTTATAGAATTGTAGTAACAGATGTTACTGTTAAAAGAGATGGAAAAGCAATTGAAGAAATAGGATTTTATGACCCAATTAAAAATCCAGCTGTTGTTAAATTAGATGAAGAAAAAGCATTAGCTTGGTTAAAAGATGGTGCAAAGCCAACTGATACAGTTAAAAATATCTTATCTCAACAAGGTGTTATGAAAAAGTTTCACGATTATAAATTAAATAAATAATCAAAGAGCAAACCATTATGGTTTGTTTTTTTAATTTACAAATTAGTCAATAAATATTATATAATATTATTAACTAGTTTGATCTAAGAGGAATTATGAAAAATAAAATAACATTTGCTTTATATACAGTTTTAATTGGAACACTAATCGGTTTGACAGTCTTTATTTTTGGTTTTGTCTTAAATCAAATAATTAGTATATTGCCAAAGTTATATCCGTATAATGTATTGCTTTTACCATTAGTGGGCTTATTAATTATTTATTTGAAAAATAATCAAGAAAATAAATTACATCAAAGTATGCAAAAAGTCTTTTTATCAACAAAAAAAAATCATCATTTATCACTATTAATTATTCCATATCAAATGCTAAGTACGTGGCTATCTCATTTGGTTGGGGCAAGTGTTGGTCGTGAAGGTGTTGCTATTCAATTAGGTGCTGTTTTATCCAATAATTTTCAAGCTAAAATTAACAATCTAAATTTAACTAAAGCTCACATGACATCAATTGGAATGGGGTCTGGGTTTGCAGCATTATTTTCAACTCCAATAGCCGGTATTGTCATTGCGCTAGAATTAACATCAGTTAAAATTAATTATTATTATTTATTTATGTTAATTGGTTGTAGTTTTATTGCTAATTTCATCACAAGTTCTCTAAACTTACCTCATTTTCATAATTTAATAATTATTGACTATAGTAATTTAAATTTAAGTCTAATCATTCGTTATCTAATAGCAATTATTATTATTGTGACAGTTGGAATGTTATTTGCAATTGTATTAAAGAAAAGTAAAAAGTACTTAAGTAAATTAATTCCTAATCAATATTTAAAAATATTTGTTTTCGGAGTTATCTTAGTTATCTTAATTTTAATTACTGATGGCCGTTATATGTCACTTGGTCTTAATTTGATTGATCAAAGTTTTAATAACTTTCAAGCAATTAGTACATCGGATTTTTTATTTAAATTTATTTTAACAATCCTTGCCATTAGTATTGGTTTTCAAGGTGGTGAAGTTACTCCATTATTTGCAATAGGATCAACATTAGGGGTAATGCTAGCAAGTGTATTGTTTTTAGACCCACTAATCCTTGCAGCAATTGGTTATGGCTTTGTATTTGCAAATGCAACTAAAGCACAATATACTGGGTTTATATTAACAGTCGGATTATTTGGTATTACATTAATTCCAATTGCACTAGTTGCTCTAATGGTCAGTAAACTTATAAATCAAAGACATAGTATTTATGATCTTTAAGTAAAACTTAAAAAAGATAATAAAGCATAAACAATAGATGGAAACATGTTAAAATAATAATAAAAGAAATATACTAATATTATTATTTTAATTATCAATCAAAATAAAACTATCATGAAAGGATGCGATTATATGGCTGTAGATAAAACAAAATATAAAGTAATTTCATTATTTTCAGGTGCTGGTGGATTTGATTTAGGTTTTATCAAAAATAACTTTGAGATAGTATGGGCAAATGATTTTTTTGATAAAGCTGTGGACTCATATAAGTCAAATATTGGTGATCATATTCATTTAGGTGATATTACAAAAATAGATAGCTCATCAATCCCTGACAATATTGACGTAGTTATTGGTGGTTTTCCATGCCAAGGGTTTTCAATTGCAAATGGAAATAGACATGAAGAAGATGAAAGAAATTTCTTATATAAAGAAATGCTTAGGATCATTAAAGATAAAAAACCTAAAATATTTATTGCTGAGAATGTCAAAGGGATATTATCACTTTCTAAAGGTAAAGTTTTTGAAATGATCAAAAATGATTTTCAAAAATTAGGTTATAAAGTTGATTATAAATTATTAGATGCTTCTAAATATGGTGTTCCACAAAAAAGAGAGCGTGTTATTATAATAGGAAATAAAATAAATGTAGAAAATTTATTTCCTGTTGAAACCCATGGGGTGGATAAATTACCCTTGATAACAGTTAAAGAAAGTATTGGATTTTTATCAAACACTCCATTAAAAAATGAATTACAAGTTATTGAAAATAAAAATATATATAATCATATAGCTTCAACAAATGTAAAAAGTAAATTTTGGGGAAGAAAATATGAAGTGAATCAAGCAGAAGTATGTGATTATCTAAAAAAATATAGAGATCAGTCTCATTGGACAACAAATAGTATTGATAAGCATTTTGGTTATAAACATACAGCAGGACACTGGTTTAGAAAAGACAATAAGTCTGGAAGTATACCTAAACCTGATGATTGGAAAAAACTAAAAAAAATATTGAAGTTTGATGATAAATATGATCAACAAATAACAGTTTATGAAGAAAAAGAAATAAAATTTGAACAATCTTTAAGAATTACAAATTGGGATAAATCAAGTGACACAATTACAGCTACATCTCCAGAAATACATATTAATAAAGAAAGAAGATTAAGTGCTCGTGAATGTGCAATTTTACAAACTTTTCCAAATGATTATATTTTTAAAGGTAACCTTGGTAATATGTATACACAGATTGGTAATGCAGTTCCAGTCTTATTAGCAGAAAGAATATCAAGTGAAATATATAAAATGTTAAAGGAAGGTGAAATTGATGAAAAAACAAAAAATTGAATTTTGGGAAAAGGAATATTTAAAACAGATTGAATACTTATTAAAACTTGATAAAGAAAAAATGTTAAACGGGTTTCAAACTAAAGAATATATTAAAGATGACTGGGTAAATTTTTTAGGATCAGAAACTTCTGAATTTGCTGTAGGTGCTGAAAGAATATTTTATTGGTTATTTAATCAATTTGGTCAACCAAACTCATCACCAATTGGATCTGATTTATTCTTTGAAACATATAATGCATATATTCATATTGATATAAAAACAGTTACATTAAATAATATCGGTGATTATACAAGAACAATATTTGTTGGTAATAATCAAGTTAGTTATGAATGTGAAATAGTTAAAAACAATGGAAAAAATGAATTTTATAAACCTTGTTTACCAGAAGTGTATAAAAAGAAATATAATAATAAAATAGAAGAAAAAATATGTTTGACTTATTTTATAACAATACTTTATAATGAACAAAGCCTAGATATATATAATTTATCTGTTATGTGTGTTCCTAACAATGGCTTAAAATCTGTATATGGAAATAAAGTATTTAAAGCAGGAAAAAATCCAGGTAAAGCTAGATTTAATTTTTATGAGTGCTCTAATTTTGAATTGTTAGGTGGCAGGAGGATTGTTCCTATTATTCATAAGCCAGAATTAAATAATTATGATAATCTTGCTTTAACAAATGAATCTTATGTGTCTAAGACAAAGTTTTGGAAACAATTATGGGATGAATCAAATATTGATCAAAATTAACTAATTAAAATTAAAGATAAGGGAGAAAATAGTGGATTTAGCAAATATTAACATATATGTAGTAGGAATATTAGTCGGTTTATTTACTTGGGGTCTTACTGCACTTGGAGCATCGATTGTCTTATTATTTAATAATTTCAATCAAAAATTAATGGATTCAATGCTTGGATTTGCAGCGGGTGTAATGATTGCAGCAAGTTTCTTCTCGCTATTAATACCAGCACTTGATTATGGAGAATTAATTTATACTGAATCATCAAGTTTATTTGCACTGACAATTGTCTTACTTGGGTTTATGTCCGGAGGATTATTTTTATTTGTTTTAGATAAGATAATTCCTCATACTCATCCAATGACTAAAAATACTGAAGGAAGAAAATCATCAATGCAAAGATCTATAATGCTTGTTTCTGCAATTACGTTACATAATATTCCTGAAGGACTTGCAATTGGTGTTGCACTAGGTGCATATAATGTGACGGGCAATCCTGAAGTGTTAGTTGCTGCATTAACACTGGCAATTGGAATTGGTATTCAAAACTTTCCTGAAGGTGCGGCTGTCTCATTGCCACTTTATCGTGAAGGTTTTTCTAAGAAAAAAAGTTTTTTCTTTGGTCAACTTTCAGGAATAGTTGAGCCTTTTGCATTAGTAGTTGGAATCTTTTTAGTTTCAATGATTAAACCTTTACTGCCATTTGCATTAGCATTTGCAGCCGGGGCAATGATTTTTGTCGTAGTAGAAGAATTAATACCTGAAAGTCAAGCTAATAAAAATACCGACTTAGTAACAATGTTTACATTATTTGGTTTAGTAGTAATGATGTTTTTAGATGTTAGTTTAGGTTAAATATAAATTAAGGAGAAAAAATGAAAATTCAAATACCTCGTGGAGTATATGATATATATGGAAAAGAATTAAAGTTACATAAATATATTGTAAGTGAAATTAGTCAAGTTATTGAAAATTATGGGTATCAAGCAATTAAAACACCGATCTTTGAAGATACTAATTTATTTCTACGATCTGTTGGTGAGAGTAGTGATATTGTTAATAAAGAAATGTATACATTTGATGATCGTAAAGGTAGAAGTCTGACTTTAAGACCAGAATTAACAGCTCCAACTGTCAGGAGTTATTTAGAAGAAAAGATGTTTGGTGACGGGATGCCAATTAAGAAATTATATTACTATGGGGAAGCTTTTCGTTATGAGAGAGCTCAAGCTGGAAGGTATCGTCAGTTTCACCAAATGGGAGTTGAATTTTTTGATGCAGCTTCACTTTATAGTGATGTTGAAGTAATTTGTTTAGCTAGTAAAATAATTGAAAAATTTAAACTAGGCAAATATACAACTTTGAAAATTAATACAATTGGAACTAGCAGTGATCGTTTAAAATATAAAGAAATTCTACAAAAACACTTTGAACCTGAAATTAATAATTTATGTCTAGATTGTCAAAGGAGAATTAAACAAAATCCAATGAGAATATTAGATTGTAAAATAGATTCAGAAAATAAGCTAATTCAAAGTGCACCATCAATTATTGATTATTTATCTGATCAAACAAATGAGCGTTTTGAAAAAATTAAAGAGCAGTTATCAATTTTAAATATTGATTTTATAGTTGATCATAGTTTAGTTAGAGGATTAGACTATTATAATGATACAGTCTTTGAATTTCAATTTATTTATCAGCAATATGATTTTGCATTAATTGCCGGTGGAAGATATGATTCATTAATTAATCAATTATCAGGTAAAAATGATATTCCAGCTTTTGGTTTTGGTTTAGGAGTTGAACGTTTTGCAATAGCTAATAAAGAAATAAACATTGGAATACTTGATCAATTTAATTATCAAAATGATCTTTATTTTATTCCTTTAACTGAAAAAGCAATGGAGTTATCAATTCAATCAATGGCCAAGCTTAGATCTAAAAATATTATATGTGATATGGATTTTAAAAGTAGGTCTATTAAATCAGCATTCAATACTGCTCAAAAAGTTTTAGCTAAATATGTAGTTGTTATTGGAGAGGATCAAGTTAAAAATGGAACAGTTAGTTTGAAGAATATGGAAAATTATGAAAAGATTGAATTATCAATTGAAGAGTTTGAGAAAAAAATTATAGAAGAGGTTAAATCATGAATGAAAAATATCGTAGTCACTATTTAGGAAGCTTGAATAGTAAACAAATTGATCAAACAGTAACAGTTTCTGGTTGGATTAAGAAGAAACGTAATTTAGGTGAATTAATTTTTGTCGATTTAAGAGATGCTAAAGGCTATGCACAAATTATCTTTACAAAAGATAACCTTGAAAATTATGAGTTGATAAATAGTTTGCAAACTGAAAGCGTCATTACAGTAGTTGGTCAAGTAAATGCAAGAAAAGAAATTAACTCTAAAATTCCAAGTGGAGAAATTGAAATACTTGCAACTAATTTAACTTTAATAAATATGTCTAAAACAAGTCCAATGATTATTGATGATCAAACTGATGCACTAGAAGATACTAGACTTAAATATCGTTACCTAGATTTAAGAAGAAATCCAGTAATTGATAAATTAAGAATGAGACATAAAATAAGTTTGAAAATTAGAACGTATTTAGATAGTCAAGATTTTATTGAAATTGAAACACCGATGTTAACAAAAGCTACTCCTGAAGGAGCAAGGGATTTCTTAGTTCCATCACGACTTAACAACAAAAAATTTTATGCTTTACCACAGTCACCACAAATTTATAAAAATTTATTGATGGTTGGTGGAGTTGAAAAATATTATCAAATAGTTAAATGTTTTCGTGATGAAGACCTGAGGGCTGATCGTCAACCTGAATTTACACAATTAGATTTAGAAGCATCTTTCTTTGAAGAAAAAGATGTTCAAATATTAATGGAACAATTATTTATTGAAATGATGAGTGAAATTAAAGGAATAGATATTCCTAGTGACTTTGCCTCATTAACATATAATCAAGCAATGAATAATTATGGTTTAGATAAACCTGATATTCGTTTTGATTTACAGTTAAATGACTTAACTAATTTATTTAGCAATAGTGATTTTAAAGTATTTACAGAATCTAAAACAATTAAGGCGATTGTTTTAAAAGATTTAGCGGATAGTTATTCAAGAAAAACAATCTTAGAATTAGAAGAAGTTGTTAAGAAACATAATGCCAAAGGTTTAGCTTGGTTTAAGTATACAGATAATCAATTAAGTGGTGGTATAAGTAAATTTATTTTAGAAGATGAAATTACCAAACTTGAAACAACACTTAAACTAGAAAATAATGACTTAGTTTTAATAATTGCTGATGAGTGGGATATAACATGTAATGCACTTGGTAACTTAAGAAATTACTTAGGTAAAAAACACCAAATGTATAATCAAGATGAATTTAAATTTGTCTGGATTAATGATTGGCCTTTATTTGAATATGATGAAGAATTTAAAAGATATATTGCAATGCATCATCCATTTACAATGCCACAAAATAATAAGTTTGAAGATGACTACTTACAAACAAAAGCTAGGGCATATGACTTAGTCTTAAATGGTTATGAAATTGGTGGTGGAAGTGTTAGGATAAATGATCGAGCTATTCAACAAAAGATGTTTGAATTATTAGGGATGGACCAAGCAGAAATTGATAGTAAATTTAGTTTTTATTTAGATGCTTATGAGTATGGTGCACCAGTTCATGCAGGAATTGCCTTTGGTTTAGATCGAATAGCTATGATTCTTTCAGGTGGTGAGTCAATTCGTGATGTAATAGCTTTTCCGAAAAATGCGTCTGCTAAAGAAGTAATGATGGACTCACCAACAGAAGTATCAAGTTCCCAACTTAAAGAACTTGGAATTAAATTAGATTAAGATTTTATATATAAATAGAAAATACCAACTTTTAAAGTTAGTATTTTTTATTTGAAGAAAGAATTAATCAAATGGCTTTGAATTATCTTTAATTAAAAAAGGATCATCATTATCAATATAATCTGTGTATAAAATTCCATTTAAATGATCAATTTCATGTTGAATTACAATTGCTAAAAAATCTGATGCATTTATTGTTTTAAAGTGACCAACAAGGTTTTGGTATTTTACTTTAATAGTTTGATACCGGTGAGTGTATCCATCTATTTTGTTAGGAATTGATAGGCATCCTTCTCCATCTTTTAAGTAAATTAAATTATTTGAATGTGTAATTATTTGTGGATTAACCATTATTAAATCAATGTTATCTTGATCGTTTGCACCTTCTAAGTAAATGATGCAAACTCGTTCATTAAGTCCAACTTGATTAGCTGCAATACCTAAAGAAGGAGTTAGATCATCAGCGAGTGCAATCTCTTCATCAAGTGAATTAGTAATGTAATTATGCATTGCTTGAATTGTAATTAAACTCTCTTCTTTGATTGGGAAAGTTGAATTATTTAATTTCTTTCGTAAAAAATCATTAGGTGCATATACAAGTTCTTTGTTTGTTATTTTTCTCATTAATTATCCTTTTATTTCCATTTCTAAGTTAATTATAACAAATAATGGTTTATTTTTGTTATAATTATGTTAAAGTATTTAATTCAAATGGAGGAAATGTGGACAAAGTAGAATTATTAAAAAAAGAATATAGTAAATTATATAAAAGATATCAAGAAATGGAAGATGAGTTTCAAAACATCCAATCAAATAAAGATGATAATATACAAAAAAATGAATTGAAAAACATTGATCATTTTGAATCTGAACATAATTTAGAAAATAAAAGGCTAATTGAAGAAGTTATGCCTGCGATGCGTAGTGATAATAAAGAATTAATTTATATGATTAAAGATCATAAAGAGCAAATTGAAAAATATAAAGCAGATAATGAAAAACTATTAATTGCAATCGATCAATATAAAAAAGAAAACATTTTATTAGAAAAGAAATTATCTAATGATGATAATTATAAAATTGAACTAGAAGAAGCGATTGTTGAAACAGAAAAAGAACGACTAGAAATTAAAGAAGAGATCTTTAAATTAAAATCCGAATTAAAAGCAGAAGTTGACTATTGGCAGGAAAGATCAACAGGGCTTAGTCAAAAGAGAGATGAAATAGATAGTTTAAATAAATTTATTAATGCACTATCAAAAGAAATTCATGAATATAAGTTAGAATTAATCAAAAAAGATGATGAACTAAATAAATTAAGACAAAATAAAGTTGATTTAGAGGAAAATGTATTAGGTCAAGATATAAAAAGAGAAATTACTGAAATTAAAGAACTAATAAAGTTAGATAATAAATAATATTAAAAGTTGCATTAATCAATATATTTTGATATAATTTAAATTGATTGAATTTTAAATAATTACATACTATAAATAAGGAGAAATATGGCTAATATTAAATCAACAAAGAAAAGAATTAAAACAAATGAAAAAGCAAGATTAAGAAATAAAAGTTATAAATCATCAATGAGAACAGCAATTAAAAAACTTGAACAAGCAATAATTGATAAAGATAAAGACAAAGCATTAGAATTATACAATGAAGCAGGTAAAAAATTAGACAAAGCAGTTACTAAAGGTTTAGCTCATAAAAATTATGCAGCAAGAAATAAATCAAAATTAATGAAAAAAATTAATAATATGTAGATAGAAATGGCCTTCTTTTGAGGGCTATTTTATTTATTATTGTAAAGGACGATATGGAAAGAAAGAACATTAGAAATTTTTCAATTATAGCACATATCGATCATGGTAAAAGTACACTTGCCGATCGGATATTAGAAATAACAAACACTGTTAATAAAAGGGAGATGAAAGAGCAGTTGTTAGATAGCATGGAATTAGAACGTGAAAGAGGGATCACAATTAAGTTAAATGCGATTCAACTTAATTATCAAAGTAATAATAAAGATTATACTTTTCATTTAATTGATACACCAGGTCATGTTGATTTTAATTATGAAGTATCTCGTTCACTTGCTGCATGTGAGGGTGCTATCCTTGTGGTTGATGCAGCCCAAGGGATTGAAGCACAAACACTTGCTAATGTTTATTTAGCATTGGAAAATGATTTAGAAATAATAGTTGTTTTAAATAAAGTTGATCTGCCAGCTGCTGATCCTGAGCGAGTTAAAAAAGAAATTGAAGATGTAATTGGACTTGATACGAGCGATGCAATTGAAATTTCAGCTAAAACAGGAAAAAATGTTGATTTATTATTAGAAGAAATTGTTAAGAAAATACCTCCGCCAAAAGATATCTATGAAGATCAGAAGTTAAGGGGATTGATTTTTGACTCACACTTTGATACATATCGAGGAGTAATGATTTCTGTGAGAATAATGAGTGGAAGCCTGAAAAAAGGTGATCGTATAACACTTATGAGTTTAGGTAAACAATATGAAGTTATTGATCTTGGTATTAATCAACCACAAGAAGTTAAAAAAGATATACTTATAGCAGGAGAAGTTGGTTGGATAAGTGCTGGAATCAAAGATATTCGTGATACAAAAGTTGGTGATACAATTACTTTAAGTTCTGATCCAGTAATAGAAGTTTTGCAAGGGTATAAAGAATTAAATCCAATGGTCTACTCTGGTCTTTATCCAATTGATACAGCAAAGTATAATGATTTAAGAGATTCACTAGAAAAAATGCAATTAAGTGATTCATCATTAGTTTATGATCCAGAGACTTCTCAAGCATTAGGATTTGGTTTTAGATGTGGTTTTCTAGGTCTTTTACATATGGAAATAATCCAAGAGCGTTTAGAAAGAGAATTTAACCTTGAACTAATTGCAACAGCCCCAAGTGTTATATATCAAGTAACTTTAACAAATGGAAAAGTAATTCAAGTTGATAATCCATCTAAAATGCCTGATAATCAGCAAATTGATAAAATAGAAGAGCCATTTGTTAAAGCAAACATTATGTCACCTGACGAATATGTTGGAAGTATTATGGAATTATGTCAAAGAAAACGTGGAGTTTATCAAAAGATGACATATATGGATGAAACTAGAGTTAATATTGAATATAAATTACCACTAGCTGAAATTGTTTATGATTTTTTCGATCAATTAAAATCAAAGACAAAAGGATATGCATCATTTGATTATGAGATGATTGGCTATTCAGAAGAAAGACTAGTAAAAGTAGATATTTTATTAAATACCGAAGTAGTCGATGCACTTGCTGTTATTATGCATAAAGATTTTGCACATCAACGAGGAAAAATAATTTGTGAAAAATTAAAAGATATTATTCCAAGACAACAATTTGAAGTACCAATTCAAGCAGCAATTGGAAGTAAAATTGTATCAAGGACAACAATAAAAGCAATGCGTAAAAATGTTTTAGCTAAATGTTATGGTGGAGATGTATCAAGGAAAAAGAAATTATTAGAAAAACAAAAAAAAGGTAAAAAAAGATTGAAATCAGTTGGAAGTATTGAAATACCACAAGAAGCTTTCGTAACTGTTTTATCAATTGATGAATAGGAGATAGATGAAAACTAACTTTAAATATGACCGTATTTCAGAAAAATTAAAACAAGTTATCAATGATGTAATTGATCAAAGAATTGAAGACTTAGATTTTATTACTGTAGTCGACGTGGAAATAACAAAAGATTTACAAGATGCTAAAGTATATGTCCAAATTGTAACTAACGATGAACCAACTAAAAAATTACGTATTTTAAGTAAAAATGAAGGTTTATTTAAAAAAGAAATTGCTAAAAAAGTTCAATTGAGAAAGATACCTAATTTATATTTTTACCAAGATGATAGTTTAGAAAATTATAATAAGATTGATAATTTACTTAAAAAGGTATAAAATAATAGTAAGGAGCTAAATGTTTAAAATTGGTCATTCATATGATGTTCATCAACTTGAAGCAGGTGATCTATTAACACTTGGAGGAATTCAAATAAAACATCATAAAAGTTTAGTTGGACACTCTGATGCTGATGTCGTTATTCATGCAATAGCTGAATCAATAATTGGTGCATTAGGGTTAGGTGATTTAGGCACTTTGTTTCCTGATAATGATCCTCAGTATAAAAATATTGATTCGATGATTTTACTGAAAGATGTAAAGCAAAGAATGCATAACCTTGGATATCAAATAAATAATCTTGATGTTACTATTTATGCTGAAAAACCAATTTTAAAAGATTATAAAAAATTAATGGAAAATAAAATTTCTCAAGCTATTAATATTCAGAGTCATTTAATAAATATTAAAGCAACACGTGGAGAAAAAATTGGACCAATTGGGCTTGAACAAGGGATTGGTTGTGAAAGCGTCGTTTTACTAATAAAGGAGAAAAATGAAGAAAATAACTAAAGCAATTATTCCAGTAGCAGGATTTGGAACAAGATTTTTACCATTTACAAAAGCAATGCCTAAAGAAATGTTACCTGTAATTGACACGCCTATTATTCAACATATTGTTCAAGAAGCAGTAGAATCTGGAATAACAGATATCTTAATCGTTACAGCATCACATTCAAATAAAAGAGCAATTGAAGATCACTTTGATAAAGCTGGATTACTTGAAAATATTTTAGAGCAAAAAGGTAAAGTCAAAGAATTAAATGAAGTAGTTAAAATTTCTGAGTTAGTAAATTTACATTTTATTCGTCAAAAAGAAGCTAAAGGTCTTGGTCACGCGATTGCTCAAGGTAAAGCTTTTATTGGAGATGAACCATTTGCTGTTCTTTTAGGAGATGATTTAGTAGTATCTGAAACTCCTGCAATCAAACAGTTAATTAATGCTTATAATCAAAAAGAATGCTCAATTATGGGTGTTCAAGCGGTAGCAGAAAACCAAATTGATAAATATGGAATAGCAGTTAGTGATATGAAATCAGACTTAGAAATAATGAATGATTTTATTGAAAAACCTGAAGTTGGTTCAATTAAAAGTAATAATGCAGTTATGGGTCGTTATATTTTAAGTCCAACAATTTTTAAATATTTAGAAACTCAAGAATATGGTGTTGGAGGAGAAATCCAATTAACGGATGCAATTAAAAGGATGATGAGTCAAGAGTATGTTTATTCATATGTTTTTAAAGGTATGAGGTATGATCTTGGTGATAAGATGGGTTTTTTAAAAGCAACAGTTGATTTTGCATTACAAAGAGATGAAATGAAAGTTGAATTTAATGCCTACTTAGAAGAAATATTGGACAAAAAATGAATTATAAGTATATTTTAATTTTTCTTATTCTGATAGTTGATATTATGCTATTTGAATCATATCAATTATATCAAAGCAACCAAATATCAGAGCGTGTTATGTTAGTTGAGAATATTGATCAGCAACCATATAATCAATTTCTTGATAGCAAAGATGATATGCTCTTAACATATAATTATCAAAATCAACAAGTAGTTGGTTTTTACTTGCCAAATGAATTAACACTTTATCAAAATGATTATGAAGAAGAACTTAATATTGAAGAAATAAAAGAAATTGACCAAGACTATTATTATCAACTAGTAGAAGAAAATTTCTCAGTAGAAATTGATGATTATATTACATATGATAATAATGAATATAGTAGTAATTTAAGTAATAAGGAAAAAGAATTATATCAAAGTACAAAAGATCAAATTAATTATGCTAAAGAAATAGTATATGATAATCCGAGTGAATATTATCAAATAGAACCTCAAATATGGATTGATATTGAAAAAGCATTATATGGTGAGACAGATCAACTAGTTACTGATAAAAAGACAATTCAAATATCTGATGATCTAAATAAAGAAGCAGATCAATCAATCTTTTATAACGTATTCTTTGAAGTGTATGATGTTGATTTAACAGAAGTTGAAACAGAAGTAGTATATGATTATTATAGTTATCAAGAAGAAGTTGAATATAATTATTACTTTAATCAAACTGAATTAGAAATAATAATTGATAAAATGAATCAAAATATTGATATAGATATCCAAGTCCCTTCAGAGTAGGAAGGAAACAATGAAAAAAGATTCAATTAATGATTATCTTAAATATTTAAAATATGAAAAAGATTGTTCCGATTTAACAATTAAAAGCTATGCATGTGTTTTAAATGCAATTAATCAATATGCTATATTTAAAAATTTAGAAATTGATTTAATCAATTTAGAGCAGATTAAAAGTTATATGTATCTTTTATATGAGCAAAAATATGCTAAATCAACAATTTCACAAACAATCTCTATTTTAAAATCTTATTATAATTATTTAGTTATTAATCAGAAAATTGAATTTTCACCAGCTAGCGGATTAATATATCCGAAAAAAGAAATTAGACTACCTAAAGTATTATATGAAAATGAAATTATAGCTTTAGTTGAATCAATTGACTTAAAAAAAAAATTTGGCAAACGAAATAAAGCCTTATTTTTATTTTTATATGCAACAGGTATGAGAGTTAGCGAGCTTACTTCAGTTAAACTTTCTGATTTTCAAAGTGACAATATAATTAGAGTCATTGGTAAAGGAAATAAAGAGCGTATAGTCTTTTTTGATAATTATATAAAAAAAGCAGTGGATGAATATATTGAGTTAGAAAGAAATATTTTATTAAAAGAAAATAAAAGTGATTATTTATTTGTTAATAATAAATCTTTTCCTTTAACTGATCGTGGAGTAAGAGATATTCTAAATAGAATTGCTGATAATAGTCATTTGAACATTAGGTTTTCACCGCATACTCTAAGACATAGCTTAGCAAGTCATTTGTTGAATAATGGAATGGATTTGAGGCAAATCCAGACAATTCTAGGTCATAGTTCAATTTCAACTACTCAAATATATACCCATTTAAATAGTGATCAATTAATTAAGCAATATGCAAAATTAGATATAAGATAATAGTTATAACTCTAAATGTGGTAAAATAAAATTTAAATGATCATATTAATTAGTAAGGAGGACATATGAATAAAAATATAAACAAAAATATAAATAACATTCATCCACATGATTTATCATTATCGTTTTTAAATAAAAATAGTGAACAACAAAAAATGTTTTTGAAAAAAGCTGATATTGAAACGATAGTTAGTTTATTTGAGAATATAGAAACAGAAGAAATTGTAAAGTGTATTTTAATGATTGATAATGATAAGTTAAAATTAGTTATTAATACAATGAGCTTAGAAGAGTTAACTATTTTACTTAAAGAAGTAGAAACAGACATGCGTTTTGATCTATATCAAATGCTTGAAAGTACTCGCTTAACAAATGTGATTGGGATGCTTAAATATGATTTAGATATTGTTGGATTCTCAGTTGATAAATCTTTTTTAAAAGTATTTGATGATCAAAATGTATTAGATGTAAAAAAAAAGTTAGTTAATATGAAAAAAGTTACAAATATTAATTATTTATATGTTGTTGATCAAGTTGATCATTTACTTGGAATTATTAGTTTGAAAGAAATTTTTATTTGGCAAGATCAAGAAAAATTAATTGATATTATGAAAACAAATATTAAAAGTGTCAAAATATGGAATGATAAAATAATTGCTGCTAAAATTATTCGTGACTATAACCTTTCTGCAATTCCGGTAATAAATGATGACAATAAAATTCAAGGTGTAATTAGTGTTGAAGATGTTGTAGATATTTTAAATGAAGAAGCTGAAGAAAATATTGTCCAAATATCTGGTGCAAATATTGACGAAAAAAGTGCTCATACTTTGAAAAATGTATATTATAGGCTACCTTGGTTACTTCTGCTTATGTTACTTACGATGTTTAACTCACTTATATATCAAAACTTTGAAGGAGTACTTACTAGTTATGCAATTCTAGCTATATATATGCCATTTGTAGCTGCTATGAGTGGAAATGTTGGCTCACAAGTATTAGGTTTAACAATACATAAGATGTCCTATGATTCTAATCATTTATTTAGTAAAAAAATGATTGTTCACTATGCATTTAGAGAAGTAAAAGTTTATTTTGTTTCAGCTTTTATTTTAAATATATTTATCTTTTTAATACTTGGTCTATTTGCTCATCAGTACCAAATAGCCATAACTTTATGTATTACAATAAGTATAACATTCATTATATCTTCTTTACTAGGGGCTTTAGTTCCAATATTAATGGAAAAATTTAAAATAAATTCAAAAATAGCATCTGGTCCACTTATTACAACAATGAATGATTTATTTTCAATTGTAATTTATTTAAGTGTTGGTTATTTACTATTTAGCATCTAAGATATGGTATAATTAAAATGGAGGATTGATGGAATTAGTTAGTAAGTTAGATTTTTGGAATCAAATTACAAGTGAGTTAAATGTTTTGCAAAATGAGCAATACTATAAATATTATCAAATAATACATGAGCAAAATAAATATATGAATTTAACTGGAATCGATGATCTGGAAGGTGTTTATTTAAAACATTTCTATGATTGTTTAAGTGTTAGAAAATTAATCGTTAAATTAGATTTAACAACAATTGCAGACTTAGGTTCAGGGGCTGGATTTCCAGGGTTAGTCTTAGCAATATATTTTCCAAAAATAAAATTTACTTTAATTGAACCAATCAAGAAAAGAGCTAATTTCTTAAATGATGTAATTAAATCATTAAAATTAAAAAATGTTATTGTTCTTAATAAAAGGGCGGAAGAAATATCAGAAAAATTTGATTTAGTAATTATGCGTGCAGTTTCTCAATTAAATATTTTACTTGAAATTAGCGTTAACTTAATTGAAGAAAATGGCTACTTTTGTGCAATGAAAGGACCAAAGTTAAAAATTGAGTTGCAATGTGCTAAAAAAGCAATGAGTATTTTAAAATATAAAGAAATTAAAATTGAAGAATTTGTTTTACCAATTGAAAATAGTCATCATTATAATTTATTACTAAAAAAAGAAAAATATTATAATAGTAATTATCCACGTAATTATGGACAAATAAAAAAAAATCCCCTATAGGAGAAAAATGAATAATACATATAAGATTTCAGTGCTAAGAATATTTGATCAAGATGATAGTCTTAAGGTCCACAGCCCACAAGAGTATTGTAAAGTTAAATACAATGGAGATTATTATCAGCTAACAGAAAATAGTGAATATTATCAAAAGCGTGTTAAAGGTAAACATCGCTACATTAATATTGTGATTGATGGTGATATTAATCAAATTATTAAAAGTATTTTAATTCGCTTAAATAAAGAAAAAATAAACCCCATGGAAACAGCTTTACTGTATGAAGAAATTTTTGAATTTTCAGATATTTCACAAGCTTTTTTATCTGATAGAATTAGTAAAACACAAGGTTCTATTTCTAATAAAATAAGATTACTTAATTTGCCAATTCATGTTCAGAAAGCATTGTTACAAGAAGATATTAAAGAAAGACATGGGCGAGCACTTTTAATGCTTAATTCTCACCCTGATTATAGTGAATTAACTAAAAAACTTACAAATGAAGTGATTGATCAAGAACTTAGAGTTGTTGATTTAGAAAATAAAATTTATACAATTTTAGGTAAACCGATAAAACAAGATATAAAGACTAAAGTAACAAAACTTGAAACTAAAAGATCTGTTAAAAATCGTGAAGTAATTTTATCGATTAATCAATTAGAAAAAGATCTTAATAAAAGTATTGAAGTTATTAAATCATATTTACCTAATATTGAAATAGAAAAAACTGAAGGATTAAGTGGAGATGATTATATTATTAATTTATGTTTAAAAGATGTAAATAAGGAGAAGTAAATGGCAAAAGTAATTGCAGTTACAAATCAAAAAGGTGGAGTTGGTAAAACAACGACAACAATTAATTTAGGATCAACATTATCAGCATTTGGGAAAAAAGTATTAATTATTGATATTGATTCACAAGGAAATGCAACACAAGGTCTTGGGGTTGATAAATTAATGCTTGAAAAAAAGAAGATAACTACATATGATCTTTTTCTTGATGATAAAAAAGAATATGATAAATACATATATAAAACTAGTTTTGATAATTTGTATATTATAGGTTCATCACAAAATCTAGTTGGTTTAGATTTAGATTATATTGGTGATATGCAAAAAGAAAAAATATTAAAGTCAATCATTAAAAAAATTAAAAAAGATTATGACTATATTTTAATTGATTGTCCACCATCACTTAATACGATGACATTAAATGGGATGACGGCTGCAGACAGTGTTTTAATTCCTGTTCAAAGTGAATTTTACGCACTAGAGGGGATGACACAATTATTAAACTCAGTTCAACTTTGTAAAAAGCATTTAAATCCAAAATTAAAAATTGAAGGAATTCTTATTACAATGTATAGTTCTAATACTAACTTAAGTGAATCAGTCAGGCAAGAAGTTAAAAAATATTTTGGTAAATATGTTTATAAAACAGTTATTCGAAGAAATATTGCAATAGCTGAAGCGCCATCTTATGGTATTCCCATTAATTATTATGATAAAAATGCATATGGGACATTTGATTATAAGAAATTAGCAAGAGAGGTAATTGAAAATGAGTAAAAAAAGTTTAGGACGTGGACTTGAACATTTATTTGATCAAAATGTAATGACAGATGATCAAAGTCAAGAAATTCAAATGATTGATTTGGAAGATATTGTTGCAAATCCATATCAACCAAGAAAGAACTTTGATCAAGATAGTTTAAATGAATTAGCTAATTCAATTAAAGAGCAAGGGGTATTTCAACCTATTTTAATAAGACAGGCACCAGTCGGATTTCAAATAATATCAGGTGAAAGAAGATACCGTGCAAGTAAACTTGCAAAGATTGAGCAAATACCTGCAATAATATATGATTATACTGATCAGCAAATGATGGAAGTAGCAATCATTGAAAATATTCAGCGTGAGGATTTAACAATAGTTGAGGAAGCAAGGTCGTATAAACAGTTAATTGATAATTTGAATATAACACAACAACAGTTAGCTGATAAAGTTGGTAAATCTCGAAGCCATGTTGCAAATATATTACGTATTTTGACTTTAGATAGTAATGTTTTAGAGTATTTAAATCAAGATTTATTAACACTTGGGCATGTTAAAGTACTAATCAATATTTCTGATGAAAACAAAAAAACAAAAATTATTGAAAAAATAATTGAGCAGAAGTTAACAGTTCGTGAAACTGAAAAACTAGCTCAACAATCAAAAGGTATAAAAAAACAAGAGATAATTAATAAAAGCAATTCAAATATATATATTAAAGAATGGGAAAAAAAACTACGTGAAAAAACTGACGCCCAAGTTAAAATTAGTGGAAAAGAAAAAGGTAAAATAACAATTAATTTTAATTCAAAAGAAGATTTACAAAATATTATGGATAGTTTAAATATTTAAAGTATAAGAAAGGTTTAAAATGGATTTTATGCAAACACAGTCAATATTAGATAATATTGGAGTTTTAATTATTGCCTATATTGGAAAATTATTTTTTACAATTGTTGGATTTTATCTTTTATTTAAAATTTTAACTTTCTTAAATAAAAAAGTTATAGGTAGGTATATTAATAAAGTTAATCCAAAGAGAACTCAAACAATTGTTTCAATGATTAATAATTTAATTAAATATGTTATGCTTGTAATTGGAAGTTTTGCAATTTTAGTTGCATTGGGATTCGATGCTAAAGTATTAATTGCATCAGCAGGAGTCTTTACAGTTGTAATTGGTTTTGCAGCTAAAGAATTAATTGCAGATTTCATAAATGGCTTTTTCATTATTGTTGAAGGATATTATGATGTTGGAGATTATATAAAAGTTAATGGCTATGAAGGTGAAGTTTTAAAGTTAGGTATTAAATCAACTGAACTTAAAACATATGCTCAAGAAAGAGTAACAATACCTAATTCAATGGTTGAGCAAGTAGAAAATTTAAGTAAAGATAATCTAATTATTTTTAAAGATGTGCCATCACCATATGAAAGTGATGTTCAAGATGTTCAGAAAATAATTATCAATGAGATAATTCCACAAGTTAGTTTAATTGAGCAAATAATTGAAGTTAAATATTTAGGCGTTGATATGTTAGCTGATTCAAGTATTAATCATAAGCTAAAGTTGGTTTGTCAAAATAAAGATAAATTTATTGTTGATCGTCAGACTAATTTTATTATTAAAACTATTTATGATCAATATGAGATTGAAATACCATATAATAAGATAACTATGTATAAAGGTGACGTATAAATATAATTAGTTATATAAAATATGTTTTAGTTTTTTAAATTGAATTGTTTTTTTCAGAATATTTAAATAAATGTTATAATATATATATAAAATAATAAAAGGAGGCAATATGTCAATAATAATTGATGTGTATGCAAGAGAAGTATTAGATTCTCGTGGAAACCCTACTGTAGAAGTAGAAGTAGTAACAGATGAAGGTGGGTTTGGTCGTGCATTAGTGCCATCAGGTGCTTCAACTGGAGAGCATGAAGCAGTAGAACTTAGAGATGGTGATAAAAGTCGTTATTTAGGAAAAGGTGTTGAGAAAGCGGTTGAAAATGTTAATACAACAATTGCTGAGCATATAATTGGAATGGACGTTACTGATCAAGTTGGGATCGATAAAACAATGATTGAATTAGATGGTACACCAAATAAAGCTAAACTAGGAGCTAATGCAATTTTAGGAGTTTCTATTGCAAGTGCAAGAGCGGCAGCAGATGAATTAGGATTACCTTTATATCAATATTTAGGTGGGTTTAATGCTAAAGAAATGCCAGTTCCAATGATGAACATCATCAATGGTGGTGAACATGCTGATAATAATGTTGATATTCAAGAATTCATGATTTTACCAGTAAGTGCAACTTCTTTTAAAGAAGCAATTAGAATGGGAGCAGAAGTTTTTCATCATTTAAAAACTGTTTTATCAAGTAAAAATTATAATACAGCAGTTGGAGATGAAGGTGGATTTGCACCAAACTTAGCAAGTAATGAAGAAGCAATCCAAATTATTATTGAAGCGATTGACAAGGCCGGATATAAAGCAGGAGAAGATATATTTATCGGAATGGATTCTGCATCTAGTGAATTTTATAACAAAGAAACTAAAATGTATGAATTAAAAGGTGAAGGTAAAACTTTAACAACTGAGCAATTAGTTGATCTTTACAGTGAATGGGTTGAAAAGTATCCAATCTTAACACTTGAAGATGGATGCGATGAAAATGACTGGGATGGACATAAATTATTAACTGAAAAACTAGGAGATAAAATTCAATTAGTTGGAGATGATTTATTTGTTACTAATACTAAAATATTAGCTCGTGGAATTGAAGAAAAAATATCTAACTCTATTTTAATTAAAGTTAATCAAATTGGAACATTAACGGAAACATTTGATGCAATTGAAATGGCTAAAAAAGCTGGATTTACAGCAGTAGTATCTCACCGTTCTGGTGAAACTGAAGATTCAACAATTGCTGATATTGCGGTAGCAACAAATGCAGGACAAATCAAAACAGGATCTGCTTCAAGAACTGATCGTATTGCAAAATACAATCAATTGTTAAGAATTGAAGATGAACTTGCAGGAAGAAGTGAATATAAAGGATTAGGTTCTTTTTATAACTTAAAAAATAAATAATAATTAAAAATATAAATAACTTAAATAATCCAGAAGTTTTGAAAGTGATTTTCTAACTTCTGGATATTCTTATGAATAAAATAATTGAATATAAAAAAGGGGAAAATATATTATGAAAATGATTAAAAGAATCACATTACTATTTATATTTATAATTATAACAAGTTTATCTTTTTATACATTTGAAGCTAAAACATATGGTGGTGAGCAATTAACTGATGCTAAAGGATATAAATCTTGTACTGCAGGATATAATACAGTTAATCCTTCAACAGGGCAAAAATATTTAGTGACAGCAGGGCATTGTTTTAAAGAAGGAGAAGATGTTTATGATCTTAAAACTATGGAAAAAATTGGAACAGTTGAAAAAAATTTCCTTAGTCCATATTCTATTTCAACAGATGTTGAGTTTATTAAATTAATTGATAATACTGATAATCCATATATATTTGATGGTAAAAGTAATCAACCTACACCAGTAGTTAGTTATATGAGTGAAGATGAATATAATCAACTTATAAATAAACCTGTAGTTAGAAGAAAATATGTTTATTTTGCATATTCTCAAAGAGAAAATAAAATATACCCACTTTCTTTTTATAAAGAAATTGATCAAACACCAAATGGTGAAGTGTTAGATCCACCTGTTCTTGAATTTGTTGGAAAATCTGGTTACTTTGGTTCAGGACAGGTGTATTGTGGTGATAGTGGAGCACCTGTTTATAGTTATTCAGATGCTGGTATTGAACTTGTTGGTATAGTTAATGGAGCTAATCGTACATATGTAGACCGACTAACACGACATATTATAGTTCACCCAGTATATTATAGTGCGCCAATATATAAACCACAAACTATTTAATTAAATTTAGGGGGAAAATTAAATGAAAATAATACTAAAGATATTTTTAATAATAATTATATTAATAAATATAATAATTTTTAATCTTGATAATTTATCAGCTAAAACTATCTCTGGTGGAGATGTAATAACAAATAAAGCCCAAAACAAAACATGTACTGCTGGATATAATGCTGTTAACCCAGCTACAGGGCAAAACTATCTAGTAACAGCAGGTCATTGCTTTAAAAAAGGTGAGGATGTTTACGACAAGAATACGATGAAAAAAATTGGAACAGTTGAAATTAATTTTCTTAGTCCAACATCGAGGGCAACAGACATTGAATTTATTAAATTAATTGATAATTCAAATAACCCATATATATTTGATGGTCAAAGTGAATATAAGACTCCAGTAGTCAGTTATATGAGCAAAGAAGAAGTTGATAATCTTGTAGATAATAATGTTAATCGTAATGTGAGAAAATATGATTATTTTACATTTTCTAAGCGAACTGGCATGATTTATCCTCTTTCTTATTTTGGAGACTTATATATCTCAACTGATGAGATACAAATGGCTGTACCTTTCCTTGATTTTCTTGTTAAACCTGGTTCATCTGAAGAAGAAGATATAAGACCCGGTGTTAGTGGGGCACCTGTTTATAAGTATACTCCTGCTGGTATTGAGTTAGTTGGTATTGTAAAGGGTGGTTATGTAAAACATCAATATCCTGATCCACAACATGTTTTTGTTCATCCAGTCTACTATAGTGCGCCAATATACAAACCACAAACTATTTAATTAAATTAAGGAGAAAATCAAATGAAAAAATACTAAAGATATTTTTAATAATATTTATATCAATAAATATAATAATATTTAGTCTCAATACTTTATCGGCTAAAACTATCTCTGGTGGAACGATGCTGACAGATAAAAATAAAACTTTTAAATGTTCTGCAGGATATAATGCAGTTAACCCGGCTACAGGTCAAAAATATTTAATAACAGCAGGGCATTGTTTTGATATGGGTGAAGATGTTTATACTATGTCTGGTCAAAAAATTGGAACAGTTGAAACGAATTTTTTTCAAGGTTCAAACCTTATCAATGGCATTGAATTTATTAAATTAATTGATAATTCATCTAATCCATATATATTTGATGGTAAAAGCAGTTATAAGACTCCAGTAGTAAGTTATATGAGTGAAGAAGATGTTTTGAACATGAATCAAGATAACAATGATTATGTATATTTTAGCTATTCACAATTTAATAATAAAATTCATCCATTAAGATTTGAGCATACATACCCAGCTGAACCACCAGGTAGTACTGACTCTTTAGTAATTATGTTTACAAATCCAAAAATGGATATAATAAAGGGGGAAAGTGGATCGCCTATTTTAAGTTATGCTAATGGAGGAATTAAATTAGTAGGTATTTTGACCAATGCAAGTGAGCTTAATGGAGAGGAAGTAGTTCTTGCTCATCCGGTTTATTACAGCGCTCCTATATATCAACCTCAAGTGATTTGATTTATTAAAATCAACTTATATTAGTTACAATAAAATAATTATGATAAGTAATAACCATAATTTATTAACAAAGAAATAAATTAGAATTTAAAGGAGATAGATGATTAATAAATTAATAAAAAATATTTTTATAGCATTGATATTGATAATTTTGATTAACTTAAGTTTTAATAACTTTTATGCTAAAACATTTGGTGGTCAAGTAATAACAGGTTCTAAAGACGATGGATCATGTACAGCGGGTTTTAATGCTGTAAATGAAGCTACAGGTCAAAAATATTTAGTGACTGCAGGCCATTGTTTTGATAAAGGTGAAGATATATATGATCAGAAAACCAAAAAAAAAATTGGCACAGTAGAAACTAATTTTTATACAGATGGAAAAATAGTAGATGATATTGAATTTATTAAATTAATTGATAATTCTAATAACCCATATATTTTAGATGGTCAAAGTAACTTTATAACACCAGTTATTAGTTATATGAGTAAAGAGGAGGTTGAAACTTTAGATAAACCTGAGAGTAGAGAATATAAATATTTTACATATTCAAGTGAAAATAATATTATATATCCTCTTTCATTTGAAACTAAAGTTCTCTTTTCAAGTGATTATTCCACTACAACAACTGCTCCAATGCTTGAATTTACTGTACAAAATAATAGTCGTGGAGGAGGTATTATTGATGATGGTGTAAGTGGTGCCCCGGTATATCAATATGATCAAGGTGGTGTTGAATTAGTTGGTATTGTTGCAGGAACATATCGGTCTACGGTGCCTGATTTTTCTGAACGGCTTTTAGTTCAACCGGCATATTATAGTGCCCCCATATATAAACCACAGACTATTTAATAAATTATAGTCTTATGCGTAATATTACAATTGTAATATTATGTTTTTTTTAATTTTTCAGGTGATTATTTGTTATAATTTAAATGAAATGGAGACTAGATATGAATGACAAGATAATAATTAAAGGCGCTAAAGAAAATAACTTAAAAAATATTGATTTAGAAATACCAAAAAATAAAATAGTTGTTGTAACGGGACCAAGTGGTTCAGGTAAATCAACACTAGCATTTGATACTATTTATGCTGAAGGTAAAAGAAGATATATTGAAAGCCTATCATCATATGCAAGGCAGTTTCTAGGTGGGAGTGAAAAAGCTGATGTTGATTCAATTGAAGGATTATCACCAGCAATTTCAATTGATCAAAAGACTGGATCCAATAACCCAAGAAGTACAGTTGGTACTATCACAGAAATATATGACTACCTTAGATTATTATATGCAAGAATTGGTGTGCCTAAGTGTCCTAATCATCAAATTGAGATTAAAGCATTATCAGCCAAACAAATTACTGATAATATACTAGAAAAACATTTGGATAAAAAAGCCCAAATTATAGCAAGAGTAGTTAATAAAGCTAAAGGAACACATGTCAAGACTTTACAATCCCTACTCGAAGATGGTTATTTTAGAGTAATTATTAATGGACAGAACTATGACTTATCAGATGAGATAGATACAATTAAACTTGAGAAAAATAAAAAACATCAAATTGATATTATTATTGATCGCCTAGTTATTAACATGGATGAAAGTGCTAGGATTTTAAGTAGTATTGAGACAGCAATCTATTATGGTAATGGTGAAGTTAGGCTACTTATTGATCAGAAAGAAGTAGTTTTCTCAGCTAATTTTTCATGTCCAATTTGTGGGTTTACAGTGCCTGAATTAGAACCTAAGTTATTTTCTTTTAATGCACCCTTTGGTTCGTGTGTGCCATGTGGTGGTCTTGGTAACTTAAAAGAGCCAGATATTGATATCATTGTCCCAAACAAAAATCTATCACTGCAAGAGGGTGCTATAACAGTCTCTGGTTTTAATGCAATTGATAAGTCCTATTACTTTGTAATGTTGGAAGCTGTTTGTGATCAAATTGGGATTAGAATGGATATTCCATTTAAAAAATTAACTGATGAAGAAGTGCAGATTATTTTATATGGTTATGATAGTCCACTTGATTTATCATATAAATCAACTAAAATGGAATTTTCTAAATCATTTATATATGAAGGTGTAGCAAATAACATCAAAAGACGTTACCTTGAAACAACATCTCACCGTATGAGAAGATCACTTGAAGGATTAATGCGTCACCATGTATGTTCAACATGTCAAGGTAAAAGATTGAATGATAAAGCATTAGCTATTGAAATTAATAATTTAAATATTCATGATTTAACTGAATTATCAATTAAAGATGGTTTAGTCTTTTTAGAAAATCTAACACTATCTGCTAATCAACAAAAAATTGCTGATATGGTGTTAGAAGAAGTTATTTCTCGTTATTTATTTTTAAAAAATGTTGGTCTTTCATATTTGAACTTATCGAGAAGTGCCACTACGCTCAGTGGAGGAGAAGCGCAAAGAATTAGGTTGGCTACGCAAATAGGTTCTAAATTAACTGGAGTACTTTATGTTTTAGATGAACCATCAATTGGTTTACATCAAAGAGATAATGATCGCCTTATTAATACTTTAAAAGAAATGCGTGATTTAGGAAATACTCTAATTGTTGTTGAACATGATGATGCAACAATGCGTGAGGCTGATCACATCATAGATATTGGACCAGGATCAGGTATTTATGGTGGAGAAGTTGTTGCTCAAGGAACAATAAAGCAAATTATGAATAATAAAAAATCTTTGACAGGTCAATATTTATCTAAAAAAAAGCAAATTGAAATTCCTGAAAAAAGAAGAAAACAAACAAATGGCTTTATTGAAATTAAAGGTGCCAAAGCTAATAACTTACAAAATGTAAATGTGAAAATCCCATTAGATAATTTTGTTTGTATTACAGGTGTTTCAGGAAGTGGTAAAAGTACACTTATAAATCAAGTTTTATATAAAAATATTTATAATCATTTTAATCCTGATGCAAAAGTTAGAGCTGGTGAATGCAAAGAAGTTAAAGGTCTAGATCAAATTAAAAAGGTAATTGAAATTAATCAAAAACCAATTGGTCGTACACCACGAAGTAATCCTGCAACATACGTTGGTGTCTTTGATGATATTCGTGATTTATTTGCCAGTCTTCAAGAGTCTAAAGCACTTGGATATAATAAAGGACGCTTTTCATTTAATGTTAAAGGTGGAAGATGTGAGGAATGCCAGGGTGATGGAATCATTAAAATTGAAATGAATTTCTTGCCTGATGTATACGTAACTTGTGAAAAATGTAATGGAAAAAGATATAATGATGAGGTCTTATCAGTTAAATACCGAGGTAATAACATCTCAGATATTTTAGAAATGTCAATTGATCAGGCTCATGCTTTTTTCATTAATATTCCAAATATTACACGTAAGATGCAAACGCTTGTTGAAGTTGGTTTAGGTTACTTAAAAGTTGGTACACAAGCAACAGTCCTATCAGGTGGAGAAGCTCAAAGAATTAAGTTATCAAAAGAACTTCAAAAAGTTACTAAAGGTGAAACTTTTTATATTTTAGATGAACCAACTACTGGTTTACATGTTGATGATATAAAAAGGTTAATTAAAGTCTTGCAACGCCTTGTTGATAATGGTAATACAGTTTTAGTCATTGAACATAATTTAGATTTGATTAAAATATCAGATTATATAATTGACTTAGGCCCTGAAGGTGGAGATGAAGGTGGAATAGTTATTGCACAAACAACACCTGAAAAATTAGTTGAAGTTAAAGAAAGTTATACGGGTTATTATTTAAAAGATTATTTAAAAAATTAAGAGGATAAAATAAGATGAAAACTGTAGTAGTTGTAGAAGGAAAATCAGATAGTCGAAGATTAAAGGAAATATATCCAAATATATTAACATTTGAAACATCAGGTCTAGGGCTTGATAACTCAAAAATAAAAACACTTAAAAAATACCAATATTCAGGTTATAAACTAATTTGCATGACTGATCCAGATCACGCTGGTGAAGTAATTCGTGAAGTTATTAACCGTGAAATACCGGGAGTGTATAATGCTTATGTTTCGAAAAAAGCATCAATTGGGAAAGATAATAAAATTGGTGTTGAAACATGTAGTGAAGTTGAAATACGTAAAGCCTTAGATAACTTATATGTAAGTAATCTAGATCAAAAGAAATTGTATGACCTTGATTTTCTAATTAAACATGGCATATATGGTAATAAAGAAATAAGGTCAAAACTATGTGAAAAATTAAATCTGGCAGATGGAAACAATAAAAAATTACTTAATCAATTAAATCAATTTCAAATTGATATTGATAAGATAAAGGAAGCAATTAATGAATAACTCAAATAGGAAAACTAAAGATATTAGACTTAAAAAAAGTTTAGGTCAGAATTTTTTACAAGATCAAAATATTATTAATAAAATTATTGCTGTTGCAAATGTTAATAATCAAGAACACGTGATTGAAATTGGACCAGGAGCAGGAGCATTAACTGAATTTTTAATTCAAGATGCAGGAAGATTAACATGTATTGAAATTGATCAGCGATTGATCACTAATTTAAATAACTTATATGGAGATCAAGAAAAATTTAAATTAATTAATGAAGATTTTTTAAACATTCAAAATGAAGATTTAAATTTTGAGGATCGAGTAAATAATAAGGTTGTAGCTAATTTACCTTATTATATAACAACACCAATTATTACTAAGATCCTTCTTAGAATGGAAAATATTTCTGAAATATATGTTATGGTTCAAAAAGAAGTAGCTCAAAGAATAACTTCTGAGCATGGAAATAAAGCATATAATTCATTGAGTGTTTTTTGTCAGACCTTATGTGAGACAAAATATGAATTTACAGTCAGTAAAGAGTCATTTAAACCTGTTCCTAAAGTTGATAGTGCAATTATCTCATTAAAAAGAAGAAGTGACGTGAAGATTGATATTTATAAATATGAAAAGTTTGTTCAAAATTGCTTTAAACAAAAAAGAAAAACCTTAGTAAATAACTTACAAACAGCTTATAAACTTGATAAAGAAACAATAATTAAATTTTTAAATGATAATGATTTGCAAGCAAATGTTCGAGCAGAACAAATTTCAATTGATAAATTTGCACAAATATACAATAATTTTCTATTAATAATTAAATAATGTGTTAAAATGTATGTATTAGGAGGAAATATGACTGGAATTATAGCTTTTTTCATCCCATTATTATTTATGTTTGCAATTTTTTACTTTTTATTGATTAGACCACAAAATAAAAAACAAGCAAAACTACGTAAGATGGTAAGTGAAATAAAAGAAAATGATATTGTATTTACATATGCTGGAATTAAAGCAACTGTAATTGCAATTGAAGAAAATGAATTAGTAATTGAATCAGAAGGTAGTAAATTAAGAGTATTAAAAAATGCTGTTGCAGATGTAGAAAGCTAGGAGTGCTATGGATTTGAAAAAATATATTACTGAAATTGAAGATTATCCAAAACAAGGAGTTAGTTTTAAAGATATTACTAGTTTAATGTCAAATGGTCAAGCTTATCGGTATGTAACTGATCAAATCCAAAAGTATGCAATTGAAGTTGGAGCGGACGTGATAGTTGGACCTGAAGCACGTGGATTTATTGTTGGATGTCCGGTAGCTACAAGTTTAGAGATTGGTTTTGTGCCAGTTCGTAAACCAGGTAAATTACCGAGGAATACAATTGATCAAAGTTATACAACAGAATACTCTGAAGAAACCTTAACTATTCATCAAGGTGATTTACTTACAGGGCAAAAAGTTTTAATAACTGATGATCTGCTAGCGACAGGTGGAACAATGGAAGCGACAATTAACTTAGTTGAAAGGTCTGGTGCTGTAGTTATTGGACTGGCATTTATTATTGAATTATTAAATTTAAAAGGGCGATTAAGAATTACTGATAAATATCCAATTAAATCGTTAATCGAGTATTGATTATGAATAATACATATAATGACTTACAATTAATACTTAAAAACTATATGACTGAAGAAGATGTTGAATACATCCATTCAGTCTATTTGTTTACTAAAAGTGCTCATGAAGATCAAAGAAGAAAATCAGGTGAAGCGTACATAACGCATCCTGTTGCAGTTGGTTGTATTCTGTCAATGCAAAAATTACCAGCAAGTGTGATAGTATCAGGTCTACTTCACGATGTAGTTGAAGACACAAAATATACAACTGAAGATATTGTTGAATTATTTGGAATTGAAATTGCAAATATTGTTGAAGGTGTCACAAAACTTGGTAATATAGAAGGGTCATCACTTGATGATCAACAAGCTGCAAATCATCGAAAAATAATTATATCAGCTAGTAAAGATATTCGTGTGATTTTAGTTAAATTAGCAGATAGGTTACATAATATGATGACTATTGGTTATATGAATGATAGTAAACAAAAAATAATTGCAAATGAAACTTTAGAGGTCTATGCACCAATTGCTCACCGCCTAGGAATGTATAAAATAAAATGGGAATTAGAAGACTTATCTTTCAAGGTAGTTAACCCAACAGAATATAGCATTATTGCCAATAAATTAGATATGAAAAGAAGTGAAAGAGAAAAAATTGTTAATCAAGAAGTTCAAAAATTTGAAACTATTTTAGATAGTAATAAATTAGATTTCTTTATTACAGGTCGTAGTAAACATATTTATAGTATTTATAAAAAAATGGTTAGTAAAAAACAAGAATTTGAAGACCTAACTGATTTAATTGCTTTTCGGATTATTGTTAAAACTATTCCTGAATGTTATATTGTGCTTGGTCTTTTACATGAAAATTATAAACCAATTCCAAAGCGTTTTAAAGATTATATTCCGACTCCCAAACATAACATGTATCAATCAATTCATACAACAGTTATAGCTGAAGATGGAATGCCAATTGAAGTCCAAATAAGGACCGAAAAAATGGACTATGTGGCAGAAAATGGAATTGCTTCACATTGGTCATATAAAAATATTATGCCAAAAGAAGAATTGCAAAAGAAAATTAATGAGCAGTTAAAGTGGTTACAAGAAGCTGAAAAATTAGGTGAAGAAGATATTGGATCAAAAGAATTTATGAATATCTTGCAAGGTGATTACTTTTCAAAAAGTATTTTTGTTTATACTCCAAAAGGTGATGTAATTGAATTGCCAGAAAATTCAACGGTTTTAGATTTTGCTTTTTATATTCATACAGAGCTTGGTTATAAAGCAATAAGTTCTAAAGTTAATGAAAAATTTGTTAGTTTATTTTATAAGCTGAAGATTGGTGATGTTGTAACTGTTGTAACATCACATCACTCACAACCTGAAGTAGAATGGATTCATAAAGTTAAAACAACGAGAGCTAAAGATTCTTTAAAAAAATATTTTAAAGATGATCAAAAAAAATTAGTGAGAAATGAAGGGTATCATTTGCTTCATAATTATTTGAAAAGCAAAGACTTAGAAAATTTTGAAAAAATATTAGAAGCAGAAAACTTAGAGACAATCATGATGGGGTTTGCAATTAAAAATCAAGAAGATCTATATTATCATATTGGTGTTGGAGACATTTTAATTTCTGATATAATTAATTATTTTAATCAATTAACTGCTGAAAAAGTTATTAATAATGATCTTCCAGTTGTGATAACTGATGATCATAAATTTAAAATTGATGAATATATATATTGCAGATATTGCTCTCCGGTTGTAGGTGATGAAATAAAAGTTGTTAAAATTAATGATAACTTTTATATTCACCGTAATGAATGTGAACAAGATTTTGCTACTTACAATGCCAAGTGGACGATGAAAGCCAATCAAAGTTTATATAAATCAAGACTGTATATAGAAGTTAAAGATGAACCTAAAGCATTAATTAAAGTGCTTGAAGTTATAGCAAATAAAGAAATAAATTTAACAAGTATTTATGCGCGTGGAGAAGATCATGAAAGAAGTTTTTGTAAATTAATTATTAAAGTTCATAACTTAACCATTTTAAACCAAATTATTAAAGAGTTAGATGATTTGGAAGTAACATCAATTGTTCAAAGAGTTAATAGTAGTAATAAATAAAATATCCATTACAATAGAGAAAGTAGGTTATTATGCATCGAGGAAAATTAATTGTTTTTTCTGGTCCGAGTGGAGTAGGAAAAGATTCAATTAGAAAAAAAATTAAATTTAATGATTTTATATTTTCTGTTTCTTTGACAACACGAGAAAAAAGAGCTGGAGAAATAGATGGAAAACATTATCACTTTGTAAGTGAAGAATATTTTAAAAGTAGAATAAATGAAAATAAAATGTTGGAGTATGCAAATTTTGTTGGTAATTACTATGGAACTGATTTAGATTTTGTTCAAAAACAATTAGAAAAAGGTAACAATGTCTTTTTAGAAATCGAATGCAAAGGTGCTATGCAAGTAATTGATTCTATTGATGATGTCTTATCAATCTTTATCTTGCCTCCAACAATAGAAGACTTAGAAGAAAGATTAAAAAAAAGAAATACTGAAGATTTAGAAACGATTATGAAGAGAATTGATAAAGCTCGTCATGAAATAAAACTTAAAGAACAATATCAGTATAATATTGTCAATGATAACTTAGAAAAAGCAGTAAACCAACTTGATCAGATATTGGAAACAGAACTTAGGCCCAATGATTAGTATAAATAATATATCAAAAAATTACAAAGATAAATTTTTATTTAAAGATATTTCATTTACAATAAAGAATAGAGAAAAAATTGCAATAATTGGCGATAATGGTGTTGGTAAAACAACTCTATTGAAAATACTTATTGATCCAGATTTAGCAACAGATGGTCAAGTTAATAAAGGTGATCAAACTGTTGGGTATTTATCGCAAAAAGTAATTGAAAATGATCAAAACACAATTGAAGAAGAAATGGGACTACTATTTAAAGAATTAAAAAATATTAATTTAGAGATGGAACAATTATTAGTAGAATATGAACAAACACAAGAACATACACTCATTGAACGCTATGGAGAACTTGAATCAACATACTCAGCTCGTGGTGGATATCATTTTGGTGTTCAAGTTGAAAAAATGGTTAGTGCTTTTGGTTTTAATAAAGAAGATATTAAGAAAAAAATTAAACGCTTTTCAGGTGGAGAGCAAACTAAAATTGCACTTGTTAAGTTATTATTGACTAAACCTGATTATCTATTACTTGATGAGCCAACAAACCATTTAGATATTGAAACAATTAAATGGCTTGAAAAATATTTGCAGGACTATGAAGGAACGGTAGTAGTAGTATCACATGATCGTTATTTTATTGATAAGGTATGTACAAAAATAATTGAAATTGAGCAAAATAAATTATTCTTTTATACATCAAATTACACAAATTATTTAATTGAAAAAGAGAAACGATATAATGTATTGTTAGCAACATATGAAAATCAGCAAAAAGAAATTCAAAAACTAGAAGACTTCATTACTAAATTTAGAGGAAAACCATCTAAAATTGGTCAAGTAAATGACCGCAAGAGTAAACTTGAAAGAATTGAATTAATTGATAAACCAATAGATGATAAACAAAAAATTCATTTCTCAGTTTCAGCATTACATGTTAAGAAAACAAATTATATTGAATTAAAAGATTTATATTTTGGATATGATTCACCACTAAGTGAGAAATTAACTTTGCCGATTAGAGGTGGAGAAAGAATTGGAATTATTGGTGAAAATGGGATTGGTAAAACAACTCTTTTAAAAACTATTTTAAAACAAATTGAGCCAATTTCTGGATCAGTTAAAATTAGTCAGAAAATTAAAATTGGGTATTTTGATCAAAAACAACAATTATTAAAAGAAGATAAAACAATTTTTGAGGCAATTAAAGAACTAATGGATAATAAGAGTGATCTGCAAATTAGAAAGCACTTAGCAAATTTCTTATTTAAGGGATCAGACATCTTTAAAATAATTAGTTCATTATCAGGTGGAGAAAGAGTTCGAGTTATTTTAAGTTATATGGCATTACAAGACTATGATGTAATTGTCTTAGATGAGCCAACAAACCATTTAGATTTAAAATCAAAACAAGTACTTGAACAAGCCTTTCTTGATTATCAAGGAACAATCTTATGTGTTTCACATGATCGTTATTTCTTAAATCAGATTATAGATAAGTTTATTTATTTACAACCAACACAGTTAAATGTTTTCAGTGGTGAATATAATTTATATGAACAGTATATGATAGGTAAAGAAGTAAAGAATAAAAAAAAGAAAGCTGATTCAAGGCCTAAGAAAATTAATAATAATCAAGTTAAGAAAATTGAAAAGAAAATTGAAGAAGTTGAATTAGAAAAACAAAAATTAATTAAACTTGCAACACAAAAAGAAATATATAGTGATTTTCAAAAGTCTAATCAAATACAAAGTCAAATAAATGATTTAGAAACTGAAAACAATAAATTGTTAAATGAATATGAAAAGTTAATTGAAGGAGAATAATGTTAAATGATAAATTAAAAGAGTTAAGCTTTGTTGTTTTTGATATTGAAACAACTGGTTTAGATAATAAGAAAGATCAAATAATTGAAATAGGTGCAACTAAAGTATCATCAAGTGGTGAGATAATTAATACATTTAGTAAATTTATTAAATTATATAAAGTTGATAAATTACCTGAGTTAATTATTAACTTAACAAACATTACAGATCAAATGTTAAGCGAGCAAGGAGAAGATTATAGATTTGTTATGGAAAGTTTCTCAGATTTTGTAGGAAAAAGTATTTTAGTTGCTCAAAATGCAAGGTTTGATTTAAGTTTTTTAATGGCATATTATATGAATGAGAAAAAAGAATTTTATGCTAATTATTATTTAGATACAATTCACTTAGCAAAAGTAATTTATCCAAATAAAAGTACTTATAAACTCTCTGAATTAATTAATTATTTTGAAATTGAATATGATGCTTATGCACACCACCGTGCGGATTATGATGCAACAATTACTGCTCAAATATTAATTAAACAACTAAAATTATTACAAGTTGAAACAATTGATAATTTACAAGACTTAATTAAAGTAAGTCAAGCTATAATGATTACAGAAAAACAAGAAGCATTTTTAAATAGTTTACTTACTAAAAATAAGATTAATCAATCTGCTGAGTCATATTTAACAAAAGATGTTGCATCAATTGGAATAGATTTATTATTAAATTTAAAATAGTAATTTCATAATTCAAAAAGTGTACAATACTAATTCAGTGTATTGTACTTTTTTTTTTTGAAAAAAACAAAAAAAATAAATAAAAAAACAAAAAATGAAAACGATATGATATACTATTAATTAGTAAGATTATTAGAAGGAGATAAAAAAATGAAAGCATTCTTTTCAAAATTAAGTCAAGCATTCATGTTGCCGATTGCATTATTACCTGCAGCGGGAATCATGTTAGGAATTGGTGGATCATTTACAAACCAATCAATGGTATCAGCTTATGGGTTAGAGTCGATATTAGGTGAAGGAACATTCTTAAACTCATTTTTACAAATATTAACTGCAACGGGGGATATTGTTTTTGCAAACTTACCTTTAATGTTTGCAATCGCTTTAGCAATTGGATTTGCAAAGGCTGAAAAAGGAGCAGCAGCATTAGCAGCTGTTATGGCATTCTTAATTATGAATGTTGCAATTGCAACTACAGTTTCTGTTCTTGGTTTAGTAGATCCAGAAACAGGAATGTTCATGTTAGGAGATTTAGAATTTGAAGGGTTATTAACAAGTACATTAGGAATTGAAAATACATTTTCAATGGGAGTATTTGGTGGTATAATTGCCGGTGCAATTACAGCGGTTTTACATAATAGATATTATAATGTGAAATTACCAGATTATTTAGGATTTTTTGGTGGAGCTAGATTTGTACCAATAGTTGCATCATTTGCAGCATTATTTTACGGAATTGCTTTAGTATTTATTTGGCCATTCTTAGGAGCAGGACTTTCAGCAATTGGAAATGGATTGGGAGACTTAACTGCAGCAGGATACGGTTGGGTTGCATCGCTTATTTTTGGATTAGTTGAGAGATCACTTATTCCTATGGGGCTACACCATGTATTTTACTTACCACTTTGGCAAACAAGTGTTGGTGGAGAGTACTTAATAGCTGGAGAAACAGTTTATGGTACGCAAAATGCATTTTTTGCATCACTAGCAGCAGGAGATTTCAGTCAATTTCCATCAACAAACTTTATGACTGGTAAATACCCATTTATGATGTTTGGTCTTCCAGCAGCAGCATTTGCTATGTATAAAACAGCTGATCCAGAAAATAAAAAACAAGCAGGTGGATTATTATTCTCAGTTGGTTTTACAGCTTTCTTAACAGGGATAACAGAACCAATTGAATTTACATTCTTATTCTTAGCACCATCTCTATACTACTTCTTCCATGTACCGATGGCCGGACTATCATTTATGTTAATGGATTTACTAAACGTAAAAGTTGGGATGACATTTAGTGGTGGATTTATTGACTTTACATTATTTGGTATTTTACCTGGTGTAACGGGAGTTGATAACAACTGGTTTATGATTGTTGTTGTTGGAGTATTAATTATGGCACCAGCATATTACTTCGTATTTAAGTGGTATATTGAGAAATATGATTTAGCAACACCGGGTCGTGGTGGAGCAGCAGTTAAAACTGTTTCAAAAGAGGAATTTAATGAAATGAAAGAAACAAGTTCAGATCAAATGGCTGATTCAATTATTGAAGCACTTGGTGGAGCGGATAACATTGATTATGTTGATGCATGTATTACAAGACTACGTGTAACAGTAAAAGATGGCTCTAAAGTTAAAGACAATGAATACTGGACAACAAAGTTAAATGCTATGGGATTAGTTAAAGATGGAACTAGTATTCAAGCAATTTATGGAGCAAAAGCAGCAGATTATAAATTGCAAATTAATGATAAGTTAAGTAAATAAATGAAGATGCAAAAATGGAGAAGAATTGGTACGTTTGTAATTGACAATGCTGTAGTTTCAATGTTTTATCAAATTATTGCTGTATTCTTCTCGTTTTATATTTATTTTACACTTAGTAATATAATAATTGATATGTTTGTTTTAATTTTCTATATTGTTTTATATATAGCAGTTGCAATGCTTTATAACTTCTTAAGTTATAAATATGCAAAGTGGCCACTTGGTAAAATGATCCTGCGTGTGCATGTTTTAGGTAATGATGGACAAAGACTTAGTACAAAGATGTATATGAAACGTGAATTTCTTAAATATTATTTAATGTTTTTAACGTTATTCCTATACTATTTCTACTCAATATATTTAGTTATCTTTAAAAATAAACAATCATATCATGAAAAGAAAACGAATTCATACATATATTATGGATAATCAAAAGAAAAACCTTTGTATTTTGGTTTTTCTTTTTTTAATAATAATAAATATATGATATAATCAGATAAAGAGGTGTATATGTTATTTAACAAAAAAGCAAAAAAAACACAATTAAAAATAGATAATATTCCTAATCATGTTGGTATAATTATGGATGGGAATGGTCGTTGGGCTAAGAAAAAAGGTTTTCCTGTATCATATGGACACAAAGTTGGAAGCGATCGTATTGAAGACATTATTAAAGTTGGGATAAACCAAAAGATTCCGATTATAACTGTCTATGCTTTTTCAACTGAGAATTGGAAAAGATCAACAGAAGAAATTAATTATTTATTTAGTTTAATTGAAACTTTTTTTAAAGTTAAAATGAAACTAATTATGGAAAATGAAATTAAGTTAAATTTTCCAGGACATTTTGATAATGTACCTGAGCATATACAACGTATTTTAAATGAAGCTAAAGATAAAACTAAAGATAATAATAAATTAGTTTTAAATATAGCATTTAATTATGGATCAAGAGACGAGATTATTCGTGCTGTAAATAAATTTATTAAATCAAATCCGGGTCAACAAATAGATAGTGAGATTAAGTTTAGTAAATACTTAGATCAAGGTAGTAACAGTAATGTCGATCTATTAATTAGAACAAGTGGTGAACAAAGGTTATCAAATTTTTTATTATGGCAAGTTGCATATAGTGAGTTTATATTCACTAAAACTTTATGGCCTGATTTTAATCAAGAACAATTTTTAAGATGTTTAGAAGAATATCAAAAAAGAACAAGAAGATTTGGTGGAAGATGAAAAATAGAATAATTGGTGGAGCAGGTTTTGTCATTAGTTTTTATTTATTATTATTGATCTGGAATTTATTTATAATTTTCATTGGAACAATTTTCATTGTTGGTATTTATGAATTTATGCATATTATTAGAAAATCAAATAAAAAATTTATTAGTTATTTATATTTAATTTCATTTTTAATGTTTATATATGGACTTTGGTATTTATCGTTAGATCAAAAGTGGTTTTTAGTATATATTACTGCAGTCTTAATGTATAATGATACATTTGCATATTTTGTTGGTAAGAATCATGGTAAGACAAAGCTGACATCTATCTCACCTAATAAAACGGTTGAAGGATCAATTGGAGGTTTATTAATTTCTCCGTTTGTTGCAATTATTACATTATCACTTGTTAGTGTGTTATTTAATTTTGTTGGTGATTATAATCCGTTTAATAGTCTTTTAATACTATACATTATAAGTGTTGTGATAGCAATATTAGGACAAATTGGTGATATCTTAGAATCATATATTAAAAGACAATCTAATATTAAAGATAGTGGTAATTTCATATATGGGCATGGGGGGATTTTAGATCGTATTGACTCATGGATTTTACCAATTATTATTATCATATTATTTATTTAGGAGAACTATGAAAAATATTGCATTACTTGGTGCCAGTGGATCAATTGGTAAACAAACAATTGATATATTAAATAATAATCGAGATAAATATCAATTAGTAACTTTTAGTGTTGGGAAAAATATTGATTATGCAATCGAGTTAATTAATCTTTTCCCATCAGTTACAACTGTATGTGTTCAAAATTCAGTTGATCAAATCAAACTGCAAAAACAATTTTCTAACTTAAAAATAGTTAGTCAAGAGTCTGGTTTGATTGAAATTGCAACAGTAACAGAAATTGATATAGTTATTAATGCTTTAGTAGGATTCATAGGTCTTATTCCAACTATTAAAGCAATTGAATCTAAGAAGGATATGGGACTTGCAAATAAGGAAACACTTGTTTGCGCAGGGCACATCATTATGCCACTTGCTTTAGAAAAAGGCATTAATTTATATCCAATCGATAGTGAGCATAGTGCAATCTTTCAAGTCATGCAAGGTATTGATAAAGATAATTTAGATAAAATAATATTAACAGCATCAGGTGGAAGTTTTAGAGAAAAAACTAGAGAGCAATTAAAAGGTGTTACAGTCAGTGATGCTTTAAATCACCCAAATTGGTCGATGGGGCAAAAAATAACAATTGATAGTGCGACAATGTTTAATAAAGGTTTAGAAGTAATAGAAGCACATCACTTATTTAATATTGATTATCAAAAAATAGATGTCTTAATTCACCATGAAAGTATTATTCATTCTATGATTCAATTAAAAGATTATTCAATCTTTGCTCAACTTGGAACACCAGATATGCGTCTTCCAATTCAATTTGCTCTAAGTTATCCTGATCATCAACCAATTGTTAATAGTCAAGAGCTTAATTTAGCTAAAATAGCTCAATTAAATTTTAAAGAAATTGATTATCAACGATATCCAGCAGTTAAACTTGCTTACATGGCTGGAATTGCCGGGGGAAGCATGCCAACTGTTTTGAATTCAGCTAATGAAGTAGCAGTTGAATTGTTTTTAAATCAGAAAATAACTTTTTTAGAAATTGAGCAAATAGTTGAAAAGGAGATGGATAATCATCAAATAATTGATGCCCCAACTATTAAGCAAATAATAGAAGTAGACAAAATGATTAGGAATAATTTGAATAATAAATTTAATAATTAACAATCTAAAATATCAATTAAATTTAATTGATATATATTTAAAACAAATAAAATTTGCAAACGCTTTCAATTTATGTTATACTATTTTAAATAATTATAATTATTTAAAATTTGTTGGATAAAAAAAATAATTTATTCAAGTAATAGGGTTACATTTTTAAAAAATTGGAGGTTATATGTTTGAAGTATTAATTGGAACAATATTATTGTTAATGGTATTAGCTTTATTTACATTGTTTACGTATAAAGCACCTTATGGATTTAAAGCGATGGGTGCACTTGCATCTGCTGCTTGTGCAACGTTTTTAGTAGAAGCATTTCACTATTCACTTTTTGGTGAAGTTGGTGGAATTCAGTTGTTATCTGAAATTGGTTCAACAAGTGGATCAATGGGTGGACTTGCAGCAGCATCTCTTGTAATGCTTGCATTAGGTGTAACACCAGTATATGCATTAATGGTTGGGATAGTTGCCGCTCCATTTGGGATTTTATCTGGTTTCATTGCTGGTTACTTAATTAGTTTTGGTGTTAAATATATTGAGAAAGTTGTACCAGGTGGTTTAGATTTAATCGTAATAATAATTGTAGTTGTCCCAGTTATGTATTTACTAACAGAGATGATTGATCCAATTGTCAATGGAATGCTAATGCAAATAGGTGAGATTTTATTAGTTGCATCAACTGGTTCACCAATCATTATGGGGCTTATTTTAGGTGGAGTAATTACTGTAGTTGCAACAGCACCTTTAAGTTCAATGGCTTTAACAAGTATTATTGGACTTACAGGTCTACCAATGGTAATTGGTGCATTAAGTGTTTTTGGTTCGTCATTTATGAATTTTGTTTTCTTTCATAAGATGAAATTTGGTGATCGTAAAGATACGATATCTGTAGCAATTGAGCCACTGACCCAAACAGATATAATTAGTTCAAATCCAATACCTGTTTACACAACTAACTTTATGGGTGGGGCAGCATCAGGAATTATAGTTGCACTAGTCGCCACTTATTCGGCCGCTGGTTTAGATACTGGAGCCACAGGTATAGCAACACCGATTGCTGGATTCTTTGTAGTTGTTGGTGAAAACGGAGCGCTAGGTCTTATGACAGCATTATTATGTGCTTTTGTATCTATATTATTTGGTTTTATTGGGTATGCAATCTTTAAAAATTATAAGATCATGACAGCAAGTGAAATTAGAAATAAATAGCAGATAAAAATAAATTTAATAAGCATTTAAAAGATATCAGTTTTACTGGTATCTTTTTTTTTAAATATATTATACTAATGGTTTAAAATAGGAACTAAAAAAGTTAATAATATGATATACTTATTAAAGAGAGATACCATACTTTGTTATTTTTATTTAAAAAAATGTTTTTGAAAGGTCAAAATGTTTGGATTAATATACTTTATAATTGCATTATCAGTTATTGTTTTAGTCCACGAAATCGGACATCTATTAATGGCTAAAAGATATGGTGTACATTGTTTTGAGTTTTCAATTGGTATGGGGCCAAAGTTAGTCCATTTATATACTGATAAATCAGGTACTAAATATAATATTCGGTGGATACCAATTGGTGGGTATGTACAAATGGCAGGAGAAAATAATTTAGAGACAGATAGTGATATTAATAAAGGCTTATCAAAAGGTCAAATGCTTGATCAAAAAACAAGCTGGCAAAAATTTCAAATTTTAATTGCCGGATCAATGATGAATTTTATCTTAGGTTTCTTAATCTTTTTTTCTTTGAATTTTTTTGGTGGAATTAACTCGCAAAATTATCAAAGTAATACAGTTAATGTTGTTGAGGATTATCCAGCTGAGCAAGTTGGGATTGAGTCTGGTGATCAAATTATTTCAATTAATGGCAATCAAACAGACTCATATGATGAGATTAGTCAAGAACTTGATAAGCAAGATGGTAAGTTTGAGATTGAATATCAAGATTCTGATAGTCAATTAAACATTTCTGATATTGAGAAAAAGCAAGTCTCTTGTGACAAGGATTCAATTGGAATAACTCCAAGTGAGACTAATGATAAGTATAATTTTATTGATTCAATTACTAAGGCTTTTTCTTCTTTCTTAATGATCATTGGTTCAATATTTTTATCAATTAAAATGCTATTTACACAAATGGCTGGTGTCAGTGATTTGATGGGCCCACTTGGAATGGCTCAAGGTTCAAGTTCAATTGTTGATGAAGGTTTTAGGGCGATGATGTTAACAATTTCTATCTTAAGTATTAATATTGGTTTAGTTAATTTAATGCCAATTCCAGCATTAGATGGTGGGAGAATCTTATTTGTGGTTATTGAAGTAATAATTAGAAAACAAATCCCAAAGAAAATTGAAATGTATATTAATAGTATAGGAATCTTTTTATTACTACTACTATTTTTAACAATTACAGTTGTTGATTTCAATCGTATTTTAGAAGATGAAAGTATTAGTATGGAAATTTCTGAATCAGAAGTATGTTATCAAGCAAATCAAGAAAATAAAATAAATTTAAAAATATCATTAAATGACTTTGATGAAAGTTATGAAAATGTTATAATAGATATAAGTTTAGAAAATGCTAAAATTATAAGTATTAATAATCAAGAAGTTGAAGCTGATACATATCAATATGAGACATCAGTTGATCAAATTATAAGTGAAAAAAATGATATTGTAATGCAAATTATTCCAAAAGATGATCAAGAATATCTTTTAATTGAGCTTAAATTTATTAATGCTGATCGTAATAAAGTTGAAAGTCAAGAAAAATACTACTTACCAATAGAACAAGATAAGGGAGATTAAATGAATCAAAGTAAAATGTTTATTCCAACACAAAAATATAATCCTAAAGGTGCACAAGCAATTTCACATATAATGATGATTAGAGCAGGATATATTCATCAAAATGCAGCGGGAATATATACTTATTTACCACTTGCAACTAAAGTTTTACAAAAGATTGAAACTATCATTCGTCAAGAGATTGACAAAATTGGTGCTAACGAAGTAAGGATGCCTTTTTTACAACCAAGTGATATATGGGAAAAAAGTGGAAGGTGGAATGATTATGGTGCAGAATTATTTCGTGTATCTGATTGTCATAAAAGAGAATTTGCACTTGCACCAACACATGAAGAAGTTGCAACTGATATGGTAATTGGTTATTTGAATTCATATAAAAAATATCCATTAAATATTTACCAGATTCAAACAAAGATGCGTGATGAGAAAAGACCACGTTTTGGATTGCTTAGAGGTCGTGAGTTTACAATGTTTGATGGTTATTCATTTCATGAATCAAATGATTCACTAATGAATACATACCGTGAATATTATCAAGCCTATACTGATATACTGAAAAGATTAAAATTAGAATATAAAATTGTTAAAGCAGATAATGGTTCAATGGGGGGAAATATATCACATGAATTTATTGTCTTATCTGATATTGGTGAAGACACAATTTGTTTTGAAGATAACACTGAATTTGCTTATAATATTGAAGTAGCACCAGTTCTTAATAAGTATACAATGCAAGTCCAAAGTGGTGAGATGATAAGTACAGTATATACACCAAATATGAAAAACATTAAACAATTAGAAACTCAAATGAATTTTAATATTAATAAAATGATTAAATGTGTTGCTTATAATATTGATGGTAAATTAGTTATGGCTTTTATTAAAGCTGATCGCGATATGCAAGAAACTAAACTACTAAGGTTTATTAAGGGAAAAGAAATTAAACTCGCTAGTGAACAATTAATATTAGATAATAATTTAATACCTGGATTTCTTGGACCAATTGGAGTCGGTGATCAAATACAACTAGTCTTTGATCAAGAAATAGAATATATGGCTGATTTTATATGTGGAGCAAATACTTTAGATAATCATTTAATTAATGTTAATAATCAAGACCTTTTAAATCCAATATATGCTGATATTCGTCAAGTGGAAGCAGGAGACTGCATCTCAGAGTCTGGTTTACCAGTTAAGTTAAGAAAAGGAATTGAGATTGGTCATACATTTGCTTTAGGTGATAAGTATACAAATAGTCTTGGATTAAAATTTATAAACAAAGAGCAAGAAAACAAAGTTGCACTCATGGGAAGTTATGGAATTGGTGTATCAAGAATTTTAAGTGCTTATATTGAACAAAAACATCAAGATGGAAAAATTGTTTTTGGAAAAGAAATATCGCCGTTTGATTACCATTTAATTCCTTTAGATTTTGAAAGTGAAGGTCAGAAAAGTTTTACACTCAAAATTGAGAAGCAACTTTTAGAAAATGGGTTTACTGTTTTAGTCGATGATCGCGACAGGCGAGTTGGAGAAAAATTAAGTGAAGCGGAATTAATCGGTTGTAATAATCAAATTATAATTGGTCGCGACTTTGAAGATAATATAGTTGAAAAAATGACTTATGGTCAGAAGACAAAAATAAATATCAATGATATTTTAGGGAGAGAATTATGCAAAAAATAATAATAATATTAATAGTTATACTTGTAGTGTTAGTTGGGTTACTTTACTTAACTGCAAATAGTGAAAGTATTCAAACATATGATGATTTACATGATGAGGCGAACCCAGTTGCAACAATTGTTTTAAAGCAAGGAGATAAAGAAGGTAAAATGACTTTTGAATTATATCCTGATTTAGCACCTGAATCTGTCAATAATTTTATATATTTAGCAAATTCACAGTTTTATGATGGTTTAACAATGCATAGATTAGTAAGTGATTTTGTTGTTCAAGGTGGTGATCCTGATGGAACAGGAGCAGGTGGACCTGGATATTCAATTGTTGGAGAATTTCCAAGTAATGGATATGATACAGGACTAACACACCAAAAAGGTGCATTAGCATGGGCTCGTAGTGGTGAACCTGATTCAGCGGGTAGTCAATTTTATATAGCTCTTGATGATGTTCCTATGTTAGATGAGGATTATGCTGTCTTTGGTTATATGATTGATGGTTATGATGTATTAGATTACATTAATACAGAAATAGAAGTTGAAGGAGAATCACCAACTGAAGAACTAACAATTAAATCAGTATCAGTTGATACAAAAGGGCAAGAATATCCAGAAGCAAATCATATTTAAAAATAAATTATTTAAAGGAGAATGATGAAAGTTAAAATAAATAATGCAAGAGGAGTAACATATATAGAAAGTTATGATGTAGAGCACTTTATAAGCAATCAAGTTAAATTAGTGCCTGGGATTATAAATATTGCAAATAAAAGTATTGTTAGTAAGTTCTTAAATGTTTTGAATCGTGATTATACAACTGGCGTAGATGTTAATTATTTACAAGATAATCAAATTGGAATTGCAATATATGTCGTTTTAGATCAAGAAGTAAATATTATTGAAATTACAAATTTAATTCAAGAAATAGTTAAATACAAAGTTGCAGAAAAGTATAATTTCAACATTCAATATGTTGATGTTTTTGTAAAAGGAATCAGGTAAAAAATAGGAGGAAACAATGCAATATATTACAGCCAAACAATATAAAGAAATGCTAATGTATGCTGGAGAAGTTATTAATTTAAATAAGGAAGAGATTAATGCACTAAATGTTTTTCCTGTACCAGATGGTGATACTGGAAGTAACATGAACATGACCTTTCAAGCCGGAATTGATAATATAATTACAAGTGAAAGTCAATTAGTTGGTGAAATAGCTAAAAGTTTTTCTAAAGGTCTTTTAATGGGAGCGCGTGGTAATTCTGGTGTAATATTATCACAATTTTTCCGTGGAATATCAGAAGAACTTGAATCAATTGAACAAGTTGATAGTGAAAAATTTCATAAGGCAATTAAAAGTGGATCAGATCGTGCATATGCATCAGTAATTAAAGCAGTTGAAGGAACAATATTAACAGTTGGAAAAGAAATGCATCAAAACACAAAAGTTAATTCAGACTTAATTAAGTATTTTGAAAACTTAATTAGTAGTGGGGAAGTATCACTTGAAAACACTCCTAATTTATTACCCATTCTTAAGGAAGCTGGAGTAGTTGATAGTGGAGGTAAAGGATTACTTGTTATCTTTCAGGGGATGCTTGCTAATTTAAAAGGTGAAAAGTTAGATGTTCAAGAAGTTCAAAACTTTGATCGATTTCGTGAAACTGAAACATTTTTAATTAATCCTGAAGATATTGAACATGGTTTTTGTACTGAGGTTTTAGTAGCATTAAATAATCCAAAAGAAATTAAAATTGAAGATGTACGAGAAAAATTAACAACCTTTGGTGATTCAATTGTAGCTATTCAAGATGATAATATTTTGAAAGTCCATGTTCATAGTGAAACGCCGATTGCTGTATTTGAATATGCTCAAACTTTAGGTTCATTTGTGCATATAAAAAGTGAAAATATGAGAATTCAAGCTGAAGATGCTCAAAATTTACAAAATCAAAATAAAAAAGAACTAGGAATTGTAGCTGTTTCATCATCTGATAAAATGAGTGAGTTATTTAATTCAATTCAAAATGTAGAAATTATTTCAGGTGGTCAAACATTAAATCCATCAACAGAAGATATAGTTAATGCAATTCAAAAGGCTAACGCTAAACATGTAATTGTTTTGCCAAATAATAGTAATGTAATTATGGCTGCTAAAGCTGCTAAAGATTTAGTTGAAGGGGTAGAAGTGAAAGTTCTTGAGACTAAATTTATGACCCAAGCAATTGAAGTACTAATTAACTACTCAGCTGATAACACGCTTGAAGAAAATATTGTCTTTATGAAAGATTGCCTGGCTGAACTACAAAATATAGAAATAACTAAAGCAATCAAAGATACAACAATTGGTGGAACAGTAATTCAAGAAAACGACTTTTTAGGAATAATTCAAGGTAACATTAAGTATTCAACAGCTAATGAAGAAATATTATTAGAAAAAATATTTGCAGATTTAATTGAACTAGAAGTTGGAATTATCACTGTTTTATTAGGTGAAGATGCAAATGTAAAACTAATTGATAATTTAAAAAATAAAGTAATAGAAGATAATCCATTTTTAGAAATTGAAATTCATGATACAAAACAACCCATTTATCCTTATTTAATTTCAGGAGTTTAATTGTTTGAAATTAACAAAGAATTAAGTGATGTTAAAGGTTTAGGTGAAGTTACAATTAATAAATTAAATCAAAAAGATATTTTTTCTATTGATGATTTAATTAATTTTTTACCGATCTCATACGTCTATTATAGTAATGATTTAATTGAATCATCAGTTAAGTTAAGTTTTAAAGGGATCATAACAAGTCAAGTTAATAATTATCAATTAAGGAACAATTTAACTATTACTAATTTCATTGTTAGTGATGGAAAACAAGAAATAAAAGTAGTTGCTTGGAATCAAAAGCATTTAAAATACACTTATAAAAAAGCAATGGAAGTTGAAGTTAAAGGTAATTATGATTATCAAAAAAACGAATTATCACTTCAAAAAATTAAGTTAGCATCAAGTAATCAATTAAGTCAAGATATTATTCCAATTTATAGTAAAATTAATAAATTAAGTAATTTACAAATTCAGAAAATGATAATTAATTGTTTAGATGAACTTGATGATTTTAATAAATTAATTATGTTAGAAATTCATAATCCAATATCAAAAGAAAAATTAATAGAAGCCCAAACCAAATATAAGGTATGGGAATTTTCTAATTATTATTTAAAAATACAAGCTAAACTTACAAATCGTCAAAAAGAATCTGATCAATACAAAATTAAAATTGATATGAATATTATTAATCAGAAAATCAATGACTTGCCTTTTTCTTTAACTAAATCACAAGAAGAGGTCATAATTAGTGGATTGAAAAAACTAGAGGAAAATACTGCTATGCAATCTCTAATTTTAGGTGACGTTGGATCTGGTAAGACAATTGTTTGTTTTATATATGCTTTAGCTGTAATTAACAATCAAAAACAAGTTGTTATTATGGCTCCCACAGAAATACTTGCTAAACAAATTTATAGTGAAGCTTTGAAGTATTTATCTGAATATAAAGTTGGACTACTTGTAGGTAGTTTAACTAAGAAAAACAAACAGAAAATCAAAGAACAAATATCATTTGGTTTACTTAATTTAATAATTGGCACACAAGCATTAATTGAAGAAGATCTTGTATTTAAAAATTTAGGACTTGCAATTATTGATGAACAACAACGTTTTGGCGTTAATCAAAGAGAACAGTTGTTAAGTAAATCCAGTTATATTAATTATTGTTATTTAAGTGCAACACCGATTCCAAGAACAATTGCTCATACTATTTTTGGGGTAATTGATGTCCTTGAATTAAATGAAAAACCACGTAATAGAATTGATATTATTACAAAAATTTATAATGATCATCAGAAAAAAGAAATAATGGATATTATTGAAAAAGAACTTAATTTAAATAATAAAGTATATGTCGTCGCTCCACTTGTTTCAGAAGTTGATGATTTAGCACTTGCTGATGTAATGTCTACTCATCAAAAATATTTAAAATATTTCAAAGGTCAATATAAAATTGAAGTTGTTCATGGGAAAATGAAATCAAGTGATAAGGATCAAGTGATGCAAAACTTTAAAGCAGGTGATAGTAATATTTTAATAAGCACAACAGTTATTGAAGTTGGGGTTGATATTCCCGAAGCAACAGTAATTCTAATTTTAAATGCTGAAAGGTACGGGGTTGCACAACTACATCAACTAAGAGGACGGGTCGGAAGAAATAATCTACAAAGTTATTGTCTTTTATACAATCAATCTAAAAGTGAAGTAAGTAAAAAAAGGTTAGAATTATTGACAAAATATAATGATGGTTATAAATTATCCCAAGAAGATTATAAATTAAGAGGGATGGGAGAAGTTGTGGGAATCCGTCAATCTGGTTCTGAAGACTTTAAATTATTTGACTTTAATCAAGATTTAAAAATTATTAAAAAAGTAATTTTAGATAAAAAGTAATTTAAATTAATGTATTTTTTTGAAAATATAGTACAATATTAATAAAATATGATGAAGGAGAAATGATGATAGATTTAATTATTATTGGTGCCGGTCCAAGTGGGCTGACAGCAGCAGTTTATGCAACAAGAGCAGGGTTAGATGTTTTGATTTTAGAAAGAGGTGCACCAGGTGGTAAAGTCTTTACTACCCACTTAGTGGAAAATTATCCTGGTTTTGAAAGTATAAGTGGACCAGAACTTTCAAAAGTTATGCATAAACATGCAATGAAATTTGGTGCTAAATATGAATTTGGAAGTGTAGAGAAAATAGTTGACCTTGGTGACAGTAAGAAAGTTATTACAAATGTTAAAGAATATGAAGCAAAAACTGTTTTAATTGCAACGGGTACAGAAAACAGACATCTTGGTGCAAGTGGTGAGGTTGAAATGCTTGGTAAAGGAGTTTCATACTGCGCTATATGTGATGGTAATTTCTTTAAAGGAAAAGATGTTATTGTTGTAGGTGGTGGAAATAGTGCAATGGAAGAATCGCTTTATTTATCTAAAATATGCAGTAGCGTAAGTATATTATATCGTGGAGAAAAATTAAGGGCAAGTAAAGTTGTTATTGAAAAAGTTCAAGAACGTGAAAATATAAATATTCAATACCATACAGAAGTAGTGGAAATTGTTGAAGCAAATAAACTTGAAGAAGTTATAATCATTAATAATCAAACACAAGAAAAAAGCACTATAAATGCATCAGGGATATTCATTTACATTGGACTTGATCCAGCAGTCGAAGGGTTTTTAGATTTAGATATTATCGATGAAAGAGGTCAGATAAAAGTTAATGATAAATTTGAAACACCAGTTAAAGGAATTTATGCATCAGGTGATGTATTAGATAAATCTCTAAGACAAATTACGACTGCAGTTGGAGAAGGATCAGAAGTTGCCAATAATATTATTAACGCTTTAAATTAATAAAAAATAAGAAAAATAAATATATTTGTTATAATATATATGTATATGATTTAATATAAAATATAACATTAAAAGGAGAAATTATGAATAAAAAATTTATTATTACTGATCCAGTAGGTTTACATGCAAGGCCAGCAACATTGTTAGTGAACCAAGCGGTTAAATATGTATCAGAATCAAAAATTTTAGTTGAAAATAAAGAGGCTAACTTAAAATCAATTATGGGTGTTATGTCTTTAGCACTAGCAAATGGACAAATTTTTGAAATAGAAGTAAAGGGTGTTGATGCAGAAGAAGCAATTAAAGGTCTTGAAGAAGTAATAACTAGATCTGATATTGGAGAAGTTAAATAGGAAGGATAAATATGTCTATAAAAATTAAAGGAATTGGTGTTTCAAAAGGTATTTCTATTTCTAAGGTATATAAATTAGTTGAAATTGATTTGAATTTTGAGAAAATCAAGGACATTGATGTAGCTTTAGAAAAAGATAAATTGAATAATTCAATTGATAAATCATTGAAACAATTAGATAAATTAAGAATATTGAGTCAAGATAAACTAAGCGTTGAAGAACTTAAAATATTTGAAGCACATCAATTAATAATCCAAGATCAAGATTTTTTAAAACAAATAAATGAAAAAATAGAAAATGAAAAAATAGATGCCGCTAGTTCAATTTTAGCTGTATCTAATTCTTTCATTCAAATCTTTGAAACAATTGATGATGATTATTTTAAAGAAAGATCTGCTGATATTAAAGATGTCCGTAAAAGGTTAATTGCTAATACTTTAGGACTTGATATCCCAGATTTAACTGCAATTGATCAAGAAGTTATTTTAGTAGCTGAAGATTTAACACCGAGCGAAACCTCTCAATTAAATAAGCAATTCGTTTTAGGATTTGCAACCAACATTGGTGGAAGAACATCACACTCAGCAATTATGGCAAGAAGTCTTGAAGTTCCAGCAATAGTGGGGTCTAAGACAATTGTAGAAAGTGTTGAAAATGGTGATCAAATTATTATTGATGGGCAAACTGGAGATATAATTGTAAATCCAAATGAAGTTGAAATTGAAATTTATACAGCTAAAAAAATTCAATTTGAAGCAAATGAAAAATTATTACAAAAGTATAAAAATAAAGCAACAATAAGTCAAGATAATTACAAAACAGAAATTTGTAGTAATATTGGAAGTTTCAATGATATTGATGGTGTTATTAATAATGGTAGTGAAGGTGTTGGACTATATCGTAGTGAGTTTTTATATATGGAATCAAAAGAATTACCAACAGAAGAAGTTCAATTTGAAGCTTACAAAAAAGTTTTAGAAGCAATGAAGGACAAGTTAGTTGTCGTTAGAACACTTGATATTGGTGGGGATAAAGAATTGGATTATTTTGATATACCAAAAGAGATGAATCCATTTTTAGGATATCGTGCTATTAGATTATGTTTAGATCAAGATCAAATTTTTCGTGTTCAATTAAGGGCACTAATACGTGCATCTAAATTTGGAAATTTAAAAATTATGTTTCCAATGATTGCAACAGTTGAAGAGTTTAGAGACAGTAAAAGAATTTTTGAAGAGGAAAAAGCTAAATTAATGAATGAGGGAATTGAAGTTGCACCAAACATTGAACTTGGAATAATGGTAGAAATACCTTCAGTTGCAATGATGGCTGATATATTTGCTAAAGAAGTTGATTTCTTTAGTATTGGTACTAATGATTTAATTCAATATACAATGGCATGTGATCGAATGAATGAAAAAGTTTCTTATTTATATCAACCCCACAATCCAGCTATCTTAAGAATGGTTAAACAAGTAATTGATGCTTCACATAAAAATAATATTTGGACTGGAATGTGTGGAGAAATGGCTTCAGATCCAATTTCTATTCCAATTTTACTTGGAATGGGATTAGATGAATTTTCAATGTCATCTTCAGAAATATTATCTTCAAGACATCAAATAGCAAGTTTAAATCAAAAAGATATTGAAAGTCAAATTGACCATATATTAAATTTAGCAACAGCACAAGATGTTAAAGAATATGTTGAAACAAATATATTAAATAAATAAAGTAATTTAAACATGAAAGGGATATATGTCACTTGACTATAAATTATTAATTGAAAGTTTAGGATTAATTGGATTGTTTTTAATTTTAATTTTTCTTTTAAGGTATTTAAAAAAAAATAAGAAAAAAAGTTTTAATTTCCGTGTTTTAACAGCATTGTTTATTGGACTTATATTTGGAGCAATTGTTCAATTTGGATTTGGAGCATCTACTACAAATACTGTATATGAAGATAGCAGTGGTAAAAAATATGATCAATCTGAACTTGTCACATATGATCAGGTAATTGAAGAGCAAGGAATAAGTAAAGAAGATTTTGAAGCTAACACAGGTTTAAGTAGTAGTGATGTAATTCCTGTAACAAATGAGGGAGAGCAATTAGTCGAAACAGAGTCAGAAACAGTAACTGGTCACCTTGTTGTATTTATGAGTATGTTTAGTACTTTATATATTAAGGGTCTTAAATTAATGGTTATACCATTAATATTTATCTCTATTTCAACAGCAATTATTGATTCAAGAGGTCGAAAGAATCTTGGTAAAAAAGTAACTAAGATAATTAGTCTACTAATGGTTACAGTTGCAATTAGTGCTGTTATTGGACTTATTTCAATGGCAATTTTCAAAGTAGATGGAGCTGCTATCGTTGAAAGTTCACAAAGTAGTGAAGTAAGTGAACAACAACAGGCAATAGATACGCAAGCCGAAGAAATTGGTTCAATGAATTATGCTGAATTATTATTAGCTCCAGTACCAGAAGATTTTGGTTTCTTAGTTGGACAAGGATCAGCTGTTGCACTTTCAACTGTATTATTTGGGATGTTTCTTGGTTACGCTGTCTTGCAAGTTGATAAAAGAAAACCAGAAAAAGTTAAACTATTTATTGACTTTCTAAATTCATTTAAAGAAGTAGTGTTATCAATGGTTAAAGAAGTACTTAAAATAACACCATATGCAATCTTAGCATTAATGGCAAGTTTTGCAGCAACTTCAACTGTGAGTGCATTATCACAACTATTCTTATTTGTTGTTGCAACATATTTTGCAATTATAGTAATGTTCTTAATCCATTTATTAATCTTAACATTTATGGGATTAAGTCCGAAAAAATTTGTTAAAAAGGCTTGGCCTATCTTAGTATTTGGGTTTGGTTCAAGATCATCAATTGCAGCAGTTTCTTTAAATGTTCAAGCTCAAAAAGAAGAAATGGGTGTTGATGATATAAGTGCTAACTTATCATCTTCATTTGGTGTTACGATGGGACAAAATGGATGTGCAGGTATATATCCGGCAATGGTTGCTGTAATGGCGATGCAAATTGTTGGTGATCCAATTACATTTACATGGATTTTAATGCTTATCGCAGTAATTGTTGTATCTTCATTTGGTATTGCTGGTGTTGGAGGAGGAGCTACATTTGCAGCAATTGCAGTTCTTTCAATTTTAGGATTACCAGTTGAGATAGCAGCTATTTTAATTAGTGTAGAACCACTTTTAGATATGGCAAGAACAGTTCTAAATATTTCTGGAGCAATGATGACTGGAGTTGTTACATCAAAAGCTGATGGAGAACTGGATATGGAGGTTTATAAATCATAATGAAAATTTTAGTAATCGGAGCAAATGCAGCAGGAATGAGTTTTTCAGCCAAATATCATCGTCTTAATCCAAATGATCAATTAATAGTTTTAGAACAAAGAGATTATATTTCATTTGGTGGATGTGGATTGCCTTATTACATTTCTGATCATTTCAATGATCAAAACACAATGATAGCAAGAACCCCTGAGCAAATAATTGAATCAGGAATTGATTTAAGAATCAATAGTCATGTACAGTCAGTTGATTTTGAAAATAAAACAGTTGAGTATAAACAAAATGATCAAGTTATAAATCAAGATTATGATAAATTATTTATTTGTAGTGGTGCTAATCCAATTGTTCCAAATATTATTGAAGGTAGTTCAGATGATATTCATACGCTTACAACAATGGATGATGGAAACAAATTAAAAGCTAAATTTGCTAATTCTAAATATAAAAATATCACAATTATTGGTGCAGGATTTATTGGTTTGGAAATAATGGAAGCAGCAATTGAAAAAAATAAAAATGTTACTGTAATTGAAATGAATAATCATATTTTAAATAATCAATATAATGAAGAGTTCTCTAATTTAATTGAAAAGCATATAACAAATAATAATGTTAATTTAAAGTTAAATAAAATGGCATCTAAAATTGAAACAGAAAATGGATTAGAAATTCATTTGGACAGTGAAGTTATTAAAGCTGATTTAATAATTATGAGTAGTGGGTTCAGACCTAATACAAATTTTGTTGATGGGATTGATAAACTACGTAATGGTGCAATTATTGTTGATCAAGATGGAAAAACTTCAATTGAAGATGTTTACTCAATTGGTGACTGTGCTAGTACATATAATTTTATTTCTAAACAAAATGAATATATTCCACTGGCAACAAATGCAAATAAATTTGCTAAAAGCGTAGCAGAAAAGCTTAATGGTGATAATAGCACTTTTGTTGGTATGATCGGTAGTAGTTGTATTAAAGTTTTAGATTATCAAATGGCAAGAACTGGTTTAACTAAAAAACAAGCTGAAGATTTAAATATTAATTTCAAAGAAAATATTGTTATTGGTCAAAATCATACAGCTTATTATGAAGGACAAATTGATATTCATATTAATCTAATATATAATGCTGATACATTAGTCATTATTGGGGCTGAAATTATCGGACAAAGTGATGTTGTTAATCGTTTAAATACTTTAGCTTTAGCAATCACCAAAGGTGTTACAACTAAAGAGCTTGCATATATTGATTTTGCATACTCACCACCATTTAATAAAACTTGGGATATTTTAAATATTGCTGGAAGTGTTTCTAATTAAGGGAAGGAATATATTATGAAAAATTTTACAATACCATATGTAATTGAACAAAGTCAAGGAGTTGAAAGAACTTACGATATTTATTCAAGACTGCTTAAAGATCGTATTATCTTTTTAACTGGAGAAGTAAATGATGAGATGGCAAATGTAATCGTTGGTCAACTTCTATTTTTAGCTAATGAAGATCCGGAAAAAGATATAACTTTATATATCAATTCACCTGGAGGTAGCATTACTGCGGGTATGGCTATCTTTGATACAATGAATTATATTAAATGTGATATATCAACAGTTGTAATTGGACTGTCGGCATCTATGGGTGCGGTTCTTTCAAGTTCTGGAACAAAAGGAAAAAGATATATCTTACCAAGTGCAGAACTTATGATTCATCAACCACTAGGTGGATCACAAGGACAAGCAACTGAAATGGAAATAAGTTACAAAAGAATTATGAAGATGAAAGATAGCATTAATGTTATTTTAGCTAACAATTCTAATAAAACTTTGAAAAGAGTTCAAAAAGATACAGATCGTGATTATTTTCTTGATGCACAAGAATCGCTTGAGTATGGTTTAGTTGATAAAATAATTTAATTAAAAAGGAGAAATATGAGAAGACAAGTAATAGCTGGGAATTGGAAAATGAATAAGAATAAAGGTGAAATAACTAAATTCATTACAAGTTTAAAAGTAAAAAAAATTGATAGCTTAAAAAGTGAAATGATGTTATTTGTACCGAGTATTTATTTGGATACAGCACTGAATCTTACAAAGGGAACAAATATTGTAATTGGTTCACAAAATATTCACCAAGAAGAAGCTGGAGCATATACAGGAGAAATTTCTGCTTTAATGGTTAAAGATTTAGGAATTAATATTACTTTAATTGGACACTCAGAAAGACGTCAGTATTTTAATGAAACAAATAAATTAGTTAACAAGAAATTAAAATTAGCATTAAATAATGATCTTCAAGCTGTTGTTTGTGTTGGTGAAATTGAAGCGGAAAGAGAAGCTAATCTTACATACCAAGTAATTGAAGAACAAATTAAAGAAGCATTTGCTAATATTGAAGCTAAAAATTTGAAAAATATTATTGTTGCCTATGAACCTGTTTGGGCAATTGGAACTGGTAAAACAGCTACATCTTCAGATGCAAATGAAGCTTGCGCATTTATTAGAAAAACAATTAGTAAGTTATATAATGATCAAATAGCAAATGAATTAGTAATTCAATATGGTGGAAGTGTAAAACCTGAAAATATTACAGAGCTTATGAATACATCAGATATTGATGGTGGATTAGTTGGTGGAGCATCACTTGATGTTGATTCATATTATCAACTATTGAAATAAAGGAGAAAAATATGAAGAAAACAGTTTTATTAGCTATCCTTGATGGTGTTGCAATTAGAGCAGAAAAACATGGTAATGCAGCTAAGCACGCAAGTAAACCAAATTTTGAAAGAATCTATAATAAGTATCCACATAAAGAACTTCATGCTGATGGACTAAGTGTTGGACTGCCGGTTGGACAAATGGGAAACTCAGAAGTTGGACATTTAAATATTGGTCTTGGACGTGTTGTATACCAATCTTTAGTACGAGTTAATCAAGCAATAGAGGAAGATAGTTTAAAAGGTATCAGAGAAATTGATTCTGCAATGAAAAATGGAGTAGATAATAGTTTACATTTATTAGGATTATTATCTGATGGTGGTGTTCATTCACATATTAATCATTTATTTTATCTACTTAAAGCGGCTAAAGATAAAGGTATTAAAAATGTCTATCTTCACTTGTTTCTTGATGGTCGTGATGTTTCACCTAATAGTGGAATTGGTTATGTAAAACAATTACAAGCATATATGGATGAAATTGATTGTGGACAAATTGTTTCAATATCAGGTAGATATTATGCTATGGATCGAGATAAAAGATGGGACCGTGTCCAGCTTGCATATGATACGATTGTCAACGGTAAAAGTAAACATAGTTTTACTGATCCAATTGATTATATTCAATCAAGTTATGATAATAATGTTTTTGATGAATTTATAATGCCAGCTGTAAATAGTCAAAATCAAGTTAGAATTGAAGATAACGATTCGATAATCTTTTATAACTTTAGACCAGACCGTGCTATTCAATTATCAGCTGTTTTAACTAATCCAAATTATGATCCTAAAGGTGATGTTTTTAAACCAACTAGAAGACCTATGAATTTAAACTTTGTTCAAATGATGAAGTTTTCAAATGATGTAATAGGTAACGTGGCTTTTAAGCATCAAGAACTAAAAAATACATTAGGTGATGTTGTTGCTAATTATGGTATGCATCAATTAAGAATTGCTGAAACAGAAAAGTATCCACATGTAACGTTTTTCTTTGATGGTGGAATTGAAAAAAAATTACCAAACAGTAAACAAATCTTAATTGATTCACCAAAAGTTGCAACATATGATTTGCAACCCGAAATGAGTGCTTATAAAGTAACTGAAGCATTACTTGAAGAATTAAATAAAGATTATTTAGATTTAGTAATCTTAAATTTTGCAAATCCTGATATGGTTGGACACACAGGAATGCTGGACCCAACAGTTAAAGCAATTGAAGTAATAGATGAATGCTTAGGGAAAATAATTAGTAAAATTGAAGAAATTGGTGGTAATGCTTTAATTACTGCCGATCATGGGAATGCGGAAATGGTTACTAATGATGATGGGACTCCCAATACTTCTCATACAACAAATCCAGTATCAATGATTGTTGTTAAAGAAGGAATTGAATTAACTGATGAAGAAAATAAATTGGCAGATATTGCACCAACATTATTAGATTTATTAGGTGTTGATAAACCAATTGAAATGACAGGAAAAAGCATTATTAAATAAAAAATTAAAATGGAGAAAAAAATGAATAAAAAAGTAATGGAAGATTTACAAGTATCAGGAAAAAAAGTATTAGTTCGTGTTGATTTCAATGTACCAATCAAAGGTGGAATTATTACAGATGATAATCGTATACTTGCAGCCCAAGAAACAATTAAATATTTAATTAAGAATAATGCAAAAGTAATTTTATTTTCTCATTTAGGGAAAGTAAAAAGTGAAAAAGATAAAACTAAATTAACAATGAAACCAGTTGCTCATAGGTTATCTGAAGTAATTAACCAAGATGTTATCTTCATTGATCAAACTCGTGGTGAAAAATTAGAGAAAGCTATTAACGACTTAAATGATGGACAAGTATTAATGTTTGAAAATACGCGCTTTGAAGATATTGATAATAAAAAAGAATCAAGTAATGATCCAGAACTTGCAAAATATTGGGCAAGTCTTGGAGATGGAATCTTTATTAATGATGCTTTTGGAACTGCACACCGAACGCATGCATCAAATGTTGGAATTGCATCAAATAGTCAAATTTCAGTGCCAGGATATTTATTAGAAAAAGAAATTAAATTTATTGGTGGGATTATTGATCAACCAACAAGACCACTTGTTGCAATACTTGGTGGGGCTAAAATTTCTGATAAAATTGGTGTAATTGAAAATTTATTAAATGTGGCTGATTATGTTGTAATTGGTGGAGGAATGGGTTATACCTTTTTGAAAAGCCAAGGACACTATGTTGGAGATTCGCTTTGTGAAGATGATAAAATTGAATTAGCAAAAGAATTAATTGAAAAAGGAAAAGGTAAATTAATCTTACCAGTTGATATTGTTGTTAATGATCAGTTTGGAAATGATGGTGATATTAAAGTTGTTGATATTGATCAAATACCAGTTGATTATATGGGACTTGATATGGGACCAAAAACAGTTGCTAAATTTACAGAGTATATAAATAAAGCAAACACAGTAATTTGGAATGGACCAATGGGTGTATTTGAAATGTCTAGTTTTATTAATGGTACTGCAGGTGTATGTAAAGCAATAGCTGCTCATAAAGAAGCAACAACAATTATTGGTGGTGGAGATAGCGCGGCAGCAGCAATTCAATTAGGATTTGCTAGTGATTTTACACATATTTCAACAGGTGGGGGAGCATCACTTGAGTATTTAGAAGGAAAAGAGTTACCAGGTATTACATGTTTAACAAATAAATAAGGAGAGTGAATATTATGTTTAAGAATCTATTTAGTAAAAGTAATGAAGAAAAAATGGTAACAATTAACAGTCCATTAAAAGGTCAAATTATGAAAATGGAAGATGTACCAGATCAAGTTTTTTCACAAAAATTAATGGGTGATGGATTTGCAATTAATCCTTCTGTTGGTGAAATTTATGCACCAATTGATGCAGAAGTTGTCTCATTATTCCCAACAGGACATGCAATTGGATTAAAAACAGCTGATGAAGTTGAAATTTTAATCCACTTTGGAATTGATACTGTTAATTTAAAAGGTGAAGGATTTACAGCAAAAGTTGCAGTTGGAGATAAAGTCTTAAGTGGAGATATTCTTTTAGAAATTGATATCGAAAGTGTTAAGGATAAAGTACCATCACTTATTACACCTGTTATTTTCACAAAGGTTGATCCATATACATTACCTGACTTAACTGAGCTTTATGGTAAAGATGTATTAGAAAAAGAAGAGTTATTTAATTTAGTAAAATAAATCTCTAGTAAAGGATAATATGAATAAAAAAATAAAGTTAATAATTTTATCAATAATCATTATTATAATAATATTAGTAATAGCAACTTTATCAATCAGTTATTTTAGGGCAGATCAAGTTGAAATTGAAATACAAGAAAAGCAAGAACAATTATATTTAAATGAATATAATAATCAAGATTATACAATTCAAGATCCATATGTAGTTGTTAATCCATATTCAATTAATCCACTTAGTGCTTATGTTGGTTTTTCATCTGAAAAGCCAGTTAAATATTCATATACTGTGCAAGGAACAACTGACAGTGCAGATTTTTCATATAAAACCGATGATTATACAAAAGGTGATATATTCATACCAGTTGTAATGTTATATTCAGGTTCAAATACTGTGGCAATTGAAGTTGAGGATGAAGATGGTCAAAAAACTAATTCAGAAATTGAAATTGAAACAGATACCAATGTAAAGTCTGAAAATGTAAACATTGAGTATACAGATGGTTATGAAGATATTTTAGATAATTCTTTTATAATCGATGAAATGTTTAATGTTTATGACCTTAATTCTGATATAAGAATGACTTTAGATATATTAGATCAAGGACGTCAGACTGTTAAAATTCAAAACAATGGAATATTTGCAGTTGATAATGATGTAAGAACAGGTTACCATATGTCACTAATTGGTAAAATTGAAACTGTTTATCATGCACCATCAACATATCAAAATTTCCACCATGATTTAACAATGGATACAGATGGAAATTTATATGCTTTAGGTGGAGGTAATAAAGAGGGTACAATTAGAGAACAACAAATTTACAAGTATAATGATAACGGTAGATTAGTTGATGTTTGGGATTATGAAAAAGAATTTGATGAAAATAAAGTAAATAACTCTAGAACTGATCGAAATACTGATGTTGATCCTATTCATTTAAATTCAATTGATTATAATGAAAAAGATGATACTTTAATTGTTAGTTCACAAGCACAAAGTATTGTGATGGTAGTTGATGCGCATAATGGTGATATTCAATACTTAATGGCTGATGATCAAATATTAGTAGAAAATAAAGACAAAAAATTAACTCAAGTTGGCGATGATTTTGTTCAAAGTTCAGGTCAACATACAGTCTTTATTGATGATAATCCATATTTTGATCAATATAGAAATGAAGATACATATGTAATTAGTATGTTTAATAACAATTTTTGTATGCAAGAAGATGGAACTTTACCAACTAAAGAAAGAGATCCATCAGATACTGAAAATGAAATATTAGAAGATACTGATATTCACGAAAATTTATACGATCAGTCTGTTTGTGAAGTTAGTCAATCAACTGTTGAGTGGTATGCAATTAACTCAAAAGAAATGACTGTTGAATCAATTAATTCATTTGATATTGATAGTTACAGTAATGTTCTTTCATCAGTATTCCCGTATGAAAATGATTATTATAGTGTTTCTTCTGGTTCTAATATTCCAGCACAAACATTTATCTATGATATTGATGGAAATAAATTAGTAGAAATAATAATTAGTGATGAAGAAGATATTTACACTGATGATGGATCAAGATATAGAACAAGAATAGTTACAAATGATGTTCTTGCAGAAGCTGTTTAATATAATGTACAAGTTAATTTAAAAAGTCTTTAAATTAATTTAGTAAAGTAAATTATAAAGTAATAAAATACAATGAAAATAAGATAATAAAAAGAATGTTATAACAATTTGTTATAACATTTCTTTTATGTAATAGACTAAATAATAAAGATCTTCATTATTTAATTTATTTTGGTGGAGGCGACGGGAATCGAACCCGCGTCCACAATAGCTTTACAAATAAAGTCTACAAGTTTAGTTTATTTTTGAAATTTAAATTAAATAATTTGAACAAACAAACAATCTATTTAATCGATCCTTTTAATTTCAAGTATAAAAAAAGGCTTTTTATACTCAAGTCTCTAAAATGGCACTAAAAAACACTCAGAGACAAAGCATTAGTTAGTGACTACTGGCTTATATTATGCAGCAGCTAAATTTGTATTTGTATTTCCGATTAATTTTAAAATATTTTTACATGTATCCATGACTTGCATTTATTATAAAAGGATTATCGTGTCGAAACCATGACACCCCCATACAAGTCATATTATATCAAATATTGAAGATTAAGTTAATAAATGTTAGAAAGTGGATGTTAGTATTGTTGTTATTTTAAAATTAAACACACATAAAAAATAAAACTGTGTTATAATATTTTTGTTAATTTATTAATAGGTATAATGATTCTGAAATAAGACAATATGTCGTAAATCAGGAATTTTATTCCTATTTTTTTATGTCAAAAATCTTTAGAAATAAATATCTAGTTTAAAAATATAAATAAAGCTTTAAAATATTTACTTTTTGTTATAATTTAAGTATAAATAATAAGAGGAGATTATAATGAGAAAAGAAATTAAGTATTCACTTGGTTTAGATATCGGTGTGGCATCAATTGGTTGGGGGATTATTAATTTAGATCAAGAAAATAATCTAACCCATATTGTCGATACAGGTGTTGTAGTTGTTGAGAATATGGAAGATAAAAATGGTAACTTAGCAAATGGATCCAGGAGAGATGATCGAGGAGCTAGAAGGACTGTTAGAAGAAGACAAAATAGAATTAAAAGAATTAAAAAGTTATGCAGTGAAGAATTGAAAATTAGTAATCTTGATAATATTTATTTAAGTAATAATCAAAGTGTTTACAAACTAAAAGTTAATGGATTAAATCAAAAATTAACTGTTGAACAATTATCAATTGTATTAATTCACTATGCTAAGCACCGTGGGTTTAAATCTAATCGAAAAGATGAAGTAACAAAAGAAGATGGAATAGTTCTTGAAGCAATAGCTAAAAATAATCAGAGGCGAGGTAAACGTTTCATTTCTGAATTAATCTTAGATGAATTAGACGGAATTAATAAAGTTAAAAATTCAGAAGAATATAGATACTCTTTTACACGTGATCAATTTCAAGAAGAAATTAAATATTTATTAGATATACAAATTAAACATAAATTAATAACCGAAGAATTTAAAAAAGCATATTTAGAAATTTGGTCTTCACAAAGAGATTTTTCGGAAGGACCAGGTCAAATCCAAGAAGGACAAAATGAATATGCTGTTAATTATGGATCTGTCTTTGGATTTTGTACATTTGAACCTAAAGAACTTAGAGCACCTAAAAAATGTATTACTCAACAAGTTAATACAGGTTTAACAAGGTTAATTAATTTGTCATATAAAGTTGAAGGTGATAGTACTTGGAAGCAATTAACTAAAGAACAAATACAGCAAATAATTGCAAAATCATATGATATAAAAGAAATAAAATATAAACATGTTGCTAGCTTAATTGATAAGAATGCAATTATCAAATTTAAAGATCTAAGGTCTTCTAAAGATGATTTTATTAAAGTACTTAATGAATATAAAAAGAAACATAATTTAGAGCAAGTAGTTATCAATGATGATCAGGAGTTTCAAAAAGTATTAAATAAAAAACAAAATGATAAAGAATTATTTTCAATGTCGACAAATGCAAGTTTAAAAACAGTATTTAGAAATCAAGTTGGACAAGAAGCATACGATAATTTACCAATTGAATATAAGGATGATATTGTCAAAGGGTTAACATTTTATAAAACAGATGATCGTATTTATAACTATTTTAAAGGAATTGAAACAGAAAGAAAACAAAATGTATCAGAGTTAGACTGGGAATTATATCCAAGTATTATTGAAGATGTTATTCCAAAGCTTAAAGCAAAAGAATTTAGTGAATCAGCTGGTCTATCTTTGAAGCTCTTATACAAAATCAATCCCTTAATGATCCAAGGTATTAAATACAGTGATGCATTAGATCAACTAGGATATGATCATAGTAAAGCCCAAAGAAAAGAAATAACTAAGACACTTAAGTTAGGGAAATTAAAAGATCTGCTTGAGACACATTATAAAAATGAAATATCTAACCCAAGAGTAGTAAGAGTTTTAACAAGACTTGGGAGTTTAATTGATTCATGTGTTGATACATATGGATCACCTTATTTCATTAATATTGAAGTTGCTCGTGATATCAATTTAAAAAGTGGTAAAAGAGCAATAATGCAAAATGAACAACTTAATAATTTAACAACTAATGAGAGAATTAAAGGTGAAATCTTAGTTGATCACCCAAATGTTGATTATAGTCGAATAACAAAAAATGATATTGAGAAATATAAACTATATCATGAACAAAATGGAATGTGTATGTATTCACTTAGTCCAATTGCAAAAGGTGATATTTTAACAAGTAGCTATGAAGTAGATCATATTGTTCCTTATTCTTTATCAACTAATAATTCAATGAACAATAAAACACTTGTTAAAAAAGTTGAAAATCAAAATAAAAAAGATATGGTACCACTTGAGTATTTTAATAAGTTTAAAAAAAGTCAAATTGAGAAATATAAATTACTTGTAGAAAATAATCACAATATGAATAATAAGAAAAAAGAATATTATTTAGTTAAGAGTGCTGGAGATATAATTCCAGAAATGAAAGATGGGTATATAGAAGCAACCCGATTTATTACTAAATATTTAATTGATATCTTAAGTCATAAATTAATTTTTAAAGGGGAAGGTAATCAAGATAAAGAAAGGATTATTTCTCATAAAGCGGGATATGTTCATTATTTTAAACAGGCAATTGGTGTCAGTAACTTAACTCATTCACTTGAAAATGAGCATTATAAAAGAAAGAATATTTTGAAAATTATCAATATCTCATCAGATATTAATAAATCAAATAACTTATCTACAATTAAGTTAGGTGTTGAAAATGAAGTGAATCAAAATAAAACAAATCCAACATATGAAATTAGTCTATCACAATCAAAGGAAACAGAAAAAACACCTGAATATATTAAGACTCAAAATAATGATATTGAACAATTTATTGAGCAATTACATCAAATAGATCTAAATGATTTAATTGGAAGCTATTTCACTAAAAATAAATATAATATTAATCAATATGATGTCTTTGATCAAATCAAAACAAATGAGCAATATACAAATAAACAAAAGGATAACTTAAATAAAATATTCACGCTTTTAAAAGCACAAATTACAAAAGAAGTAATTAAGAAAAATCGTGATAATCACCTTCACCATGCACTAGATGCAATTGCTACAGCTAGCCTAACAAAAAGTACACAAATGAAAATCAGTGCATATGAAAAGACTAAATATAATATTCTGCAAGCAATTAAAAAAGGACCAAGGTCATTAACTTATGGTAATCAACAAGCAATAATTACAACACCTGATGATTTTAAACAAATAGAACATCAGTATATAAAAGAATTATTTCCAAAGCCATTTGAAAATATTAAAGAGGAAATCCAAGCATTTGTTTATGAACGAGATATTGATGTACAAAAAGAAATTTTAGGAACAGATAAATTCAGAAATATTAGGCCACTTATTCCAGTTCAAAATAAAAAAAGAAGATATGAAATAAATGATCAGAAAATCAGAGTACAAACATTACATAAAGAAACAATTTATGGTGAAAAGAAATATATCTCTGAAGATGGAATAGAAGAAGGGTACTTAGTTAAAAGAATTTCTACTAAAGATCTAAATAAGAAGAATATTGAAAAAATATATGATAAAGAAAACAGTGCAAAGCATACATATCAAGCTTGTTTAAACTGGTTAGAAAATAAAGATCAAGCAGACTACCCAATGCTTAGTAGTGGAAGATATATTAAGAAAGTTAAAATAATCGAAGGTAGTAGTGATAAAGCACTACAAATAAACCGTGGATTTGCAGGAGTTGATTTAACAGTAAGGATAGATGTTTTTAAAAAAGAAAATGATGATAAATTCTACTTCTTACAACAAAACTCTTTAAGCCTGATTAAAGATAACCAAGGGGATCAATTTAATCAAATATTATGGTATGGTCAAGGTGACAAAAACATTAGAATAACTAACAAACAAATAAAGGAACAGTTTACACTAGTTTGTCAGTTGCATCCAGGAGATTTAATTGATTTAACTCTAACTAAAGAAAGACAAGGACTAGTTTATGTTGTTGGTTTTACAAATGGAACACTAGAAGTTAAAAGCTTAATTGGAGATAATTATGATACAAGAAATAATAATTTTCCATTAGATAAAGATAATAGATGTAAAATAACAATCTCAACTATTTTAAGGATCCAAAAGCAAAAAATTAATATTAGAGGGGAACTTAAACAATGAGTTTTCGGCAAATTATTGTCAAACAAGCCAACTATTTATTTTTTAAAGAAGACAGTTTGTATGTTGAGTATGATGATATTAAGCTACAAACAATTAAAGTACCAATTGAAGATGTGGCAATTATTGTGATTGAAAATCATCGTAGTACAATTTCTTTGAATCTAATTAATCAAGCTATGGACAATAATATTACAATTATTACATGTAATGATAAGAAACTACCTCAAGGTTTGATTATGCCTTTTTCAGGTCATTATAGGCAGTTAGAGAATACATATAATCAACTTAATTATAAAGATGTTAAGAAAAAAATATTGTGGAAACAGATCATCACTCAAAAAATTAGTAATCAAGCAAAAGTTATTCAATTAACAACTCATAATCTTGAATTAGTTGATAAATTTTCAAATTATCAAAAAGAAATTAAACGTGATGATGTGACAAATCGAGAAGCTGTTTGTGCTAGGTTCTTTTTTGAAGAATTATATGGTTCAGAATTTAAACGCTTTATTGATGATAAGATCAATGCAACTTTAAACTATGGTTATTCGATTTTAATTAGTTCAATTGTTAGGCAACTTGTATCATATGGTTTAGACCCAAGGTTTGGTGTTTGGCACAAGTCTAAAGGTAACAATTTAAATTTAGCTTATGATTTGATTGAACCATTCAGGCCAATTGTTGATTATTACATTAAAGAAAAGTATGACTTTATTAGTGAAGAATTAACACCTAAAGTACGTAAAGAATTAGTTTCACTCTTAAATGCTTTTGTTGAAGTTAATAATCAAAAATATAGATTGCAAAATGCAATTGAGTTATTTGTTAAACAATTCTTATTAGTAATGCGAGGTGAGGAAGATAAATTATTAGATATCAAGATAATAAATATTAACTTTTATGAAATCTAGTAAATATCGTGATATGAGACTATTAATCTTTTTTGATTTACCAACTAAAACAGATAAACATAAAGAAAGTTATCGAACATTTAGACAGTTCTTAATTCATGATGGATATATCATGGTTCAATATTCAGTCTATTCACGTTTTTGTCGTAACTATGCCGCAGTATCTAAACATAAAAATAGAATAGAAAAACACAAACCAAAAGAAGGGGAAGTGAGGATTATGATTATTACAGAAAAACAATATTTATCAATGTATATTATTAATGGTGAATTTACATATCATGAAAAGACAATTTCAGCTGATCCAATCATTGAATTATAAAGATGGAAATTCAATTAGAAATAAATAATAACTTAAGAAAAATTAATTTGAAAAGTATTAATCTTATCTTAGGTAATAACTGTAGTGGTAAGACTACTATTTTAAATACAATTAAAAGCGGTTTAGATGGTAAAGAAGACATCTTTATGATTAATGGTATTAATTGTGCTAAGGGAATGTTTGAATACATTTATATTGATGAAAATAGAGACCTTGAAGGTGAAATGCATTTGAAAGCTAAATCTTATATCCACCAGAAAAAACTAAAAGATATACTATTAGAAAATGAAGATCAAATAGCAGAAATAACAAATAATTATATTCAGCAAATAAATCAAATATTTACAAATGAGAAATATCAGTATATTCATAGTCAATTGCAATTAGGTATTAATGAGGAAAAAACTAAAAAATTAGAAAATATAATATTTCAATTATCTGATATTGATAATATAAGCATGGCAACAAAAGAAGAGTTTTATATTAAGCAAAGATTAGAAGATATAAAATTAAAGAAGATTAATTTAGTTATTATAGATGATATAGATCGTTATTTAGATACTCATATTATAAGTGATATTATAAATACACTTAAAGATGAAAATATAACAGTTATATTTACTTCAAAAAACAAATACTTATTACATGAGATAGAAGTTAATAAGATATTCAATACTAAGCTAAAAGAAATAAAACTATTAGAACTTGCTAAAGTAAAAATGTTTAGTAAATACTTAGAAAAAGAAAATATAAATATGACATTAGATGACTATATTTTGAAAAACAATGATATATTTTATGAAGAAGATTACCAAAAATACTTAAAAAAAGAAAAAAAATCACTTATAAATGAATTAGAATTATAACTTAAAGCCTTTATTTCACGATGTTATTTTGTTATAATAGGTATGGATGGTTTCAGACCCATTGCATCTATTAATAAATTAACGCAAACTGTAAATATGTTACCTCATCAATATCGTTTCAGACCCATTGCATCTATTAATAAATTAACGCAGGATTTAGTTGATCCTGGTCAAGTAGTGCGTTTCAGACCCATTGCATCTATTAATAAATTAACGCTTTTTTGGCTACCTGAAGTTGATTATCATGGTTTCAGACCCATTGCATCTATTAATAAATTAACGCATGCAACAGGTGGAAACACAGCGGGCGACTGTTTCAGACCCATTGCATCTATTAATAAATTAACGCTTATTATGAACAATTAAATTTATTTTAAGAGTTTCAGACCCATTGCATCTATTAATAAATTAACGCAAGGATATCATTTATCAATAAGCTATACAGGTTTCAGACCCATTGCATCTATTAATAAATTAACGCCATCAGGAAGTGGGTATAAAACTACTTCATGTTTCAGACCCATTGCATCTATTAATAAATTAACGCTTAAGATGAAATCAGAAGGCTTAGCCGTATGTTTCAGACCCATTGCATCTATTAATAAATTAACGCTTATTATAAAAAATAGGTGGGTACTGGGGCGTTTCAGACCCATTGCATCTATTAATAAACTTTTATTTTTAATAATGCATTTATCATAAAATTACATAAAAATAGTTGAAATATTAATTAATAAAATAACCAATATCTATAATTTTTGTTATAGTATAAATTGTAATCACATATTAATAATTAAAAGGGGGTAGTATGGGTAGTTTGCCTGAGTTTTTGTTTAAAGGTAAAGTTAATGTTATTGTAATACTTATATCACTAATGCCACTAATTGGTTTTGATTTAAATATTTATATTAATAGTTGTTTGTTTATCTACTTCTTTGTTGAAGTTGTGTATAGTGTTAGGCATAAGTTATTTACAAGGTTATCACTATCAATTGACTTAATTAATTTAATTTCCTTTATTCCAATCTTTAGTGTAATTCGAGTAATTAAAATCTTTAGACTGCTTAAACTGATTTTAAATGCAAAAGAGCTTAAAATATTTAAAGATGTTATAATTGAAAACAAGGTAACTTTTATTGGTATTATTAAATTATCATTAATATATATGTTAATTACAAGTTTACTTGTTTTCATAGCAGAGCCTGAGACATTTAATGATAGTTATTTCAATGCATTTTATTGGTCAGGGATAACACTGACAACTGTTGGATATGGTGATCTTTATCCAGTTACTAATATTGGTCAAATAATTGCTTTTATTTCCTCATTTGTTGGAGTCGGAATTATTGCTTTACCGACTGGCTTACTTGGAGCAGGTTTAATTGAAAAAATGAAAAATCAATAATATTTATAATAAAAATTTGTTATTTTTGAAGAAAGTGGTATAATATTTTAATTGGAGAGCATATGAAAAATAAAATAATTGAAAAAATAAGTTTAATGACTAATTTACATGATAACAAGCCAGTTGACACTGATAAATTTATGAGAAGTGTTGAATATAATCAAGATGAAGATAAAGTTGTAATCATCTTAAATTATTTAGGTGAAAATCAAGAGAAAAATAAATTAATGCAAAGAGAGATAATTAAACTTTGTAAAATTGATTTAGAAATTAAAGGTGTTAAAGTATCATATTATCAAGCACCTCAAATGAGTAAAATAGGTGAAGATACAAAAGTAATTGCAGTTATGAGTGGTAAAGGTGGAGTTGGTAAATCTGAGGCTACTGTTCAGTTAGCTAAAGCATTAAGACGTAAGGGTAAAAAAGTTGGGATTATTGATAATGATATATATGGTTATAGTATTCCAAGAATTTTAAATCTTTATGGTGAACCTAAAGTGAAAGGTAGTCAAATAATTCCTTTAGTATCAGAAGAAGATATTCAAGTTATTTCATCTCAATACTTTTTAGAAGACAATGAAAATAAAGCAATCATGTGGAGAGCACCAATGATTAATAAAATGATGAAGCATTTTGTTTATGATGTTCTTTGGGATCCTAATTTAGATTATATCTTATTAGACATGCCACCAGGTACTGGTGATTTAGTATTGAATTTAAATCAACACTTTACTGATTTATATGCAGTAGTTGTCACAACACCATCTAAAAACGCATCACATGTTGCAATACGCGCGGGTCAAGTTGCTGATAGTTTAAAAATGAGTGTTTTAGGTGTAATTGAAAATATGTCATACTTTGTGATTGATGGGAAAAAGAATTATATCTTTGGTCAAGGTGGAGGACAAATAGTTGCAGATGAATTGAAAACTACAGTCTTAGAGCAAATAGAAATTAATGAAAACTCTAGTGAGTTACATCATAATTATGATAATATAGTTGAAAAAATAATTAAGGTTTTATAATAAATGAAATTGTAGAATATATAGGTTTAGTACCTAATTTAATCCTACAATTTTTTAAATGTTTAAGGAGCATGAATGTCAAGTAAATATAATAGTTCCAATATTCAAGTTTTAGAAGGTTTAGAAGCAGTTAGAAAAAGACCAGGTATGTATATTGGTTCTACTGATGAAAAAGGGTTACACCACTTAGTTTGGGAAATATTAGACAATGCCGTGGATGAAGCTTTAAATGGTCATGGTAATCGAATTGATTTAATTATAAATACTGATAATTCAATAACTATTATTGACTATGCTCGTGGGATACCTGTTGATATGCACGAAAATGGTGTACCTGCTTCACAAGTTATTTTTACGACTTTACATGCTGGTGGTAAATTTGGTGGAGATGGATATAAAACATCTGGAGGACTACATGGAGTTGGGTCATCAGTTGTAAATGCATTGTCTACAAAACTTGAGTTAGTTATTAATAAAGATGGTCATGAATGGTCACAAACATTTACTAATGGTGGACAAGAAGTTACTGAACTTAAGAAAATTAAAAAATCAAATAAAACTGGAACAAAAGTTACTTTTTATCCAAATGAAAATATTTTCTCAACTATTAATTTCAATTATAAAACAATTAAAAGAAGAATTCAAGAAACAGCATTTTTAATTGATAATTTAGAGATGAATATTACCGATAAACGAGATGGTAAATATGAGCAATTTAAATATACAAATGGACTTGAAGAATTTGTAAACTTTTTAGCTCAAAGTAAAAAGAAAATAAATAAAGTTATTCAATTAGAAAGTAATGATTTAGGAATTGATGCACAAGTTGTTTTACAATATACTGATACGTATAATGAAGAAATAATCTCATTTGTTAATAATGTTAGAACAAAAGATGGTGGATCACATGAAGTTGGTTTTAAAAGTGGTTTAACTAAAGTTATTAATGAATATTCTCGTAATAACCAATTATTAAAAGACAAAGATAAAAACTTTGAAGGTAGTGATGTGCGTGAAGGGATAATTGCAATTATATCAATTAAAATACCTGAACATTTATTACAATTTGAAGGACAAACTAAATCTAAGTTAGGTACACCTGAAGCTAAAAGTGTGATTGAGAAAATTGTTTATCAAAATTTATTATTTCAGTTTGATCAAAATAAAACTGAAGCAATTAAAATTATTGAAAAAGCTAAAAAAGCTAAGGAAGTGCGTGAGGCGGTTAGAAAAGCAAGGTTAGAATCAAGAAAAGAAAAAAAGAATAAAAAAGAAGTGATGCTTTCAGGTAAATTAACACCTTGTCAAAGTAAGAAACCGGCTGAAAGAGAATTATTTTTAGTTGAGGGTGATTCGGCTGGTGGAAGTGCAAAGCAAGGAAGAAATAGAAAGACACAAGCTATTTTACCACTTAGAGGTAAGGTTGTTAATACTGAGAAAGCTAAGTTTGAAGATATTTTAAAAAATGAAGAACTTAGCACTATTATCAACACAATTGGAGCAAGTGTTGGTACGGACTTTGATATTGAAAGTATCAAATATCATAAAGTAATTATTATGACTGATGCTGATACAGACGGATCACACATTCAAATATTATTACTTACTTTTTTCTATCGTTACATGAGGCCACTTATTGAAGGTGGATTTATTTATATTGCTCAACCACCATTATATAAAATATCAACAGTTGATAATAAAATAAGTAAATATGCATGGGATGAAAAAGAGTTGAGTAAATATCAATCCCTAATGACTAAAAAATATTTCATTCAAAGGTATAAAGGACTTGGTGAGATGAATGCATCCCAATTATCTGACACAACAATGAATGTAGATAATAGGCAATTAATTAAAGTTAAAATTGATGATATAATTAATGCCGAAAAGCAAATAACTACCCTTATGGGAGATGATGTAAGTGTTAGAAGAAAATGGATTGAAGAAAATATCGATTTTGATGATCTAGATGAGTATGAGATTGGAGTAAAATGAAGCAAATAGATTTATTTGATAATGATAAGGAAACAATTGATAAATTTCTTGATATGAAAATTGAAGAGATATTTGCTCATCGATTTGCCAGTTATTCAAAATATATTATTCAAGAACGTGCATTGCCAGATATTAAAGATGGTTTAAAGCCAGTTCAAAGAAGAATCATATATGCGATGTATAAGGAAGGAAATCTTTCAGATAAACAATATCGTAAATCAGCTAAAACAGTTGGTAATGTAATTGGTAATTATCACCCACATGGTGATAGTTCTGTATATGATGCCATGGTTAGGTTATCACAAAGTTGGAAAATGCAAGAATTACTAGTTGATATGCATGGTAATAATGGATCAGTTGATGGAGATAGTCCAGCTGCTATGCGTTATACGGAAGCAAAACTGAGTAAATACTCTGAATATATAATGAAAGACTTAGAACTTGGGACAGTTGATATGGTGCCCAATTTTGATGATACTCAATTAGAACCAGTTACAATGCCAACAAGACTTCCAAACTTGCTTATAAATGGTTCTAGTGGAATCTCAGCGGGATATGCAACAGATATTCCACCTCATAATCCATTGGAAATAATTGAAGCAGTCCGACTTGTCAATCAAAAACCTAATACAACTTTGGAAAGTTTACTTTCAATTGTGAAAGGACCAGATTTTCCAACAGGTGGAATTATTCAAGGTAAAGACGAAATCAAACGTGCTTATCAAACAGGAAAAGGTAAAATAAGTATTAAATCTAAAATAAAAATTGAAGGTCAAATAATCATTATTCAAGAACTTCCTTATGATGTTAATAAATCAACTTTATTACAAAAGATTGATTTAATTAGAATAAATAATAAAATTGATGGAATCAAAGAAATTTTAGATCAGTCAGCAGAGCAGTTCATTGAGATAGAAATACATTGTAAAAAAGATGCATCAGCTCAAATGATTATGCAATATTTATTAAAAAATACTGATTTACAAAAAACATATAACTTCAATATGATTGCTATTAATAATAATAAACCTGAACAAGTTGGTTTACTTACAATATTAAATGCTTTCTTAGAACATCGTCGTAAAGTTATTTTACGAAGAAGTGAATTTAAATTAGAAAAAACTAAAGTTAGACTACATATTGTTAAAGGATTAAGAGAAGCATTTTTAAATTTAGATCCAATCTTAATTACCATTAAGAAATCTGATAATAAAAAGAATGCAAAAGAAAACATTGAAAAACAATTTGGCTTTACAGAAGTTCAATCAGAAGCAATTGTTATGATGCAGTTATACCGCTTGACAAGTATTGATATTAAAATCTTAAATGATGAGTTTGATCAATTGAATAAAGCAATTATAGATTTATCAGAAATTATTGAAGATCCAAAAAGACTACAAAATGTAATTGAATTAGAATTAAAAGATTTATTACAATTATTTAAAGGTAAAAGAATGTCACTAATTGAAGATAAAGTTGAAAAAATTGATTTAAATAGAATTGATTTTATTAAGAAAGAAACAATTATTTTTGGTGCAAGTAAAAATGGTTACTTAAAGCGTTCTTCTCAAAGAAGTTATTTATCAACACCTGATCCTGTTGCTTATTTAGAAGGTGATTCAGTCCAAACGGTTATTAAAACAACTACAACGATGAATTTGTATATCTTTATGTCAGATGGAACATATATAAAAATTCCTGCTTTTGATATCATTGATAGTAAGTGGAAAGAAATGGGTAAACACATTTCAAATTTATGTAAAGTAAATGATGGTGCTAAGGTTGTTCGAGTAGTTGAAGAAGAACAACTTAATGGTAAATATATTGTTCAAATAAGTGATTTAGGTTACTATACAAAAGTATTATTTGATGAATATAAAATTGAAAGAGAAAAAAGTAAAGTAAAAGGTCAAGCATTAAAATCAGGTGATCAAATTAACACTGTTTTAATTGTTAATAACTTTGATAAAATTGGTGTAGTTACTAAAGCTGGATTTGGAGCTGTTAGGTCAGTGTCTGAAATGGAAGAATACCAAATTAAACGAGTAGGTAAAAAACTTGGGAAATTAAAAAAAGATGATTTGATTCAAGTAGCCGAAGTAATAGTGGAAAATCTTATTGTTATAACCGATAAAGGTGGATATGCCAAATTTAAAATTAATAAGTTCCCAGAGACAGATAAAATGATTAAGTTATATGAAAATATTAAAAGCAACTTACATAAGCCAATTATGATTATTGATGGACATACTCTAGACTATATGTTAAATAATGATCGTAATAATTTAGTTAAATTAACAGGGATGCAAGCAATCGAGATTGGTGATAAATTAAAATTAATTCATCGTAACTTGGAAATAAAAAGCATTGATGAGCAATTAAATATATAAATTAATAATGTATAAAAAAAAGGAGAAGTTATGGATAGTATATTAAATTTTTTTGATGAATATTATTTCTTAATATTTATAGTGATGATTATGTTGCCACTTTGGGCAACGACAAATGTAAAAAATACTATTAAAAAATATAGTCAAATTAAAGTAAAATCTGGTTTAACTGGAGCACAAGTTGCTCAAATAATAATCGATAAAGAAGGTATTACAGGTATTACAATTAAGCAAGTAGAGGGTCAATTAACTGATAATTATAATCCTACTAATCAAACTGTTAGTCTATCTAAAGACATATACTCAGGTGATAGTATTTCATCTGTTGCTGTAGCATCGCATGAAATTGGTCATGTTATTCAACACCATGAAAATTATTTTGGTTTAAAATTAAGGAGTTTAGTCTTGCCGATGGCATCAACTGGAAGTAAGTTTGCAGGAATGGCTATTTTCATTGGTTTATTATCACAAGCAACTGGTTTGTTTTACTTTGGTATTTTCTGTCTTGTAGCTATTTTATTATTTCAAGTTGCAACTTTACCAGTTGAATTTAATGCATCAAAAAGAGCATTAGTTAAATTAAATCAATATGGTTTGTTAGAGACAAGTGAAATTGATGGATCAAGAGTAGTACTTCGTTCGGCGGCCTTAACTTATTTAACTGCGGTAGTTGTAACACTTTTAAATATTTTACGCTTAATTGCAATTTCACGTCGAAGATAATTTTATAAATATAAATTAAATGAGGTAAATATTGATGCAAATAAATTTTTATATGAGTAATAGTCAAGAAGACTATGAACAAGTCCATTTTGGAACAAGTAAAAATAATATTCCTTTTCTTTGGTTTAAGTTATTTACTGTAAATAATTTAAAAAGTAATTTTTTGATTACTACTAAAGAACAAGCAATTCAAAACTTAGGAGATTACTTAACTTCTGTAGATGATGATTTATTAGTTTTTGAAATAGAACAGTTTATTTCTCAAATTAAATTAATTGATAAAAAATATCTACTAATTAATATTAGTTTACTTAATTTAACGATAGTAGAGCTTGAACAATTAATTATAAATACAGATCAGATTGAAAAACAAATTTTACTTGGTAATTATGAAAGTTTAACTGCTCAATATGGATCAGTCTTTATTGAAGAAAATACAAATCAAATATTTCTTCAAAATAAAAAAGTTTCAAATCAAAGAAGAAAAAGAAAACTTGAATCCTTATCGATCACAAATATCTTAATTTGTATAAATGTTGGTGTATATATATATAGTATATTTATTCCTTTGGGTATTCATTTTTACCTTATATCAGGAACTCCATGGAGTATTGGAGTATTATTATCCATTGTTTTAGCTGGATTTACACACGCAAATATCTCACATATTGCTTTTAATATGCTATTCTTATATATCTTCGGTAATTCACTTGAAAAAATGATTGGTAAAAGTAACTTTTTAATCGTATATTTCATAACATTAATTGGTTCGGGACTAATTGTTTGGCAATTTGCTGATTTGATGACTGTAACTGTTGGGGCATCAGGTGCATTATATGGTTTACTTGGATTTACAATCACTTATTTATTATTTAACTCAACTAATAACTATCATCGACAGAGTGAACTTAAAGGTTTACTTGTATTGCTAGCAATAAATATAGTTTTTTCGGTCTTTGGTAGTAATATATCTTTAATCGGTCATCTTAGTGGATTAATTTTTGGAATAATAACTTATGGATTATTTGAGCTGTTGAGGATTGAAAAAAAAAGCATAAAATGATATAATGTTTATGTTTAATAAAAATTATCAAGGAGGTCCAATGCAAGATAATATAATTATGGTTTGTACAGAATGTAAAATGGAAAATTATTTAACAAAAAAAAATAAGCGTAAGCACCCAGATAGAATTGAATTAAATAAATTTTGTCCAGTATGCAATAAATCAGCAATTCATAGAGAGAAAAAGAAATAAGTGTTAAATATTGTAAGGTAATTTAAGATTATAAAAAAAAAAATGATTATAGGTTTAGATTTTATTGATTAAACTTCGTCACTTGAACAATTAAAAGTACATATGACAAGTAGAATAAAATAAGATATATTATGCACGCAATTATAAATTCTGTAATATTAGTTTTCCTATATTTAAAATATTATAACATTGCAGCAATATTCACAGCATCAAGTCAAAAAGCATTTGGAACATTCTTTTCAAGTTTTACATTTGGATTTGCATTAGTATTTTGTTAATAAATTATACGTTATAATATTGCAATTGTTATGGTTGAAAACTTTATTGGTGGACAAATATTAGTTGGATTATATTATTTATATATTAATGATAAAGACCTATATTTAAAAAAATAAAAATAATTAAAATTTACTTATAAGACACAGGTACCCTAGAGGTTGAGATTATACTGTTTTAAACTGATCTAGTTAATACTAGCGTAGTGAGAGCTTATCTATTAAAGAGGAAAATTATGCAAAATAAAATCTTTAAAGTAGCCCAAGACTATGTTTTTGGAGTTACTTTTTTTATTATTCTATTATTATGGCAAGCAACAACAACTATATTGGATATCCCAATATATATTCTTCCATCACCCACAGATTTATTCTTAGCACTCATAGATAATTATGCATTATTATTTACAAGTGGTTTAATCACACTTGTTGAAACTTTATTAGGGTTAATATGTGGAATTATTTTTGCAATTTTAATTGCAATCATTTATAATGAATCTAATTTAATTAAAAGGGCAACATTTCCATTAATTGCAATATTTCAAACAATTCCATCAGTTGCAATTGCACCGCTTTTTTTAATTTGGTTTGGTGTTGGAATATTTCCAAAAGTTTTACTGATCATGTTGACAGCTAGTTTTCCAATAATTATTTCTTTAACTAATTCATTTACATATGTAGATCAAGATAAAAAAAATTACTTACTAAGTTTAAAAGCAAGTAAAAAACAAATGTATCAATATTTATATTATCCTGAGTCAATAAATAGCTTATTTGCAAGTTTAAGAATTGCAATTACTTATGCAATGGTTACCGCAATCTTTGCTGAATTTATGGGTGCTAAAAGAGGACTTGGAGTCTTTTTAAATATGGCTAGTAGTTCATATCAGACAGATCTTGTTTTTTTAGTTGTCATTTTTACAGCAATAGTAACTTTAATTTTAATTGAAATAAATGATTATGTTCATCAAAAAATAATACAATGAGGAGTATTAATGAAAAAATATATAATAGTAGTAGGAGTAATTGTTTTAAGTGGATTATTATTTTTAGCGTTTAATTTTGATTTTTCATCAAAAGAAACACAAAAAGTTACATTAATGTTAGACTATACGCCTAACACAAATCATACGGGTATATATGTTGCAAATCAACTTGGTTATTATGATGAAGAAAATATTGAATTAGATATTGTACAACCAGGTGAAACTAGCGTTGAGATGGCTGTTGATCAAGGTGTTGTTGATTTTGGAATTTCATATCAAGAGAATGTCTTAATGGCACGAGAAGAAGGGATGGATATTGTTTCAATCTATGCAATTTTATCGCATAACACATCTGGCTTGATGTCTTATAGTAATAAAGGCATTGAAACTCCTGCTGATTTAGAAAATATGACATATTGTGGTTGGGGAGGACCAGTTGAGATGGCCTTTGTCCAAACTTTAGCAATTCAGGCTGGAATTGATCCAAATACAATAGAGTATCAAATAGCTGAAAGTGGATTTTTTAATTCTGATCCAGATCAATGCGATTTCTTTTGGGAATTTGCAGGTTGGTCTGGGATTGAGGCAAATCAAAATGATATTGATTATAATTATATTCCTTTATTTGATTATGGAATTGATGAATATACACCTGTTATAATAACCTCAGGATCATTTATTGATCAAAAACCTGAATTAGTGCAAGATTTTATTAGTGCAACAATTAAAGGTTATGAGTATGCATATTCAAACCCAGTTGAATCAGCTGAGATATTTTCTGAAATAAACCCTAGTTATGATCCTGATTTTATTTTAGAGTCTCAAGAGTATATATCACCATATTATATTGATCAAGAAAATTTAAAAGCTGGATATCAAGAAAAAGATATTTGGATTGATTTCACTCAATTTCTATATAATAATCAAATAATTAAAACAAATGATTTTAAAGGAGCTTATAACAATGAATTCGTTAATTTCTATTACGAATCTTAATGTTAATTTTCAAAATCAACCAATTTTTAAAAATTTTAATTTAGAAGTATATGAAAATGAAATATTAATGATTATTGGTCAAAGTGGTGTTGGTAAGTCAACACTGTTACATTCCATCTTACAATTAATTTATTATGATGGACAAATAAATATTAATAGCAAAAGTAAAATTAGTTATATGCCCCAATCTCTTGCTTTATTTGAAAACATGAGTGTAGTTGAAAATGTATTGTTACCGATTAAAATTAATGGTATAAATAATGATTCAATTGACCTAGGCAAATTATTAGCAGAATTTAATTTATTGAAAAAAAAAAATCAGAAAATAAATAACTTAAGTGGAGGGGAAAAAAGTCGTGTTGCTCTGCTTCGAGCAATTGTTGAAAACAATAAAATCATTTTACTTGATGAACCACTATCTAAATTAGATCCAGTTCATAAAAAAAAAAGTTTGAATTTCATTAAGAAAATCCAACAGAAATATCAACTAACAATTATTTATGTAACACATGATTACCATGAAGTCAAAGAACTTGCTGATCGAATTTTAGTTATTAATAAAAAAGAATCATTAATGTTAAATCAAATTCAGAAAATTGAAAATTTAGAAGATAAGTTATACAATTTAATCGATTGTTAAAAAAAGTTACCTTTAAAGTGTAAAATTAAGTATAATAGTATTAAGAAAAATTAAAAACAATTAGGGAGCATTTCATGAAAGTGACATTAGGAATATTACTATTAGCATTATTAGGTTTGATTGCTTTACTTTGGGTGAGTGATGCCAAAGCATTTGAGTTATATACAGATCAAGAGCAAGCAAGGTATGATGAGGTTTTATCAAGTGATACAGATACAGTTTATTATTATTATCAAGATTCTTGTCATTTTTGTGCAAGTATTAAAGATCAAATAAGTGATTTTGCACAAATTACAAATGAAAAAGATGATATAGATTTTAAAATGGTTGACTTAGGAGTTGAAGAAAATCAAGTGGCATGGTATGATTGGCAGACGCATTATGAAAAATATGGTGAAGAATCAACTATTGAAGATAATCCAGATTATATTTCTAAGCCAAGTGAGATAAAGAAAATTGATGATATTAAAATTACTGGTACACCAACAATGATTTATGTTCAAGATGGACAAGTTATTGAATTTGGTGTTGGGCAAGATGTTTTTGCTGTAATGGAAAAAGCTAAAGCGGACCATAATATTGATTATCAATTTGATTCAAGTCAATATGGTGCATAATAGTTAAATACAATAAAGTTATGTATAAATAATGTTAAGTTCATTCTTAGCATTATTTATTTAATATTAAGTCAGGAGGACAATGATCTTTTTAAAAATATATAAAAGAATAAAGTTTAATTATTTTAATTATCAATATCAATCTTTAGATTTGGTTGATAATCAATATTTAATGGAAGGTTTTTTCGGTCAAGAATTTTCTGGTGATATTAAATATTATGCTTTGGAATTACAAATTGAAAATAGTAATTTAGAAATTTATATAAGTAGTATTAGTCATCAACTTGATCAAGAAATAATTTGTTGTGGTTTTAAACCAGTCAGATTTTTATCGAGTGAGTACTTTAAAATATTTTATACAAGTAAAACAATTGTTAGTAATATAAATTTTTATACAATTTTAAAGAAAAAAAAAGATCAATATTTTATTCAAACTTGGCATGGTTTTCCACTTAAGAAAATGGTTTTTGATTTAGAAGACTATAAACAAAGGTCATTAGAAAGTAAACAATTTTTTTTAGATATGCTCAAGTGGGATGAAATAATGGTTTCATCAGATAAATATTATCAATATTTAAATCAATCATTTCATTTGAGTGATAATCATAATTTAAAAATTAATAAAAGATTATTACCAAAAAATAAGTATTTATTAACTAATCAAAATAATTTAAAGTTAATTAATCAACTTAAACTAAAATATCAAATTGATTTAAATAAAAAAACATTAATTTATTGTCCAACTTGGAGAAAAGAAAGAAATAAGCAAGACCAAGGTTTAGATCTTTATGAGTTAGCAAATAAGTTATCTGAGTATAATATTATAGTTAAGCTTCATCCACACGAAAGTCATTTATATGATCAGTATAATCAAATAGCTGATAATATATATTGTTATAATAATCAAATTTGTGATATTTATCAATTATTACTTATATGTGATATATTAATTACTGACTATTCATCAATTGCTTTTGATTTCATGACATTAAATAAAAAAGTTATTTTTTATTCATCAGATGATCAAAATTATCAATCACAAATTGGGCTTAAATTTAGTTTAGAAGAATATAATTTAATATCACCTAAGAACTACACAGTGAATCAATTATATAAGCAAGTTTTAGATAATCAGATTGATAACTATCAAAAAATTTGTCATGATACATTACTACAATATCAATAAAATAGGAGAAGAGATGAAAAGGATAATTACTTATGGAACATTTGATTTAATGCATTATGGACATATTAGATTGCTTAAAAGAGCTAAAGCACTAGGTGACTATGTTATTGTTGGTTTATCAACAGATGAATTTAATCAACAAAAAGATAAGAAAGCTTATCATAACTTTGAGACAAGGAAAAAAATGCTTGAAGCAATTAGATATGTTGATTTAGTAATTCCAGAAGATAGTTGGGACCAAAAAAAAAATGATATTGAGAAATATCAAGTTGATGTGTTTTGTATTGGTGATGACTGGGAAGGAGAATTTGATGATTTAAATTCTAGTTGTGAAGTTCATTATTTTTCTCGTACGAAAGGGGTTTCAACAACTAAAATAAAAAATGAGTTAGGTGTCTAAGTTAATGAATTGCTTTAAATAGTAATTTATTATTAATATATTCAACTTCTAAGATGGCGCAGTTTTTAATTTTTGTTGAATATGAATAAGTTAATTTATCAATTAATATTAAAATTGACTTTAATACATGAGCATGAGTAAAGATAGCAATAGTATCATCTTCCTGATGATTTGCATATAAATTATTCAACCCTAATTTGATTCTACTTAATAAAGTTTGATCATCTTCATAATTTTTTAAGTTTGATTTGTTAGAGGTTTCATAAAAAACTTTAACATCTTGACCTTCTAACTGTCCGAAGTCTCTTTCTGAAAAATAATTATTGATTATTATTTGTGGATTATCTAGTGCAAGTGTTGCTGTTTTATATGCTCTTTTAAGTGGTGATGAATATACGTAATCAATTTTCTGATTAACTAAAAAAGATTTTATATGTAAAGATTGTGCTTCTCCAGACTCATTTAAAGGGTTATCTTTTAAACCTTGAATCAATAATTTACTATTCCAACTTGTCTCACCATGCCTAATGATAAATATTTTCATTTGTCCTCGCTTTATGTATTAATTATAACAAAAAATAATTATAAAAGCATGTTATAATAGTTATGATTGGAGTAATATGAAACAACGTATATATATAATTTATTTGATTTCTGCAATAGCAATGCTAATATTAACTTTCAACTTAATTGCTCATACTCAACTTTTTTCAGCATTTGATGAAGATATTAATCCACGAGTTTATGTATCGGGAAAAGTAAGTGAAAATATTGAAGTCAATAAAGCAAGACAGTATCAAGGTTTTACAAATGGTTTTGTTAATGTTTTAGATATTAATAATTTAAATCCAAAAGAAACAATTAATATTTCATTAGTATTTCCATTTGAAAATTTAGAATATAATCAAGAGTACTTAATTGATATGAATTTCAATATGAATATTGTTACAGATGGGGTTAGTAAAATTGAAGTCTTTACAACGCAAACACCACCAATACAATCATACGATGAGAGTAAAAATTTATATATTAGTAATGTTACAAGCTCTCAAGTTGATGAAGTTATTCAAGTTAGTGATCAAAATTATAACCACAGTCTACAGTTAGATACAAAAGCCAATGAAAAAGGTGTTTCTTATATTGTAATTAATATTATAGCAAGTGGATCAAGTGATTTATATATTGAATATGGAACAACAATATTACAATCAGAAGGAAAAGTTTATGGAAATTAATTCAGTTAATAATCACAATGTTATACTTGCTACTAAATTAAAACATAAAAAATACCGTATTATGCATAAAAAATATTTAATTTTTGGAAATAATATAGTCAAAATGGCTGTAGATAAATCTCAAGTTGAAATGATATTTGCAACAGAACAATTATTAATTGATCAATATATTAAAATTAAAAGTAGATATTTAATTAATCAAGAAATAATGAAAAAAATTCTTGATGGAAGTAATAGTAATATTTGTGCAATTGTTAAGATTGTAGATCAAACAACATTTGATGACGGTCATGTTATTGTACTAGATAGGATTTCTGATCCCGGTAATTTAGGAACTATAATTAGATCAGCTAAAGCATTTGGATTTAATAATATTTATTTAGGTGATGAGTGTGTTGATTTATATAATTCAAAAGTACTTCGTAGTATTCAGGGTGCAAATTACTATTTGAATATCAAACAAGGAAGCCTCAAGTCATACTTAGATAAATCAAACTTAAGATTGGTGACAACATTTATTGATGAAGATAGTAATTATACGCATCAATCAAATATAAAATATAATATCTTATTTGGTAATGAAGGTAGTGGAATAGATCCGATGATAAAGAAATATGATCATCAAAACTTAAAGTTAGAGATCGATTTTGAATCGTTAAATGTTGCAGTAGCATCATCAATAATTATGTATAAAATAAAAATGGAGGTTTAATAATGAATATTGATATAAATGAAATTAAAAATAAAATTAATCAAGTTAATGAAGAAAAACAATTATTTGATTTGAAGGTCGAGTATTTAGGAAAAACTGGAATAATATCTAAATTAATGAAAGGGATTAAAGATAGTGATAATAAAAAAGAATTTGGTGGTCAAGTAAATGAAATTAAAACTGAAATAAGTACTTTAATTGAAAATAAAAGAGTTCAATTAAATGAATTACAAATTGAGTCTAGTATGAAAAATCAAGCGATTGATGTAACAATTCCTGGTCGTAAAAACCACTTAGGAATTCAAAATATATTATTACAAACAGCACGTGAAATTGAAGGAATCTTTACAAAGATGGGATATGATATTGCTCAAGGTCAAGAAATAGAAACAGATTATTATAATTTTGATGCATTGAATTTACATAAGGATCATCCAGCAAGAGATATGCAAGATACTTTTTATATAAATCCAGAATTATTATTAAGAACACATACATCAAACGTCCAGTCAAGAGTCTTAAGTCAAAATATTAATACAGAATTGAAAATAATCTGTCCAGGTAAAGTTTATCGTAGAGATGATGATGATGCAACACACTTACATCAGTTTACACAAGTTGAAGGATTAGTTGTTATGAAAAAAGCCAATAATTGTGCATCATTAAAAGACTTGAAGACTACATTAACAATTTTTGCACAACAAATATTTAAAGATAAAAATATTAAATTAAGAATGCGAAATTCATACTTCCCATTTACAGAGCCAAGTGTTGAAGTTGATATAAGTTGCAGTAAATGCCAAGGTGATGGGTGTAATATATGTAAAAGAACTGGTTGGATTGAAATATTAGGTGCAGGTATCATTCATCAAAATGTTTTAAGTAATGCAGGTTTTGATGCTAAAGAATATACTGGTTTTGCATTTGGAATCGGCGTTGAAAGAATTGCAATGCTTAAGTATCAAATAGAAGATATAAGGCATTTTTATATTAATGATTTTAATTTTACAAAACAATTTAATAAATAAAAGGAGGCATAAAAATGCAATATTCAATTAATGAACTTAAGAAATATCAGATTAATTTACCTGTTGATATATTAACTAAAAAACTAGTTCAATTAGGACATGAAGTCGAAGAAGTAATTAGTTACCAGCAATCAGACTTAATATGCGTTGGTCATGTTTTAGAAAAAGAAAAACATCCTGATGCCGATAAGTTAAATATTACTAAAGTAGATGTGGGTGATCAAGTTTTACAAATAGTTTGTGGAGCAACTAATGTTGCAGTAGGTCAAAAGGTTATTGTTGCGAAAGTTGGAACTGACTTAAAATCAATTGATTTACAAATTAAACCAATTATTTTAAAAGGTGTTGAGTCAAATGGAATGATTTGTTCTTTATCAGAAGTTGGTTATTCAAATAAAGTATTAAATCAAATAGACAGCGATGGGATTCATCTATTAGATTCATCAGCTATTATAGGAGATGATGCATTAAAGTATATTGGTTTAGATGATCAAATAGTAGATGTTTCATTAACAGCTGATCGCGGAGACTGTCAAAATTATCTTGGAATAAGTAAGGATCTAAAAGCTGTTATGCAATATGATCCAAGACTTAGACAGTACTTAACTGATAACGAGACTATAGTTCAAAAAAAAGAATTTAAACTTATTGATAATCAATTAATTATTAATAATGAAGTTAATGAAACTAAATATTTTTCAATGCAAACATTTCATAATATAGAAGTTGATACTAATAGTAATCAATTTAAATATTTCTTACAAAAACAAGGCATTAAAGCACAAAATAATTTAGTTGATTTAAGTAATTATATGATGTTTAAATATGGAATTCCTACTCATATGTATGATTTAGATAAGGTAGTTGGTAATATCACTATTAAATTAACTAATAAAGAAGAACTATTTACAGGACTTGATAATCAAGAGTACAAGATTAGTATCGGTAGTCAAGTTATTTGTGATCAGGAAAAAGTAATTGCAATAGCAGGAGTTATGGGTAGCTTTGAGACGAGAATAACTAAAGAAACTAAAAATATTATAGCTGAAGTTGCAATCTTTGATCAAACGCATACAAGATTAAGTGCTAAGAATGTTAAAGGTAAGACAGAGGCTTCAATTAGGTTTGAAAAGGGAGTTGATGGGAGCCAACTTGCAAATGTTCACAAAGAATTACTTAACCATATTGAAGCTGATAATATTTCAAATATTAATATAGCAGTTGAATTTAAAGCGCTTAAAAAAAGTCAAATATTTTATTATAAATCAGTCTTAGAAGTATTAGGAATCGAAATAGATAAGCTAGAAATTAAAAATATTTTACAACTATTAGGTTTTATTATACTTAAAGAAGATAATAATCAAATTGAATTTGAGGTGCCAGAAGCAAGACATGATATTAATTATGAAAATGACTTATTAGAAGAAATCATTAGAATTTATGATATGGATAATATTGAAATTAGTGATAAATTATATACATTTAATACTATTGAATCTAAAGTTGCGTCTAATCGCTTTAAAGTTGAAAGATATATTGAAAAAAGATTATTGAATGCCAATATCGATCAAACATTAACATATTCGTTAACGACTGATAATTTACTTAATCAATTTTCAGGTATTTTGAATACTGGAGTATATGTAAGTCATCCAATATCTAATGAAAGAAAAGTTTATCGCCAAAGTTTATTACCGTCACTATTAGAAGTAACTAAATATAATTTAGATCGTCAGAAAAAAGAAATTAAGATCTTTGAAATCGGAAATATTTATTATGAGAAAAACAAGAAAATTATTGAAGAATTAAAAGTCGCAGGTGTTGTAGCGGGTCAATATCAAAATCAATATCAAGGTAATAACCGAGAGTATGATTTCTTTGATTTAAAAGGCATTGTAGAAGATAATTTATTTAATAATTTAGATGTTGAGTATTTAGAACTTGAAGATTCAATTGGTCAATTAAATAAATATGCATCAGCAACAATAAAATATAAAGGTAATAATATTGGTTTTGTTGGTCAATTAAATCCGAATTATTTAAAAAAAGTTAAATATCCAGTTTTTGTTTTTGAAATTACATTAGATAGTTTAATTGATAGTTTCATTCCAAACATTGAATATCAAAAAGTATCAAATTTACCATCAATTCATAGAGATTTAACAATTGTTGTAAAGCAAGATGTATTATATAATCAAGTTAGAAAAATATTTAATGGAATTGATTATTTAATTGATTATAAATTAATTGATGTTTATTTAAAAGATGATGAACAAAAATCAATAACTTTTAAAGTTGAATTTATGAATCAAGATAAAACTTTAACTTCAAAAGAGGTAGAAGAAGAAGTTGAAAAAATAGTGAAAAATATTAATGATTTAGGATTTGAATTCTTTTATCAATAAAAGTAAATTTAATTAAAGGGAGAAGTAATGTTTGAAATTATAATAAACTTTTTAAATGATTCACTATCATTTTTAGCAACAAACCCATTTTACATATATGGGATTCCAATTGTAGCAGTTTATTTATCATATAAAATGAATTTTGTGCAATTTATGTATTTTAAATTAGGTTGGAAAAAGTTACTTAATAATAGTACAGATAATAAATCAGAAGGGATATCATCATTTAAGTCAGCTGCAATATCTGTTGGTGGAAGAGTTGGAAGTGGTAATATTGCAGGAGTAACATTTGCGATGATTATTGGAGGACCAGGAGCGATATTTTGGATGTGGGTAGTTGCTTTATTTGTGATGGCAACAGCTTTTTCAGAAACAGTTTTAGGGCAACTTTATAAAGAAAAAAACAGTGATCATATATATGTCGGGGGACCAAGTTATTACATACGTAAAGGTTTAGGGAGTAAATATAAATTAATTGCAGTTTTTTATTCACTTGCAATGATTTTAAGTTTTGGAACAGTATTTATATCAATGCATACTGATGTAATAACATCATCAGTATATCAAGCATTTGGTATTGATCTTAATTCAACTATTGGTATTTCAATACTAATTATTATAGCTGGATTAGTTGCTTATTCAGTTTTTGGTGGAATGAAGAAAATTTCAACTATATCTGGAATAATTGTACCAATTATGACAATTGGTTATTTAATTATGGTTGGAATAATTGTAATATTTAACATTAGTTTTATTCCAACTTTTTTCCAAATAGTTATTTCAAATGCATTTACATCGCAAGCTTTAATTGGGGGTGGATTCTTTTTAGCTTTTTCAAATGGTGTAAGAAGAGGAATATTCTCAAATGAAGCAGGTCAAGGTTCAGGGGCAATTGCAGGTGCAAGTGCCGATGTAATGCATCCTGTAGAGCAAGGTGCTGTTCAGATGATTACTGTTTTTATAGATACAATTTTGATTTGCTCAGCAACGGCATTTGTTGTTATTCTAGCTGGATATGATTTAGGATATAATAATTTAGTTGTCAGTAATGATGGTGCACAAATCGCAACTATAGCATTTGATGCAGTCTTTATTCAAGGAGGAAAATTATTATCAATATTTTTATTTTTCTTTGCTTTTTCATCTATTTTATCTGTTGCTGTATATGGACAACAAAGTGTCAAATATTTATTTCAAAATAAAAGTAAAGTTGTTGTTAAAGGTGCAATTACTTTTTATAACTTAATAGTTATTATGATGGTTTTAATTGGACCATTTCTAGCAATCTATTTAGGTCAATTATTTACAATATCAGATAATTTATCTGCACTATTATTTTATTTCAATATTTTCGGATTGATTATGTTAAGGAAAAATATCTTTGCAGTTCTTAAAGATTATCAAGATAACCCAAATCGTCAATTTAAATCTGAGTATATTGACTTAGATATTAATAATAATGCGTGGAAATAAATTTGACATTAAGATGTAGATATGTTATAAGTTAACTGTAAAAAACTAAAATTAAAGGAGAATTATGGATAAGAGACAATATATATCAGAAGTAAAAGTAGGGCAAAAAGTTGAGAACTTTCAAGCGGAAGCATTATTAGCAAATGGTGAATTTGGAACTGTATCATTGGCAGATAATATGAAACATGGAAAATGGACAATTTTATTTTTCTGGCCAAAAGATTTTACATTTGTATGCCCAACAGAAATAGTTGCTATGAGTGAAATGTATCAAGAATTTAAAGATAATGAAACTGAAGTTTTTGGTATTTCAACTGATTCAGTTCATGTTCATAAAGCATGGACAGATAAAGAAGCTAATGATGGTGGGATTGGTAAAGTTATGTTTCCATTACTAGAAGATGTATCACATGCGTTATCTGAACAATTCGGGATTTTAATTAAAGAAGATGGTGCGGCATTAAGAGGATTATTCATTGTATCACCTGATGGAATATTAGAGCATGCAACAATTAACAATTTAAATGTTGGAAGAAATACAGATGAAATATTAAGAATTTTAACAGCTTGTCAATCTGGTGGACTTTGTCCAATGAACTGGAGTAAAGGTGAAGAAACATTATAAAAAAAAACAATCTGAATTTAAAGAGGAGGATTTATGAAAAAGATAATTTTATTTATAATAATCGCAGGATTAACATTACTACCTGCAACATTGATGGCTAGTGATTATGTTAGTGGAGGATATTGGACGCATGGTGTTAATAGTAGTGTAGTATATTCTTATTATGATCATGAAAAGAAAGAACATGGTTCTTCAGTAATTAATTATGCAGGTGCATATGAAAAAGATCACAATGTAAAAGCGGGAACTCAATCGCAGGCATCTTTACCATCTGGTCGTGGAGCAGACTATGCTTATTACCAAGTGAGTTAGGTGAATAAAATGGGAATAAATATAAAGAGAGTGATAATTCTTCTTATCTTTTTATTTGTTTCTTTAATATCAATTGATCAAGTCTATAATAAATTTATAAATGATATTACAGATGCAAATAATACTTATATAATTAGTAAAAAAAGTAACGTAACGAACAAACAATTTTTAAATGAAATTATCCAATTAAGTGATAAATATAATGTACAAGTAATGAGTGAAAGTTTTAATAAAGATCAAAATAATAATGATATAATTACTTATTATGTATCTGAAAATCATCATATATATAACCAGTTTGATGATAAAGGTAATGATTTTAAGTTGTCATCATGTAAAAATAATCAGGAATTAAAAGTTCCTAATTTTTATGGATGTAATGAAATTGATAGTATAAATAATATGAAGGATCAAGATTTAACATCTAAAGTATACTATTTAAAAGGTCAAAGTGAAGATATTAATAATTTTATTAATAATATTTCTAGTTATTCTACAGTAGAATTATATAATCAAGCAATGTATTTGAATGGATTCTTTCATTTTCCATTATACTTATTTATTATATTGATTTTATCTTTAATAATTGATAATTGTTTAAAGAAAAAAGAATATGCAATAAAGCAATTAAATGGTTATTCAAGTTGGAAAATTATTAAAGAAGATAGTAAATATTTTACAAAGAACTTAATAATTTTAAATATTTTGGCTGTGGTAATTGTATTAATAATTATTTTAGTACTTAATCCAAATATAGTTTTACAGATAACTATTCATACAAGTATAATGTTACTACTATTAGATATATTTTTAATTATTTTAAATTTATTGATTATTTTATTTTTACAAAATTATCAAATAAAAGAAAATATTGCAAATAAATATAGTTTTAAAAGTTTATATTATGTGACATTATTTGTAAAAATTATTTTACTAATTTTAACAATTTATTTCTTAAGTAATAGTGTAAATAATTATGTTGATTTAAAAGATAATTATAACTATTCTAAAGAAGCAACAGAAAAATTATCAGGATATGTAACTATTCCAATTAATATGAAAGGTATACCTCCAACTACAGATGTAGATGAAAAACAAGATATTGCAGGTGAAAAATTTTATAAAAATACTGAAGAGGAATTAGATGGAATTTTGATAAATAGTCGTGATTATCGAAATCAAGAAGATTTAAATACTTGTCAACAATTTATAGATTGTAATTTAGTTATTAATGAAAATTATTTAGATATTAATCCAATAAATTATCAAGGTGAAATTAAAGATGATGCATATAACATTTTAATTCCTAAGTCAAAGGTAAATCAAAAAGATTTAGTGGCTAGCAAGTTTATTAGTTCAACTCAAATTACTGAAGATCAAATAAATTTTATTGAGTATAAAAATAATACAAAGTTTTATACATATAATGTAAGGTCTGAAGAATATATTATTGATCCATTAATTTATTTAGTTAATGATTATACTAAAGAATATAATAATAAATATTTTTCAGATATCTCAGCTAAGTTTTATTTCGTTAATACAAATACTGATAACCCATATAATGAATTGCTACCCTATTTAGAGGAGAGTCAAATGATTGGCTTTGTTCCAGAAGTTAATTATTTGGCAGACGATTTTTTTGAGGCATATCAAAAGTCTAAGCAGAATTTTTTTAAAAATGTATTGATGATCATTATTGCTATTTTCTTTTTAGCGATTTTATTGATTTATAACACCTATTTTTATATTTCTATTAATAAAAGGGATATTGGAGTAAAGTTAATGTCAGGATATAGTTTAAATAAAATATTTAATAAATTTTATCGATATTTAATAATTGATTTTTTAATTTTAATGATTTTTGGAATGGTCTTAAATATTAGTTTTTATTTGATAATAATTTTTTGTTTAATTGAAATTTTATTTGTTTTTACATTCACTAAAATTTTAATAGAAAAACAAATTAGTAATATAATAAAGGGGGAATAAATGATTAAAATTGATAATTTAAATAAAAAATATGAAGATAAAATTATATTTGAAAATTTAAAATTGAATATTGAAAAAGGTTCATTTGTTTGTATAACAGGTGATAGTGGTAGTGGTAAATCAACATTACTTAATATAATTGGCTTATTAGATAATCAATATGATGGGCAAATATTTATTGATCAAGAAAAAGTTAAAAAAAATACTGCATATAATATTAAAAAATATATGAGGTATAAAATAAGTTATTTATTTCAAAATTATGCATTAGTAGAAAATAAAACAGTTTTTTATAATCTAAATATTGCAATGTCATATTTAAAAATAACTAAAAAACAAAAAAAAAATAAAATGAATGAAGCTTTGCAAAAAGTTGGATTAGAAGGTTATTTATATAAAAAAATTTATAAGTTAAGTGGTGGTGAGCAACAGCGTGTTGCTTTAGCTAGATTAATATTAAAACCTAGTGAATTAATATTGGCTGATGAGCCAACTGGTTCTTTAGATAAAAAAAATGCTCAAATCGTGTTAGATATTTTAAAAGAAATAAATAATTGTGGTAAAACAATTATTATCGTTACGCATGAACAAGGGATCAAAAATCAATTAACTAATATAATTGATTTAAATAAAATTTAAGTATTATTCTGTTTATATGATACATCTTTTTGTGGTAAAAATACATGTAGTAAAATACCTGACAGTGCAGCAAGTGACATTCCGCTAAACATAAATTGAAGGTCCCCAATGTAAAATGAAATCGTTGCATTTCCGATTCCAAGTACTAAAATTACTGATGATATTATTAAATTTCTTGGATGATTAATATCAATATTTGAATTCATTAAAATTTTAATTCCATTTTGAGCAATCATTCCAAATAAGATAATTGATATTCCTCCCATGACGCTAATTGGAATTGAATTAATAAAGCCACTAATTGGTGATAAGAAAGCTAAAATAATTGCAAAAACAGCAGCTAATCTAATTACTTTAATACTTGCTACACGGGTTAACATAATTACACCAGTATTTTCAGCATATGTTGTATTAACAGGTCCTCCAAATAAACCAGCTGCAATTGTTGCCAGTCCATCACCTAAGATTGTTTTTGAAAGACCTGGATCTTTTAAGAAGTTTTTATTCATCATTGCACTAGAAACATAATGATCACCAATATGCTCAGATATAGTAACTAAAACTAATGGAATTACAGATAAGAAAATACTTAATTGAAAACTAAAGTCATAATTGAAATAAGGCAACCTAAATTCTGGCATTTGAAATAATCCATTAGTGAAAATAGCCGATGTGTTGACAATATCATCTGTAGTGAATGGATCAATTAAAAGTGCCACTATGTAACCTGTAACAATTCCAATAATAATTGGGATTGTTTTAAGGGTCGTATTACCTTTTAAAATTGTTAAAGTGGCAGCTAGGAGGGTTGATGTGGCAATTATTGCATTAGCTAAAGAAAAGTCCCCTTCAGCTAACCCACTGTTACCAATTGCAACAGTTGATAAACTTAATCCAATGACAATTATTGTTGGACCAATAACAATTGGAGGTAATATTTTATCAAGCCAATTAGTACCAGAAAAATGAATAATAATTGATAAGATAACATAACATAAACCAACACTTAAAACAGCATTTGCAATTCCATTTGCCCCATACTGATTATTAAGCATTGTTAGTATTCCAATGTAAGCAAATGATGATCCAATAAATACAGGTACTTTTTTATTTGTTACTTGTGAATAAATAAGTGTTCCAATTCCAGCTGTAAATAAACTAACTGAAATATCAATTCCAATTAATGTAGGCACTAAAATAGTTGAACCAAACATTGCAAAGACATGTTGAATACTTAATGTAAATAATTCACCTTTCTTTTTAGGTGATTCATTGACACCGTATTTAAAATCTATTTTTTCCATTTATTGCTCCTTTTTTAATTTTTAAAAAACTTTGTATAATTAATTGAATTTATTGACAAAGAAGATTAAAATAATTTGAATATAAGTTTTAGTAATTATAACATAATATATATACCTTGGCTAAATAAAAATAAAAAACTAGAAAATATATAAAAAACAGATTTTTTGTTGTGTTTATTTCTGTTTTTGTTATACTATTTTGGTATGTATTATAAATAATAAAGCCTTGGAGGAAACTAATGGAAACTATGCAATTTTTTACTCAAGAAAATATTTTATTTTTATTGGGTGGACTAGGAATCTTTTTATACGGGATTAAATTAATGGGTGAGTCCTTAAAAGAGTTAGCTGGAGATAATTTACGTGATTTAATTAACAAATATACATCTAATAAATACATGGGTATCTTAGTAGGTATTTTTGTAACTGTATTTATTCAATCATCTTCAGGAACAACCGCTTTAACGATTTCATTAGTTAGAGCTGGTCTTATGAGTTTAACGCAGTCAATTGGGGTTATAATTGGTTCTAATATTGGAACAACAGTTACTGCCTTTTTACTTGGTTTGAAAATTAAAGATTATGCATTATTATTTATATTTGTTGGAGCATTAGTTTATATGTTTTCCAATCGTCGAAAGAATGGATTAAGAGGACAAATAGTATTAGGATTTGGAATGTTATTTTATGGTATGGCATTAATGGATGCGCCACTTAGTCAATTAGCAGATACACCACAATTTGAGCAAATGATGAGTGCAGTAGCGCAAACTCCTATCTTAGGAATTGCAATTGGGGCTATCCTTACAATGCTTGTTCAATCATCAAGTGCAACAATTGGTATTCTGCAAGTTATTTATGCATCAGGAGCTATCCCATTTTCAATTGCCTTTTCAATTTTACTAGGTGATAATATCGGTACAACAGTAACATCTTTCTTAGCATCAATTGGTGGAAGTCGTGATTCTCAAAGAGCTGCATTCTCACACTTTAGTTTTAATTTATTTGGAACAGTTTTATTTTTCATAATCATGTATGTTTTAGGTGGAATTGATTTTTATGAAACATTTATAATGACATTAGCGCCAAATAATTTATTTTTACAAATAGCCTTTTCACATTTCTTTTTTAATGTAACCATTGCTTTAATATTAATGTTCTTTATTAGTAATATTGAACAATTTGTGAAGTTTATTATTCCTATATCAGAAGAAGAAAAAACAATTGATATTCATGAACATATCTTAGATGAAAATTTAATTGCAACAGCTCCACTTATGGCAATTGATCAAGGTAAAAATGGATTAGTCCACATGATTAAAATTGTTCAACGACAAATTGAGGATTCTATTTTATTTATTGAAACAAAAGAAAAAAAATATTATGCACATGTTCTTCAGTTAGAGTTTGCAGTAAATACATTTGATAAAAGAATTAGAATTTTCATGCGTGATTTATCTAATCAAATGTTAGATGAAGAAACAATGAAAAAAGCGTATGGATATTTATATTCTGTTGGAGATTTAGAGCGTATTGGAGATTTATCAGAAAATATTGTAACTAAAGTTGAAATGTTTTTAGATAATGGAGAAAAGATTGAAGATGTTGTTAAAGAAGAATTAGTTAAAATGCTTAAAGTTGTTAATAAAGGTTTAAAGTATTTAATTAAAATGTATGAAACAGGTGACCATTACATTGTCGGTATGATATATGAGAATGAAAAACATTTAGATAAAATGGAAAGAAAATATACGAAAAACCATTTAAACCGTGTTCAAGAACAATCTAAGTATGGAAAAACAACAGTCTTTTATGTCGATTTAATATCAGATATTGAAAGAATGGGTGACCATTTAGAAAACATGGCAAATTATTTCATTAATGCTGGAGATATTTTAAGTGATGCGGAAAAAGAATTAAACTTAAGTGAAATAATTGATGATATTGAAAATTAAAAAGGATAAAAAATGCAAAATATAATATTAATGAGTGATAGTTACAAATTTTCCCATAATGCTCAGTATCCAGAAAATATAACTTATATGCATAGTTATTTGGAAAGTCGTGGAGGAAGTACATCAAATATAGTTAAACCAAATATTAAATTTTTCGGATTACAATATTATATTAAAAAATATTTAAGTCAAGAAATTACAAAAAATATGGTAGATGAAGCTCAAGAAGTCTTAAAACTTCATGGGCTTCCATTTCCATATGATGGATGGATGAAAGTAGTAACTGAGCATAGTGGTCAATTACCACTTAGAATTAGAGCGGTTAAAGAAGGTGTTGTAGTTCCTAGAAGAAATGTCTTAATGACGATAGAATCAACGGATGAAAAGCTTTTTTGGCTTGTTGGATGGGTGGAAACATTACTTTTAAAAGTTTGGTACCCAACAACAGTTGCAACATTTGGTTATAATGTTCATAAAATGCTTAAGCAAACACTAATTAAAAGTGCTGATACATTTGATTCCTTGCCGTTTATGCTTCATGATTTTGGATATCGTGGTGTTTCTAGTGAAGAGAGCGCAGCAATTGGTGGTTTGGCTCATTTAACTAATTTTGCAGGTACAGACACACTAGCAGCAATCATGTGTGGTCGAAAATATTACAATAGTCCAATGGCTGGTTTTTCTATACCAGCAAGTGAACATTCAACGATAACTTGTTGGGGTGATAATGCTAAGCAAGAAAAATTAGCTTATCAAAATATGATTAAACAATTTTCAAGTGAGTATAATGTATATGCATGTGTTTCTGATAGTTGGGATTTTGCACGTTCGCTTGATATGTGGGAAGAATTAAAAGACGATGTCATAGCAAATAAAGGAACATTAGTTATAAGGCCAGATAGTGGAGATGCGAAAACAAATATATTATTAGGGTTAGATAAATTATCTAAAAGTTTTGGTTACAAAGTTAATCAAAAAGGTTATAAAGTATTGAATAATGTTAAATTAATTCAAGGTGATGGTGTTCACTCAAATGAAATATATGATATTTTAAATGTAATGATTGAAAATGGATATAGCGCAGATAATATTAGTTTTGGAATTGGTGGTTCATTATTACAAGGAAATGAAAAATCAAGTATAAATCGTGATACACATAAATTTGCAATTAAGTGCTCAGCAATTATAAGAGATAATAAACTACAAAAAGTTTATAAAAATCCAATTACTGATCAAGGTAAGAAATCTAAAAAAGGTCGTCTTGATTTAATAATAGATAAAAAGACTGGAAATTATAAAACAATTGTATTAGATAAAAGTTATAAATTAAATGAATACCACAAAGATAGTATCTTAGAGTTATACTATGAAAATGGTAAAGTTCATTGTGATTATTCCATTGAAAATTGTAAAAACATTTGACAAAGTTGTTAAGATGTAGTATACTTTATTATGTGTCTTGGTAGCTCAGTAGGATAGAGCAATGGCCTTCTAAGCCATCGGTCAGGGGTTCGAATCCCTTCCAGGACGCCATATAAAAAAAAGAAAAAAACTTGCAATTTAAATTGAAATATGATACAATAATAGAGGTTAGTTAATTAGATGTCCTGTTAGCTCAGTTGGTAGAGCATTTGACTTTTAATCAAAGGGTCACAGGTTCAAATCCTGTACAGGACACCATTTTAAAAAGTGTTTTAAACAAGTAAGTTATTTGTTTAAAATATTTTTTTATTTATTAAAATAGAATTTAATTATAAAAAAATTATTGGAGAATACATATGATAGTAAGAAATAAAAAATTAATACAAATTTTATCAATTTTAATTTTTATATTAATAATATCTAATGAAAATATAAAATTATATGCCTCAATTGACGGAGGTATGGGTCTTTATGATGAAAATGGAGATTATAAATGTACTGCTGGTTATAATGTTACTTCAAATGATAATGAACAATTTTTAATGACCGCAGGTCACTGTTTTATGGTTGATGATGAGGTATTTAATGAATCAGGCACAAAAATTGGTATCTCTGAAGATGTTTTAATTGATCCTGATGAAAATATTGATTATGGATATATTGATTTAGATGATAATACATATAACCCATATATAATGGACAATGGCACAGTTCATACACCTGTTATTTCTGAGATGAATAGTCCAATAGAACAGGGTGAGACTGTATATATGTATTCTAGTTTAACTAATTATACATATGAATTTATAAGTATTTATAAAGGAGATGATGAAAGGCCTAAGGGACAAACCTTTTACTATAAAGACTATAATGTAGATGGCAAACCACAAGTAGATGGTGGAGCTAGTGGATCACCGGTTTTCCGTTATGTTAATGGTGGAATTGAACTTGTTGGTATACTTAGTGAAACAAATGGTCCATATATATATATAACACCTACATACCAAATAAATAATGAATTTCATGCAAATACAATTTAATTAAATTATTAAAAAAAACTAAGTTAATTTTTTGAGTAGGTCCAGAAAAATGAAGAAAATAAAAAAGATACGGAATATATAATTATATTCTGTATTTCTTTGTTATTATTTAATTATTAGGAGGAAGTATGTCTAGAAAAAATAAAAAATATTCTAAAGAACTAAAAATAGAA
>CALDDH010000002.1 GCA_937936465.1 uncultured Mycoplasmatales bacterium | reverse complement strand
TTTAACTAATCCTGATAATACAAAATATAGCAAGTTATCGGTAGATGCACAAACAGAGATTAAACAAATAGTTAAAGCAACAGAGGATACTTACAATGCAAGTAATGATCCCATTGACTTAGTAGCAGGACAAATGCTAGTGTGGGAAGCAAGTGGAGCAGACGTTATTGAAACAAGTAGTAATGTTACAAATAGTATGGAAGTAATAGAACAAGAAGTTACTGAATCAACAACAGAGGAAGAAATAGAATTAAACTACTACGATACAAGTGGACAAGACTTAGTAGGGGATAGTAATACGCAAATTCCATCTGTAACAATTCCAGGAGAGAGTAATGATGGTGTTATAAAGCCTGTAGAACCAACTGAACCAGAAGATGAAATAGAATTAACGGCAACAAATGGTTATGGACAAGTGGGAGATAATAATATTAATTATAATACTTTCCAAGCTTTAGCAACAAAAGGAGAAGATGATTTAAGTGATCAAATATTAATTGATGATAGTAATGTTAATTATCAAGAACAAGGTAGATACAATGTTGTTTTAACAATTGAAGGTAAGTCATTGAATCTTCACTACTATGTACTTGATGATGTTACAACAGTTAAAGACCAAGAAGTAAATTTATATGGGGAAACTGGCTATGTATTAGTTGATGATAAAGTAACAGTTGATACATTTGGTGAATTTGGTTTTTATATTGATGAAAATAATCAAGTAATAGATTTAGAAGATGAAAGTGTAGCTATTGAAATTGTAAATCAAGGGTCTAGCTTTTTTAAGAATTTCAAAAAAGTTAGCACTGAAACAGTTGGAGAATACACAATAGAAATGTCTGCAACATATAATGGAAAAATAGGTTCTGATATACAAACTCTTGTAGTGAGCGATCAGATAATTGATGAAAATGATACATATGTATATGGTGAAGATATAATAGTTCAGGCTAATAAAATGAGCACTGAATATCCAGATTTCAGTGAACCAGACAGCTATAAAAGTTTTGCATATAATAAAACAATTGGAAATAGAACTGGAGATATAGCTATAAAGCAATCAGATGTAGATAAAATTGATACAACAAAGCCAGATGTTTATCCAGTTGAATTAAGTGTAGATAGTCAATCTAAATTAGTAAATGTAGTTGTAATAGGTGAAGGTGATACAATGCCAATAGATGGAAGTCCTTATATATATGGAGAAGATATTATCATTCCAATTGGAAATAATGGAGGAGTTAAATTAGATAATCCAGAAACATATAATGCATTTGCATATGACAGTAAAGATGGTGAAATTATACTAACTGAAGATAATGTTGATGAAAGTTCAGTAGATATTAATATTTCTGATCAATATCCTGTTAAATTAAGTGTCAAAAACACTATTGGTCTTGAAGCTGTCAAAGAAGTTCAAGTTGAAGTTTCTCCTGATTTAAATATTAGTTATCAAGTAAGTGATAGTGATAGTAATCAGAAAGTAAGTAAAGGTGAAGAATTAACATATACAACAACCTTAGATAATAGCCTTGCAGATGTAAATGAAGAAGAAGTAGTTGTTACATATAATTTAGGTGATCAAAACTTGGTTAGTAATAATATTGATAAAACCAATATAACTATTTTGGATACATCAACTACCCCACCAACACAAGTTACTGCTGATGATATTGATGAAACTAATAATACAATTAGCTTTAATCAAATAGTCAGTGGGTCAATCTATGAAATTAATTTTACAATGGTAGCAAAAGATACTTTTATTTTACCAGCAGACAATGATCAAATAGCAAGTAATGTTAGTGTAGATTATAAAGATGAAGTATCAACAAAAACAGATGAAGCAATAATACCAATTGATACACATTTAGTTACAACATGTAAAGATTTAGAAAGTATTGGTACAACAATAGATTACCAAGGATCTAGTCATACTACTTTATGGCCTTCAGATGATATTTATTATTTAGGTAAAGATATTGACTGTAGTGAAACAAAAGAAGTAAGTTTATATGGAGAAGATGGATTTAATCCAATTAATAACTTCAGTGGACAATTTTATGGAGAAGGTTATACTGTTGATCAGCTATATATAGATTCAGATAACAGCAATATTGGGCTATTTTCCGAAGTTGAGGCTAGTTCATCAATTGATAGTATTGGATTAACAAATGTTGATATTACAGGAAAAGATAATACGGCAGGATTAGTAGGATCAAATTTAGGTACAATTACAAATACATATACAACAGGTGTAGTTAATGGTATTAATAATACAGCAGGATTAGTTGGTTCAAATGATGGAACAATTGAAAACAGTTATTCTACATCTGATATATTGGGAGAATTAAATGTAGCAGGGTTAGTTGGAGTAAATAGAAGTCAAATTAAAGATACTTACGCTACAGGTGATATCTCTTCAATAACAGGTGCTGGATTAATAGGTTCCAATATAGGAATAGTAGAAAATAGTTTTTCTGCTAGTAATATTATTGGAACAACAACAGCATCTGCATTAATTGTAGAAAACAATGGAACAATAACAAATAGTTATGGTTATGAACTTCAGCTATTAAATGATGTAGAAGTTTCTTTAGACACGCTTGTTGGTAATGAAACTTCATCAAATGCTGAAATTTCATCATATTCTAATTTAACCAACTCACCTGAGTGGTATAAATCAACATTAAATTGGGATACTGATAATAATTGGTCAGTTGGTTTAAATGATGGAACAGATTATTATTATCCACAATTAATAAATTTAAATAATCAAAATAATAATGTTATAGAGCTGCCACTTGGAACACTTGATTTTAATGCTACAGTATCATTAAGTCAAGAAAAAAATGATGATTATTTAAGTACATCAGAAACATTAACATATACAATAGTTCTAGATAATAGTTTATCAACGTTAGATACTAATGAAGTTAAAATTGAAAGTGAATTAGACGATGTATTCCTTGATAGTGCAAATGCAGTAATTACAAGTGTAACAGATAAAGATGGAAAAGATATTAGTGCTGATTTAAATGGTGATATTAGTAGTGGATTATCATTTGATAGCATTCCAGCATCACAAACTTATACAATTGTATATACTGTAAATGCATTAGGTGATTTTGATATTATAAATAATACAGAATTAAGTATTAAAAATAATATTGTAGTTACTGAATCTAGCATAATAGATGTAACTGAAACTAATGAACTAGATATATATGGCGTTGTTGAAAGTTGTAAAGACTTAGAAAGTATTGGTAGTGGTCAAACTTCAACAGATAATTCATCTATAACCCATAATAATAGTTGGACATTAGATGAAACATATTATTTACTAAATGATATTGACTGTTCAACAACAACAGATTCAACTTTGTGGGATACTGATGGATTTGATTCAATTGGTGATTTAGTATACAATGATTCATTAGAAGTAGATACAGCAAACAGCACACCTTTTAGTGGTCAATTAAATGGTAATGGAATGACAGTTAGTGATTTATATAGTAATAGTTATATTGAAATTTATTCAGATGTCTCTAATCAAAATACATATAATGGGGTTATAAGTGCATTATTTCCATACGTTACAGGAGAAATAAATAATTTAAATTTCACCGCATTAGATGTGAATAATTCATATAGTGATTTAACTAAGGTTACATCATTATTTCAAGGTGAATTAATTGGTTATAACAGTGGTAATATTGAAAGTGTTAATATTTCTGGTGATGATCAAACAACAGATCTAGACATACCTTTTTTACTTAGCATTACACATTCAGCACCATTTGCAATTATAAATGATGGTCAAATAATAAATTCTACATCTTCAATTGGAGTTACAAATAATAATGGTTTAATCGATGATGCTTCAAGTTTTATTTTAGAAAATAACGAAGGGGCTACAATAGAAAATAGCTATTCAACTGGTAATATTAATTTAACTAATACAGTACCATCACAACTTGAAAATAATGCTTCAGGTTTAGTATTATCAAATTCTGGAGAAATAACTAACACTTATGCAACTGGAGATATAGAAAACTCTGGAGGTGCAGGAGGATTAGTTATGACAAATACTGATACTGGAATAATAACAAATAGTTATTCAGCAGGAGACATGTTAGGCTCTGGAAGTGCAGGAGGATTAGTTAAAAGTAATTCTGGAGAAATAACTAATTCTTATTCAACATCTAATGTCACATATGATAATTCATCAGCAGGATTAGTTAATAGTAATTCTGGAAACATTAGTAAGTGTTATGCAATAGGTGATGTAATCGCATCAGATACTGATAGTCCAAGAGCAGGAGGATTGTCTGGAACAAATAGTGGTACAATTGAAAATTGTTTTGCTACAGGAAATGTAACTGTGGATACTTATAATGATGTTGGAGGAAATAGTGTGGGAGGACTAGTTGGAGAAAACACAAGAAATGGCGTAATTACTAATAGTTATGCATATGAAATGCAAAATATTAAAATCGGAAATTTCTTAGATCAGCTAGTATACGAAGCTGTAGTAGTTGGTGATAATAAAGGTACTTTTGAACCTGTTGGTTCAATTGCATCATACACTAACTTACAAGATCCATCTTGGTATCAAAACACATTAATATTTAGTTCTGATGATTGGCTTATTCCTGCAACTGATGGTAATTTTTACTACCCTCAATTAGTTGGATTAAATAATCAAATAAATAATATTATTCAAGCACCAGCTTTTATGAAGATTGATAATAAAATAAATAATAATATTAAAGAAGAAGTAATTGAAGAAGAAGTAATTGAAGAAAAATAATTTTAATAATACTTAAATTTTATAAACACATAACTAGTTTAGTTATGTGTTTTCTTATGGTATAATTAAAGAGGTTAATATGAAAAAAATAATTACTGGTGGACCAATGGATGTTATACTTGATCAAGTTAGAACAATTAAAAAATCCTCAAATGGAAGGTTAGGTTTTGAATTTGCCAAACAATTAGTTAATATTGTTGATAATATTGTTTATATTCATTCGCCAGATGGTTTATTTATAAAAAATGTAAATGTTAAATTAATTTCTAGTAAATAATTCATTTGAATTATCTAATATTTAAAAATAAATCTTAATATAAAATTAATATCTTACAAATTATTATTACGTATTACGATAAATGAATTAGTAAAATTTTCTAAAAATTAAAACAAATAGTGAAATTATAATTGGCAATATAAAAGAAGTAATTCATAAAGATAAGTATAAGGCTTCAATTTTATTTGATAATAAAGTGATAAATGCATATAATTAGCATGAAATAGTTAAAATTATTTTAAAAGAATTAAAACTAAAAGGAGTTTAAAATGAAAAATATAATAATTGGTGTTACCGGTTCAATTGCTGCATACAGATCAGCTGATTTAATTAGTGAATTAAAAAAGGAATATAAAATAAATGTTGTAATGACTAAATCAGCAACTAAGTTTATTACGCCTTTTACATTACAGGTTTTATCAGAAAATAAAGTTTACTTAGATCTATTTAGTAATGAATCAAATAAAATAGATCATATAGACCTTGTTAATCAAGCCGATAAACTAATCATAGCCCCAGCTACTGCAAACACTATTTCCAAACTTGCAAATGGACTTTGTGCTGATTTGTTATCTACAATGCTAATTGTTGCTAATCCTCAAGATATAATCATAGCCCCAGCGATGAATACAAAGATGTATGAAAATAAAATTATTAAAGACAATATTAATAAACTAAAAAATTTAGGTGTTACTTTTATTGATCCTAAAGTAGCCCTTTTAGCATCTAATGAATTTGGTATCGGTGCAATGGCAGATATAACTAAAATTATTGATGTTGTTAGAACTGAAACACAATGATTTTAATAGATGTGAGTAATTCTTATGCTAAAATTTTAGAATACAACAAAATTTTACTATTGAAAATAAACAGATTATTGATTTGCTTACTAATAAAGAAAAAGTATTAATTTCTTCAGTCAATCATCAATTAACAAAAAAAAAAAAATTAAATATTTATTAATTATTTTCTTATATAATCAGAAATAGGATAAATTATTCCAAGTTAATGGTACATTAATATATAAGAAATGGTCAGATAGAATAATTTGTGCTTATGGTTCATTCAATAAATATTAAGATAATATTATTATAGTATATATCGGAACTTTCATAACAGTTGATGTATATAAAGAAGGTAATTATGATAATCGATATATTTATCCGGTATTAAACTTAGTAGGTGATTCTATCTTTTCAAAGATTGATAATTTACCAAGTGTTTCAAAATATAAAGAAATTGACTATAATATTGATAGAGTCACTCAAATGTTTGTGTTTACTTTATATGGAACAATTGGTGCAATTAATAAATTAGTTTAATTAGCAATTTATGATAAAAATATTACTATTGTATTAAGTGGGGGAATAATTAAATATCTACTTAAAATACTTACTGAAAATAATTTTGAAAATTTATTTTCTTTTAAGTACATAATAAATTTAGACTTAATTTTTGATTAAAGAAAATTGATTATTGATAATAAAATTATTAAAATTGATGAATTGTAAAAATATACACTTAAGCTTTACAAATGTGTTATAATTTAACTAGTGGTGAAAATAAAAAAACATACTCGGCCATTCTTTTAAATACCTAGTGCTCAATGCGAAGTGGTATTAAAAGCGAGTATTAGAAATAACAAATCAGGAGGAAATATGGCATTATCAACAAAAGAATTAGTAGAAACAGGAGCTCACTTTGGTGAGAGTAAGAAAAAATGGAATCCGAAAATGAAAGAGTATATATATACAGATCGTAAAGGTTTTCATATTATAGATTTACAAAAAAGTTCAAAAAAAAGTGAAACATTATATGCACAAATGAGATTAATTGCTGGTAAAGGTGAAATTTTATTTGTTGGAACTAAAAAACAAGCAAGTAATACAATTAAAGAAGAGGCTGAAAGATGTGGCATGCCTTATGTAAGTAATAGATGGTTAGGTGGAACATTAACTAATTTACAAACAATAAAAAAAAGAATTAAAAGACTTGAAGACTTAGAAAAATTATTTGCAAGTGAAGATATAAATTTATATCCAAAAAAAGAGCAAATGTTAATGAGTAAAGAGATGATGAAATTAGAACGTTTCTTAGGTGGAATTCGTCATATGAGAAAATTACCTAAAGCAATCTTTGTTGTTGATTCAGAGAAAGAAAAAAATGCAATCTTAGAAGCTAAAAAATTAGGTATAACAATTTTGGGGATGGCAGATACAGATTCTAATCCAGAAGATTTTGATTATTTTATACCAGCAAATGATGATGCAATTAAATCAATTAGTTTAATTGTTCATAAAATGGCTGATGCTGTTATGGAAGGTAAAGTAAAAAGATAAAACTGATATAAGGAGAAAAAAATGGTAAAAGCAAGTTTAGTTAAAGAATTACGTAGTATAACAGGTGCTGGAATGATGGATTGTAAAAAAGCATTAGATGAAACTAATGGATCTGTTGATTTAGCAATTGATTGGCTACGCGAAAATGGAATTGCTAAAGCAGCTAAAAAAGGTGATAGAGTAGCAGCTGAAGGTCTTACAAAAATTGCTGTAAATGAAAATAAAGCAATTGTAATTGAATTGAATTCAGAGACAGATTTTGTCGCTAAAAATGAACAGTTTTTAGACTTATTAAATACAATAACTAATGGATTACTAGATTCTGATGCACAAACATTAGAAGAAGGCTTAAAAGTTGAAGTTAATGGCCAAAAAATTAAAGATTTAATTACAAGTGGTACAGCTACAATTGGTGAAAAAATAAACTTAAGAAGATTTAAAGCATATACTAAAGATGAAAATCAAATGTTTGCTGCTTATTCACATATGGGTGGTCAAATATCAACTCTTTTAGTATTTGATGGAGATAATCAAGATGTTGGTAAGCAAATTGCAATGCATACAGCTGCTTCAAAACCATTATTCTTAAATATTGATCAAGTAGATTCTACTACAATCGATAAAGAAAAAGAAATTTTGAAAAACGAAGCACTTAATGAAGGTAAACCAGCTAATATTGTTGAAAAAATGGTTGAAGGTCGTATTAGAAAATATTATGAAGAAATTTGTTTAGTTGAACAATTATTTGTAATTGACACTGATAAAAAAATCAAACAAGTATTAAAAGAAAATAATCTTAATTTAACTAATTTCATTAGATATGAAGTTGGAGAAGGTATTGAGAAAAATCAAATAAGTTTTGTGGATGAAGTTGCACAACAAGTTAAAAAATAGTTATTAAATAAAAATACAATTATTTGTATTTTTTTTATAAAGGAGAATTATGTCAAATAAACGAATTTTGATTAAACTTTCTGGAGAAGCATTATCTGGAACAAAAGGATTTGGAATTGAACCAAGTATTTGTTTTGAAGTAGCCAAAGAAATTGAGAAGGTAATTGAAATTGGTTATCAAGTAGCTGTTGTTGTTGGTGGAGGAAACATTTGGCGTGGTCAAACAGGTGTTGAATTAGGTATGAGTCGTTCACAAGCAGACTATATGGGAATGCTTGCAACAATGATGAATGGACTTGCACTGCAAGATAGCTTAGAAAATAGTGGTATTGAAGCTCGTGTTCAAACAGCACTACATACTGATCAAGTAGCAGCACCTTACATTAGAAGGAAAGCAATACGTGATTTAGAAAAAAATAGAGTAGTTATTTTAGCAGGTGGAACGGGGATGCCTTATTTTACAACCGACACTAACTCAATGTTACGTGCAAGTGAATTAGGAGTGGACACAGTTTTAATGGCTAAAAATGGTGTGGATGGTGTATATGATAAAGATCCTAATGTTTTTGATGATGCAACTAAATTCAGTCATTTAACATATCAAGAAATATTAGAAAAAAAATTAATGATTATGGATTTAACTGCTTCAACAATTGCTCAAGAAAATGAAATTAAAACAATTGTTTTCAATATGAATGAAGAGAGTGGAATATTAAAAGCATTAACACAAGATAATTATGGAACTAAAATAAGTTAGGAGAATATATGGATACTATTAATCAAACTGAAATTAAAATGAATAAAGTAGTTGAACATTTAATTGGTGAATTAGGTAAAATAAGAACTGGTCGTGCTAACCCTTCAATTTTAGATGGAGTACATGTGTTAGCTTATGGAAATAAAGTTGCGATTAATACCATTGCAATGATCAGTGTTCCTGAAGCAAGGCAATTATTAGTTAAGCCATTTGATCCAAGCACAATTAAAGATATTGAAAAAGGAATATTAGAGTCTAATTTAGGTTTTAATCCAACAAATGATGGACAAACATTAAGAATTACTATTCCTCAATTAACTGAAGAGTTAAGAAAAAAAATTAGTAAAGATATAAAAGGTATTGGTGAAAATAGCAAAGTATCAATTCGCAGCGTTCGAAAAGAAGCAATTGATAAAATTAAAAAAGATAATGAAGTAAGCACTGACATGCAAAAGCAATTAGAAAAAGATATTCAAAAAGTAACAGATAGTTTCAATGGAAAAATTATAAAAATCATTTCAGAAAAAGAAAAAGAAATAATGACTATTTAGATTTTACAATTTAAAAGAAAAATTAAATTTAATTACATTTAAATTTGCAATTTCTTCTTTTTTAAGGTATAATAATATTTGGCATTTCTTTAAATTAAATAGCCCCGTTAAACTATTTAAGTTATTAAAAAAAGGAGAAAATTATGATGAAAAATACGTATATGGCCAATGCAAATACTGTTGATAAAAAATGGTTGTTAATTGATGCTACTGACAAAACAGTTGGTAGATTATCAGTAGAAATAGCAAAATTATTAAGAGGTAAGCACAAACCGTATTTTACACCAAATGTAGATTGTGGAGATTATGTAATAATAATAAATGCAAAAAAAGTTCACTTCACAGGAAACAAATGGGCAGATAAAAAGTACTACAAACACACTGGACATCCAGGAGGAATCAAAGAAGAGACTGCTCAAAACTTATTAAATAGAGCACCTGAAAGAATTTTAGAAAAAGCAATAAAAGGGATGTTACCAAAAACTAAACTTGGTAAACAAATGTACAGAAACTTATATGTTTATGCTGGTGTAGATCATAAACATGAAGCTCAACAACCAACAATATATAAGACTAACAGATAAGGAGAAAAATGACAAAAATTTATTTAGGAACTGGTCGTCGTAAAGCTTCTGTTGCTAGAGTTAGATTAATGAGTGGAAGTGGAAAAATTTTAGTTAATAATATACCGGTAGAAGAATTCATGCCAAGTGCTTTATTAATTATTGATTTAAAACAACCATTAAAAGCAGTAGAAGGATTAGATAAGTTTGATATTTCTGTAAATGTTGATGGGGGTGGATTTGCCGGACAAGCTGGAGCAATTAGATTAGGAATTTCAAGAGCTTTACTAGAGGTAGATTCAACTTACAGACCAAAGTTAAAAGCAGAAGGATTATTAACTCGTGATGCTAGAGTTAGAGAACGTAAAAAATATGGATTGAAAGGTGCACGTAGAGCGCCACAATTTTCAAAACGTTAAGAAAGGTGGAATATATATGAAAAAGCAAATTCATACAGAATATATGAACACAAAAGTTAAATGTGCTTGTGGAAATGAGTTTGAAGTAAATTCAACTATGGAAACACTTAACATTGAATCTTGTTATGTATGTCACCCAGCATATACAGGTAAGAGTAAAGCAGTTTCAGCAGCAGGTAGAGTTGAAAAATTCAACAAAAAGTTTGGTTTAAAATAATAAAAAAAGAAATAGGCTTATTTAGCCTATTTTTATTTTAGGAGAAAAATGTTCGATAAATTAGTTGATATTGAAAAAAGGTATAATAAATTACAAGCAGATTTAGCAAATCCAGAAATAATTTCTGATGTAAAGATGATTGGTAAGATATCTAAGGATATAAGTGATTTAGAACCAATTATAGTTAAATATAATCAATATAAAGTAAATAAATCAGAATTAGATGAAGCTAAAGAATTACTTAAGATTGAAACAGATGAAGAATCAATCAATATGTTTAATCAAATAATAGAGTCAGCTAATAACAATATTGATATAATTGCAATTGAATTAAAAAAATTATTAATACCTAAAGATCCAAATGATGGAAAAAATGCAATCTTAGAAATTCGGGGAGCGGCTGGTGGAGATGAAGCTAATATATTTGCATATGATTTATATCGAATGTATAGTAAATATGCTGAATTAAATCATTGGAAATTAGAGATACTTGAATCACAAGAAACAGTAAACGGTGGATTTTCTACTGTTTCTATCTTAGTAAAAGGTAGTGATGTTTTTAGTAAACTTAAGTTTGAATCAGGAACTCATAGAGTGCAAAGAGTGCCAGTCACAGAGTCACAAGGAAGAGTACACACTTCAACAGCGACAGTCGTTGTTATGCCTGAGATTAATGACGTAGAAATTGATATTAAAGATATGGATATACGAGTTGATACATTTAGATCTTCAGGTGCAGGAGGACAAAGTGTTAATACGACAGATTCAGCTGTAAGAATAACCCATTTAGAAACGAATATTGTTGTTTCTTGTCAAACTGAAAGGTCTCAAATATCAAATCGTGAGCAAGCAATGAAAGTTCTGAGAGCAAAAATTTACGATTACTTTATTCAAAAACAAATGAGTGAAACAGATAAAGAGCGTAAAAATAAATTAGGACAAGGACAAAGAAGTGAAAAAATAAGAACATATAATTATCCACAAAACCGTGTGACAGATCACCGTATTGGGTTAACTTTAAATAAATTAGATATTATAATGAATGGTAAACTAAATGAAGTTGTTGATAATTTAATGGTTGAAGATGAAATGGAAAGATTGAAGGTTATTGATGAAGACAATTGATTTATATCTTAAGTATCAGTTAAAGCAAATTGAACAATTAGAAAATAAATATCAATCTGATATCAATTTAATAACTTTGAAAGTTTTTGATCAAACATTAAATCAAACACTTGTTAATCGAGATAAATTAAATCAAATAGATAAAAATAAATTTGAAAAGATATTCAGTCAATATTTAATGACAAATATTCCAATTGCATATCTTGTTGGATTTGAATATTTTTTTGGTTATAAAATAAAAGTAAATAAGAATGTCTTAATTCCACGTTTTGAAACTGAAGAACTTGTAGATATAACTATTAAAAGAATTAAAGAAAAATATCCAAAAGGATCAACTATCACTTTAGCTGATATATGTTCGGGTAGTGGAGTTATTGGAATAGTTATTGCTTTGGAATTAAAAGATCAATATACAATTAATTTAATAATGAGTGATATATCTAAACAAGCATTAGAAGTTGTGAGAGAAAACTTAAATTACTATCAATTAGAAGCAATTGTTTATCAAGGTGATATGTTACAACCACTAATCAAAAACAAGCATCAAATTGATGTCTTAGTGTCTAATCCTCCATATATTGATAGGGAAGATCAGAACATTGCAATAAATGTCTTGAAGTATGAACCACACCTTGCTTTATTTGCTAGGAATAGTGGATTATCATGTTATGAACGAATAATAGATAAATATCAAGAAATTGTAAACAAGCAATTTTTACTAATTTTAGAAATTGGCCATTTACAAGCTGATTCAATAAATAAAATTATGTTTCTGAAAAAAAGTGAAAAATTTGATATAATAATTGATATAAACAAAAAAGATAGAATATTAATTTTTGAAGGATAAAAATGCAATTAAATTGTCAAGATATTTATGGAAAATTAATAAATGGTAATGTTGTTGGTGTACCTACAGATACAGTTTATGGATTAGCAAGTTTGAAGAATTCAATTGATCAATTATATATAATTAAAAAAAGAGATAAGTCAAAAAAGATAGTTCAATTTATTGCCAGTTGTAATCAGCTTGATGTTAAGGATCAAAAACTAATTAATAAAATGCACCAAGTGTGGCCTGGTAATGTTACTCTTATTTTTAATTATCACAATGAAATGACATCATTTAGAATTCCTGATGAAGATAATATACTATCTTTATTAAACCTTTTAAATGAACCACTATTTGTTACAAGCGCAAATTTATCTGGGTTACCAGAAATTACAACTAAAGAAGAATTTGAATTAGTGTTTCCAAATATTCCATTATTAAAAGAGGATATTAAAACTAAAAAAAGTAATAAACCATCAAAAATTTATCAATATAAAAATGAATTTGAAAGGCTGAGGTAATATGAGAATAGTAATATCATCAGATCATACAGGTATCAAGCTTCGTAATCAGATAATTAAATATTTAAAAGATAAAGATATTTCAGTATTAGACGTTGGTTCTGATAAAGAGAAATCAAATTATGTAATGCAAGGTATTAAAGTTGGTGAAAACATATTATTAGATAATGCTGATTTAGGTATTATTATTTGTGGAACAGGATTAGGGATTTCAATAGCTGCAAATAAAGTTCGAGGAATTAGAGCCGTGGTATGTAATAATATAGAATTTTCTAAATTATCACGTGAACATAATGACGCTAATGTTTTAGCACTTGGAGCAAGGGTAATTACAGAGAAGGAAGCATATAATATAATCGATGTATTTATTGAAACTAAATTCTTAGCTGGACGACATTTAGAAAGAATTGAAACATTAATTGACTATGAAGAAAGTTGTATTGATTGTTAATTTCTAAAAATAAAACTGCCAATTAAGGCAGTCTTTTTTTTAGAAATTAAATAAAATAAAAGTATAATACTATAATAATTGGTTTGTTTATGTATAGTTTATTTATGTTAAAAGATATTTACCAATAAGGAGTAAATATCTCTTGAGGGTGTGTACTAATTTTTAGTACATGTTTATTATAACATATTTACAAACATGAATATACTAAATTGTAGAAAAAATGAGTAAAAAAAAGCTATCATGATAATAATAATATAGAGAGGAGGATTTCATGGTATCAAAAGAAATGTTAATATTAATAGCCGTTTTACTTATTTTAGTAGTTGCTTTCATGTATTGGTCTGAAGAACAAAGCAATGAAATGGAACAAGGTGTTGAAGAAAAAATTGATGAAGTTTTAGATTATTAAGATGTTTGGTCTTATATGTAATAATTTAACAATTGAGTTAGAAAATTTCATAATTCAAAAAGGACAAGGATTATTATTTAAAAATGATAAACTTCTTGATAAAGATAATTTTATAAAAACAATTGAACAGATTTTAGATTTAAAAGTTGAAAATTTAATTTTAGAAACAACAAGTTTCAATGATGATAGTCAAGTCTTAGAATTTATTTATCAATTTAAAATGAGCAATAATTCAATTAATTTAATTGTTATATCTCTGTCACCTAATATTAATAAACAGTTAGCTATTTTAGGCGTTTATAATATCATTGATTATAAAAAGGGGATAGAGTTGAAAAAAGAAATAAATCAGTTACTTATTAAACCAAATACACTCGCTGATATAAGCCAGTATATTAACTTAAATAATCTTGATTTAAATGTCTCAGAAGGAAAAGAAAATTATCACTCTAATGGATTAGTCACTATTTTAAGTTTAGATGACAAGTGTTTTACAACATTTTTTTCTTTAAACTTTAGTAATTTTTTAAAAAAATCAAATCATAAATCGATTTATATAGAGTCACCATTTAAAAACAGTGAATTAATTGATTATTATAAATGTTCACAAGTAAATTATGAAACAAATTATATTGAACAAATAAATCAGGAAATAATTTTTTCCCAGCATCAAAATATTCCAACAACCGAAAATGATATATTAGCTCTATTACTAAGAGTTAGTAGTTTTGAGCAACATGCTATTTTAAATATTGGAAATATTTTATATTCAGATCATAAGTTAATCGATTTAATAATTGAATCTACTCATTTTTTAATTATAATTGATAGTGATAGTGAAATAACAAAACAGCAACAAAATTACATTTATTTTAAAGATAAATTAATTCAATATTCTCAAAATAAAATATTTCTAAATAAAAGTGAAATTTATGTTGATGAAATTAATAAACAAACTAAAAATTTGATTTTAATTAATAATAACAATAATTTAATTCAAAAAGTTGAAGATATAATAATTAATGATTTGAAATTAATATCAGATAAGAATAAATATAACAATCCAAATATTATCGATGGATTTAAAAAAATTTATTCTTCTATAAAAAAAAATTAAAAAAGCATTTATTTGCTTTTTTTAAATGAAATAAATTACTTATCATCTAACTTTGACCATATTTCTAATTCTTTAGTTTCTTCATATTTACTACTATCAAATATAATTGTCTCACTAGTACTTTTACTTTTTCTTTGTTTTTCAAAATCTTTTAAAGCAATCAAGGCATATGGATATAATTTGTATAGAGCATATAAATTAATTAATACCATAATTCCTGCTGATAGATCTGTTATGGCCCAAACAAATTCTGATTTAAAGATTGCTGAAAAGAAAATAAAGATAACAATTGCTATATTATAGTACTTAATTTTTTGATTCTTAAATAGAAATCTATAGTTTGATTGACCATAGTAGTAAACACCAAGTATTGTGCTTATTGCAAAGAAAAATAATGTTATAGTTAATAAAATAGAGGCATTCTCACCAAGTGTTACAACTAAAGCTTGTTGTGTTATATAAATACCATCTGTTCCTTCTAATGGAATATCTGCTAACAATATTATAAAAGCAGTTGCAGTTGAGATAACTAGTGTATCAATAAAAACACCCATTGCTTGGATTATTCCTTGTCCAACTGGGTGAGATGTAGTAGCAGAAGCAGCAGCATTTGCTGCAGTACCTTGACCAGCTTCATTTGAAACCAAACCTCTTTTAAAACCAGTTGAAACCATAATACCAAATGTTCCACCTGTTATTGCTTGCCAACTTAATGCATTTGTTATAATTAATTTAAACACACTAAATAAATGTTCTATATTAATTGAAACAACAGATAACATCATTAGTAAATATATTACAGTCATTACACTTACTATTTTAGTTGAATAAATAGCAATTTTTTTGGTTCCTGAAAATATTACATATCCTGTAAAAAGTGAAAAAGATAAACCAATTAAAATTAATGGTAAATTTTCATTACTTAATGTGAAATAGCTTTCTACTTCATTTTTTACAGCATTTGCAACAGTATTAGTTTGTAGACCTACCATGGCAAAAGTATAACCAAATGTAATTGTTATCGCAAATATTTTTGCTAAGTTTTTTTTCCTAAGTTTATTATTTATATAATAAGCTGGACCACCTTTAAAACCGATAGAATCATCTGATACTTTGTAAAGTTGTGCAATTGTACTTTCTATAAATGCGGTGGATGCACCAAATATTGCCATTGACCACATCCAAAATATAGCTCCTGGACCACCAATTACTAAAGCTAGAGCTACACCACTCATGTTACCAGTTCCAACTCTTGCACCTAACCCAATCATAAAAGCTTGTAATGAATTTATTTGCTTTTCTTCATTTTGGTAATTTGCAGGATGGAAAATTGTCCTGAGGAATGTTTTAATCGTACGAAATTGAATGAAATTTGTTTTGTATGAAAAGAAAATTGAAATTCCAGCTAAAAGTGGAATTAAGAAGTATATACTCCACAACATATTGTTAATTTGATCGATAAGCATTTAATATCCTTTAATATATATTTTTAATATTCAAATTATAACACACCTTTATTAATATTTAAATAAATAGTAAAAAACTTTATTATATTTCATTTTTTTGCTACAATATAAAAGGACAGGGCAAAGGAGAACTAATGACAATAAAAAATGTATTTGATACAGAAAAGAAATATATTAAAAAGTATGAAAAAGTAGCTGAAGATATAATTAAAAAAGAAGAGGAATATAAAAAATATAGTGATCTTGAATTACAAGAAAAAACAAATTATTTTATAGGAGAAATAAAAGCAGGTAAAACTTTCAATGATATTATGGTTGATTGTTTTGCAACGGTTAAAGAATCAGCAACTCGTTGTTTGAAAATGACACCATTTAAAGTGCAATTGATTGGGGCTCAAGCACTTATAGATGGTAAAATTTCTGAAATGAAAACTGGTGAGGGTAAAACTTTAACATCAACACTTGCTGTATATATGATGGCTTTAAATAAAGAGGGTGTACATGTTGTTACAGTAAATGATTACTTAGCAAAGCGTGATGCCGAGGAAATGGGTGTTTTATATAATTTCCTTGGTTTAACAGTTGGATATAGTGCAAGAGATATGACTAAAGAAGAAAAAAAAGAAGCATACAACTCGGATATAACATATGTGACAAATAATGAATTAGGTTTTGATTACTTACGTGATAATATGGTTCTTTATAAAGAAGACAAAACTTTAAGGAATTTAAAATATGTAATAATAGATGAGGTTGATTCAATCTTAATAGATGAAGCTAGAACTCCACTTATTATCTCAGGTCAAGAAAAAAAATCTTTAGAAATATATTATAAAACAGATGCACTTGTAAAAGGATTTAAAGAGACTGATGACTATGTTGTTAATATAACAGATAAAGTTGCATATTTACGTAAAAGTGGAATTGAAAAAATTGAAAGATTACTTGTACGTGGTAATTTATTTGATGTTGAAAACTCAGGTTATTTACATTCGGTGAACCAAGCATTAAAAGCTAATTATTGCATGTACAAAGATATTGATTATGTTGTGAAAGATGGAAAAATTATTATAGTTGATTCATTTACAGGTCGCCTGATGGAAGGACGTGCATATTCTGATGGTCTTCATCAAGCATTAGAAGCAAAAGAAAATGTTAAAACTAATAAAGAGACAAAAACTCTTGCAACAATTACATTTCAAAATTTCTTTAGATTATACTCGCACATTGCTGGGATGACAGGTACAGCAAAAACTGAAGAAGAAGAATTTGTAAAAACTTATGGCTTAGAAGTTATTTGTATTCCAACAAATGAAAAGTTAATCAGAAAAGATTCTCAAGATACATTATTTATAACTGAAAATGAAAAACTTGATTATATGATTGATATTATTAAAGAAAGACATACACATGGTCAACCATTATTGATTGGTACAGTAGCAATTGAAAGTAGTATGCGTATATCTTCACGCCTTAGAAAAGAAAACATTGAAGTTTCTGTTTTAAATGCTAAGGAACATGAAAAAGAAGCAGAGATTATTGCAAACGCAGGTCAAAGAGGATCAATTACAATTGCAACTAATATGGCAGGACGTGGTACAGATATTAAAATTTCACAAGAAGTTAAAGATTTAAAACCATTTATTAGTAAAGTAACAAATAGTGAAGAAGACCCTGCTGGATTATTTGTAATTGGTACAGAAAGGCATGAATCAAGAAGAATTGATAATCAATTACGTGGACGTTCAGGACGTCAAGGTGATAAAGGTGAAACAGCTTTCTTTGTTTCATTTGAAGATGATCTACTAAAAAGATATAAAAGTAAAACGATTGAAAGTTTACTTAAGAGATTTGAAGGAACAGGTGCACTGAAAAACAAAAGATTAACAAAACAAATTGAAACATCACAACGGAAAGTTGAAAGTATCAACTTTGATACAAGAAAAACAGTTCTTAAATACGATGATGTTATGAGAGAGCAAAGAGAAGTAATTTATGACCAAAGAGATTTCATTTTAGAAAATACAGATATTATTGATAATACTAAAGATATAATTAAAGATTATGCTTCAAGAATTGTAGATTTATATTTATCTAATAAAAATACAGATGAATTTAATGATGCAATTAAAGCTTCTTTTACAAATGAAGAAGTGAGTATTACTTTAGAAGAAGAGGCAAAACAAAAAATAATAGATTTAGCTGAAATTGAATTTATAAATAAAATTGAGCAATTAGGACAAGAAAAGTTTAATAATTATTTAAAAATGGTAATTTTAAGGGTTTTTGATGAAGCATGGATTAATCATATCGATGAAATGCAAGTTTTACGTCAAAGTATTGGTTTACGTGGATATGGTCAAATAGATCCATTACATGAATACCAAAGAGAAGGACGACGTATGTTTGAAGAAATGTTGTCAAGAGTTGAAAGTGAAATCATTAAAATTATTTTAAAAGGAAAAGTTAGAACTAATACTCAAAGAGAAAATCAAGTTAATTTAATGGAAGCTCAGCACAGTAAAATTGTTGGACAAAAAAATAAAACTGTAATCAATACAACAAAAGTTGGTCGTAATGAAAAATGCCCATGTGGGAGTGGTAAAAAATATAAGGATTGTTGCGGTAAGTAAAATGGAAATTTATTTAATTAAAAAAGAAACAGCAATAATTTTCAAAAAATTTCAAGGAATTATAAATAAAAAGGAATTCAAAGACAATATAACTGAACTAAAAACAATTGAAATTGAAAGTCAAGAGAATCAATTTTGGGATAATCCTAAAATTGTTTCTATTAAATTAAAGCGACAATCTCAATTAAAAAGATTAATAAATCATAAATTAAAATTGGAAGAAATATTTGAAAATTTCTCAATGTATATTGAATTATTTGAAGAAGGAGATCTGTCTGAAACTGAACTTCTTTTGGAATATAAAAGCTTAAATGATGCATATCAAAACTTTGAATTAATTGTCTTATTAAATGGTGATAATGATGATTTTGATGTTATAATCGAAATAAATCCCGGTGCAGGTGGAGTTGAATCACAAGATTGGGCTGAAATGTTATATGAAATGTATAATAAATATGCTCAAAAAGAAAACTTACAAGTTGCTATTTTAAATTTACATAAAGGTGAAACTGCAGGTATAAAAAATATTACATTTGAAATAAAAGGATCAATGTTATATGGAAAACTAAAAAATGAAAGTGGTATTCATCGGTTGGTCAGGATGTCTCCATTTGATTCTGCAAATAGGCGTCACACATCATTTGCAGCGGTTAAAGTAACACCATTAATTGAAGGTGAGATTGATATTGAAATTAAACAAACAGATTTAAGAATTGATACTTATAGATCATCAGGTGCTGGAGGACAAAGCGTTAATACAACGGACTCAGCAGTTAGAATTACACATCTACCAACAAAGACAGTTGTTAGTTGTCAAAATGAGAGAAGTCAATTAAGAAATAAAGATAAAGCACTTAAGATATTAAAAATTAAATTATATGAATTAGAGCAAATAAAAAATAAAGATAAAAAAAATAAATTTGTTGATACTAACAATGATATTGCATTTGGTTCACAAAAAAGATCATATATTTTACATCCATATAAAATGGTTAAAGATCATGATAGTGGATATGAAAGTTCACAACCAGATAAAGTATTGTCAGGTGAAATTGATGAATTCATATATAATAATTTAATAAAATAGGAGAAAAATGTCAAAAGAAAATAAAGATCATATTGAACAGTTATTAGATAAAACTAAAAAAAATGAAACTATTACATTTAGAACCGAGCAAATAAAAGATTTGAATGAAAGATTAGATGATCAAATTAATGTAACATATAATGAAATGAAACAAAAAGAAATGCATCGTGCTGAATTTACAAAAGAGGAAACTTTAAAAGATTTTGATTATTTGAATGATGATTTAAAAACCAGTGATAATAAAAATGATCAAGATAAAATAGAACAAAAAGATATTGAACAAGATCCTCCTAAATTGGCAGAAGAAGAAAAAATAGAATATGTTGATTCTGTAATAACAGAAGAGCAAGATTTTGATTTTAAAAAAACTTCTGAAATAGAAAAAATAATAGTTGATAACCAGCCAAAAGAAAATCAGCAAGTAAATCAGTCAAATCAAGTCTTTGACAAAGAGGGCAGTTCGTTTAATGAATATAAACAAGAAAAATCAATGAACCCTACAATCATTGAGTTTAAAGATATATTTTTACAAATAGAACGTGAGAAAATATTAAATGGAATTAACTTAAAAATCCATGAAGGAGAATTTGTTTATTTTGTTGGTATTTCAGGTGCAGGGAAATCATCAATGATTAAATTAATATATCGTGAATTAAAAGGTACTGAGGGGGAACTTATCGTATTAGGATCTGATGTTAATAAATTAAAAAGAAAGAAATTACCAGAATTAAGACGTAAAGTTGGAGTTATTTTTCAGGATTATAAATTACTTGAGGATAAAACAATTTATGATAATGTTAAATTTAGTTTAGAAGTAATTGGGTATCCAAGAAAAGATCGTAAAGAACAAGTTCTAAAAGTATTGAAAAAAGTTGGTTTAACAACACATAAAGATAAATATCCAAATGAATTAAGTGGGGGGCAACAACAAAGAGCTGCTATTGCAAGGGCAATTGTAGCTGATCCTGAAATTATTGTTTGTGATGAGCCAACTGGTAATTTAGATCCAGAAAATGCAATTGGAATTATGGAAATATTAATGGATATACATAAAAGTGGAACAACAATATTGATGGCAACACATGATGTTGGAATAGTTAATCGCTATAAAAAACGTGTTGTAAGAATAAAAGATGGAAAAATTGTAAATCAAGTATACGGAGGTTACATTTATGAATAATATTATTATAGCATTAAAAAGCATGCGAAGAAATATGTCAATGACAATTGCATCAATGACACTAGTTACAGTAACATTATTTGTTTTTGGAACAGTATTAATTATTGGATCTAATACAAATCACTTAACTAACAGTGTTTTTGAAAGTTTGAAAATCAATGTTTACTTAGACCCAAGTATTCAAGAAGATGAAATAACTCAAATAAACAAAGAAATCTTAGAAGTTGAAGGAGTTAATGAATCGATTTTCTCATCACCTGATGATGAGTTAAATAACTTAGTAACAAGTTTTGATGATCCCGAAGATCAAGAACTTATGAAAACATATTTCTCGGGTGAAGATAATCCTTTATACCCAGTATATGAAGTAACACTTGAGAGTGATGAATATAGCTTAGAAGAAGCATCAAAGTCTATTCTTGAAATAGAAGGTGTTCAAGAAGTTGATTATGGTGAAGAACAAGGAATAAATTCACTTGTAAGCGCATTAGAATTTGTTCAATTATTTATGCTTTTTTTATTAATAATCTTATTTATTATTACAGTTTTCTTAATTACTAATACAATTAAATTAACAATTGATTCTAGAAAAAATGAAATATCAATTATGAGATTAGTTGGTGCAACAAATTGGTTTATTCGTTATCCATTTATTATGGAAGGATTATTAATTGGTTTAGCGGGTGGTTTAATATCACTTATATTAGTTTTTTATTCATATAGTTATTTTTTAACTTTAGATATCGTAAAATTATTTGCACATACATTATTAGTCCCAACTGACTTATTGACTAGCGTTTTAATTTATTTACCTATTGTAGGAATGGTTGTAGGTTCAATCGGTTCAATTATAGCAATTAGAAATTATTTAAAGGTTTAATACAATGAAAAGACATAGTTTTTTATTACTATCATGGTTAACAATTAGTCTATTTGGTATATTAATGGTATATAGTGCTGGTTATATTAAAATGATAGTAAGTGACCGAAGCCCATACATGTATATTTTTGAACAAATATTTATTATAATAGTTATATTTCTTATAATAACAATTGTCATGCCTAGAACTAAAAAATTTTATTATTTAATGAAAAGTTTAAGCGTTTATATATTTGGATTATCATTTATATTTTTAGTTCTTGTACTATTAATTGGAGAAGAAAGAGAACAAGCTAAAATGGTAATTGATTTTTTCTTCTTTGACTTTCAACCAATGGAGTTTTATAAAATAGCAGTAATATTATATCTATCATTTATATTTGGTGAACTAGATTATGAACCAGATATAAATGATTTATTTAAAAAATTACTTTTTCCATTAAGTGGAATAATATTAATAATTTTACAACCAGATTTAGGTGGAGCATTAATTATCTTAGGTGTTATTCTTTTAATGCTTTTTTATAATGGTCAACAAGTTAAACATTTACTATATTTATTTTTAATCTTTTTTACAGTAACAATTCCAATTTTATTTCTAACAATGTCTGAATATCAAATTCAAAGAATACATACATGGTTAAATCCTTTTATTGATGCCGGTGGAAATGGTTATCAAATAGTTCAATCATTTATTGCAATATCAAATGGAGGTATAACAGGTAGTGGCTTTATGAATTCAGCTCAAAAAGCAGGGTTTTTACCTGTTGTTGATTCAGATTTTATCTTTGCAATCATTGCAGAAGAACTAGGTATTATAGGTGTTTTATTTACAATTTCAATGTACTTTATAATTGCATATATTTTATTTAAAATAGGAATTAATGCACATGAACGTTTTGGGATGCTTTATTGCTTTGGAATTTCTAGTGTAATCTTACTGCAGGCATTTATAAATATTGGAGGAGTAACTGGTGTTATACCAATGACAGGAGTAACATTACCATTTATTTCTAAAGGTCTTAATTCTTTTGTATTTATGAGTTTTGGATTAATTGGTGCAATGATTATCTCCAAAGAAACATATAGACTAGAAAGAAAGAAACATAAAAAACAAATTAAAGCATGAAATAGGAGGAAGATGAAAGCTCTTTATATACATATTCCTTTTTGTAAATATATTTGTACATATTGTGATTTTTGTAAAAAACATATAAAAAATCAACCGGTCAGTCAATATATTGACTGTTTAATCAAAGAAATCAAAGAATATCAAATTCAAAATGTTAATACAATATATGTTGGTGGTGGAACACCAAGTGCAGTAGATAATAATTTAATTGAAAAACTATTAATTGCAATTAATAAAGAAATTGATTTTAATCAAATATTAGAATTTACATGGGAATGTAATCCAGATGATATTAATGAAGAATTATTAATCTTATTGAAAAAATATCATGTTAATCGTTTAAGTATTGGTGTACAAACTTTTAATGATCAAATACTTAAAGAAATAAATCGTAAATATAATCAACAGGAAGCAATAGAGGCAATTAAATTAGCAAAAAAATATTTTAATAATTTTTCGATAGATTTAATGTTTAATTTGCCTAATCAAAATGTGGATGATATAAAATATAGTTTAGAAAAAGTTAAAGAATTCAATATCCCACATTTTTCTTACTATAGTTTAATTTTAGAAGAGCATACAATTTTATATAATCAAAATTATCACAATTTTAATGATGATCAAGAAGCTGAAATTTATAAAATGATTCAAGACTTTATTATTAATAATATGAATAATTATAATCAATATGAAATATCAAATTATGCAAATGAAAATTGTCAGTCCCAACATAATATTCATTATTGGGATTTAGATGAGTATTATGGAGTAGGCCTTGGGGCCAGTGGATATTTAAAACAGATACGTTATAGTAATACAAAAAGCATTAAAGAATATATGAACAGCATAAATAATAATATAATGCCGATTATTGAAAAACAAGAAATTAGTATAAGTGATCAACTTGAAGAGAAGATTTTTTTAAGTTTAAGACAAAATAAAAAAATATATTTTGAAATAGATTTCATAAATCAAGTAAAAAAAAATCATTATTTGAAAGATAAATTAATAATTGGATCAGATTTTCTGAAAATAAAAGAAAAATATTATTTTGTTTCAAATGAAATAATATTACAGTTATTAGAGATTATTGAAAACAAGTAAATCTATTATGTTTATTAATTAATCTAAAAAAAAATGAATCAAACTAATTAAATTATTTTAAATTATAAATATAATAGAAATTTATTAGAAAAATTGTTATAATTAGTATAATTAATAAAGGAGCGAAATGAATTCAAACTATAAGATAAAAGTTTTTGGTGTCGGTGGAGGGGGATCTAATACAATTGATTACATTATTAAATCTAAAATTAAGGGAATTGAAACTTTTTCTATCAATACAGATGCTCAAGCTTTAAACAATGCGCAAGCTGATGAACGTGTTCATATTGGTAAAGAATTAACTAAAGGACTTGGTGCAGGTGCTATTCCTGAAATTGGTCGTGAATCAGCACAAGAATCATCATTAGAATTAGTTGAATATTTAAGTGATGCTGATATTGTTTTTATAGCTTCAGGTATGGGTGGTGGAACAGGAACAGGAGCAGCTCCATTCATTGGAGAGTTAAGCAAGAGTTTGGGTATTTTAACAATTGCCATAGTTACTAAACCATTTGCATTTGAAGGTAAAACAAGAATGCAAGTTGCATTAGAAGGTATAAAGAAAATGGAGCAGTCAACAGATATTACAATTGTTATACCAAATGAAAAATTAATCGAAAATCATAAGGATAAGTATATTGAAGATGCCTTTGTATTACCAGATGAAATATTGAAGACTGCAGTTGAAGCAATTATTACAATGCTTGATTCTGTATCAACAGTAAGTGCTAATATAGATTTAAATACATTGAAAATGTCTTTAAAAGATAAAGGACTTGCAGTGATTGGAATTGGTCAATCTAATTCTAATGAACTATCTCCATCAGAAAACTTACTAAGAGCATTAGAAAAAGCAATTGAATCAAATATTTTAGAAATTTCAATTTCAGGATCAACAGAATTTATTGTTTTAATAGGTGGTAATTTAGATTACCTAACACCAGGTGAGACTTATGATGTGGAAGATTATTTATTGCAGTATTTAGGATATGAATTTACAATCTTATCAGGACTTAAAGATATACCAGATGTAGATGAGAATTATAAAACAGTAACATTAATTGCAACAGGTTATGATAAAGAACAATCAGATCAGATAACTAGATTAGATTAAAGAGTTGGTATATCCAACTTTTTTATATATTTTAGTTATTAGATAAATTAGAAAAAAATAAAATGGAGTGAAATGCAAAGTATATATAATTTTGAGTTTGAACAATTAAAGAAAGAATGTATCGATTTAGGAATATCACAATTTAGAGTAAAACAAATTTGGAACTGGCTATATATTCACTTAGTAGAAGATTTTGATCAAATGAACAATATTGATCAAAAAACAATTGAAATTTTAAAGGCTAATTTTAAATTACCAAATTTAGAAATTGTTAAACATCAAGAAAGTGCAGATGGAACGCAAAAATTATTAATTAAGTTAGATGATGGTAAATTAATAGAAACAGTATTAATGAAATATAATCATGGACATTCGGTATGTGTTACAACCCAAATTGGGTGTGCTGTTGGTTGTAGTTTTTGTGCATCTGGATTATTAGGATTAGATCGTAATCTTACAGCAGGGGAAATAGTTATTCAAGTAGTTTACTGGCAAAAAATTTTAAAAAAACAAGAAGCAAGAGTTTCTCATTTGGTAGTTATGGGAATTGGTGAACCATTTAATAATTATGATAATTTATTAGAATTTTTAAATGTTATTAATGATAATTCAGGATTGAATATTGGTGCAAGACATATAACTGTATCTACAAGTGGGATGGCAAATAGAATAAAAGATTTTGCTGAATATGATAAACAAGTTAATTTAGCTGTATCTTTACATGCACCAAACGATAAAATACGTAGTAAAATTATGAAAATTAATAATGCATATAATATCAAGGAAGTTATGAATGCAATTGTTGAATATCAAAATAAAACTAATCGTCGTGTTAGTTTTGAATATATAATGTTAAAAGATGTTAATGACTCACCAAAGGAAGCATTAGAATTAGTTCAATTATTAAGGGGGATGAATTGCCATGTTAATTTAATTCCATTTAATTCAGTAAAAGAAGTTCCTTATGAAACTTCAGTTTATAAAAGAACAGAAGAATTTTATAAAATTTTGAAAAAAAATAAAATACAAGTTACTTTAAGACAACAAAAAGGATCAGATATTGATGGAGCTTGTGGACAATTAAGATATAAAGAAACGAGAAAAAATGATCAAGCATAGTGTTGAAAGTGACATTGGGAATTTTCGTGAAAATAATGAAGATTCTTTTTTAATTATTAAAAATCATTTTGGTGATACATTATATGTTGTTGCTGATGGTATGGGTGGCCATAATGCAGGTGATGTTGCATCACAAATGGCTGTTGATATTATGAAAGAACAATTTTTAAGCTATCAATTCAGATCAGACTATAGTGATTTTTTAGTTCAATCAATTAAAGCAGCAAATGATAAAATATATAAAAAATCACTTATGGATATTAATTTAGAAAAAATGGGTACAACAATCAGCTGCTTAATTTTATCTGATAATAAAATGTATATTGGTCATATTGGTGATTCAAGAATATATTATATTGATCAAACACAAATAACTCAATTAACTAAAGATCATACACTTGTTCAAAGTATGATTGATGCAGGGACTTTAACAACAGAGAGCGCTAAAAATAATAGTTTTCGTAATGTTTTAACTCAAGCCCTTGGCACAAGTAAAAAGATTACAATTGATATCTTAGAATTTAGTTTGCCTAAAAAATATAATTTAATAATTTGCTCAGATGGATTAACAGAAGTTGTGGATGATCAAGGAATAGAAAAAATTAGTAATTTAGATAAAACAATTGATCGTAAAGTTAAACTTCTAGTTGAAAAAGCTTTAACAACAGGTGGTAAAGATAATATTACTGTAGTTGGTATAGAGAAAGGAGTGCATTATGATAGCTAAAGATATAGTATGTGGACAATATGAAATAATTCGTAAAATTGGTGAAGGTGGAACAGCAAATGTATATTTAGCATATGATCGAATAAATGAACTGGAGATTTCATTAAAAGTATTAAAAAATGATAATATAGATCAAAGAAAATTAAAGTATTTCAAGCGAGAAGCTGAGCTTATAAGTATGCTAGATGATCCCAATATTATTAAAATATATGATGTTGGATATGACCAGGAAAAAGATCGTCATTTTATTGCTCAAGAATATGTTGAAGGAATGACTTTAAAAGAATACTTAAAAATAAGTGGTAAAATAAGTCCAACAGAAGCTGTTGAAATTAGTAAAAAGATATTAAGTGGCCTTCAGCATGCGCATAAAAGCAATGTTATTCACAAAGATATTAAAGGGCAAAATATTTTAATTGATATAGAAAAAAAAATTAAAATAACTGATTTTGGAATTGCTGATATTATGGAAGAAGATATAACAAGAACTCAAAGTTTGATGGGTACACCACAATATGTTGCTCCTGAAACATTAAATAGAAGTGAAAGCAGTGCTCAAACTGATATTTATTCAATTGGAATATTAATGTATGAATTACTTTGTGGTAGTGCTCCATTTACAGGAGAAAAACCAACAGTAATTATGATGAAACAATTAAATCAGCCACTTCCATCAATCAAAATGCAAGTAAGTCAAGTGAGTCAAAGCTTAGAAAATATTGTTATAAAAGCTACAGCAAAGAGACTAAGCAATCGGTATAAAAATGCCGAAGAAGTATTAAAAGATTTAGATAAAGTATTTTTAGTTGAACAAGAAAATGTTGAAAAAATATTTTTTGCAGATGATCTATTAGAAAAAGAAGAACTTGAAAAAACAATTAAGTTAGATGGTGATTTTAATTTAGATGAAGAAAATAAGAAAGAACAAAAAAAGAAAAAAGTTAATAAAATAAAAAAAATAATTTTAATAACTTCATTAATAGTAATTTCATGCTTAATAATTGGCTTATTTATTTCTAATTATAAGACTAATGAAATGCCTGATTTAATTGGTGAAAACATTGATATTGCTGAAAATATCTTGAAAATAATTGGTGTAGATGAAGATAAAATAGAAATTAAATATCAAATAAGTGATGAATATAATGAAAACACAATTATTGAAACAAAACCTAAAGCTAATACAGATTTAGAAAAAGATCAAATAATCATTTTAACTGTATCCTCTGGTAAAGAAAAAATAATATTAGATGATTATTCTGGATTAATTTATACAGATGTCCAAACAACTTTAGAAGAATTAGGGTTAAAAGTTAAAATTGAATATGAACAAAATTCTGTAACTCAAGGAATAATAATTGATCAAGATCCTGTTTCAGGATCTGAACTAGAAAAAGGTGATGAAATTACTATTACAGTCAGTGAAGGTAAAAAAGAAATTAGTATGCCAAACTTTATTACATTAAAAGAAGATCAAGTATCAACATGGGCTGATGATAATGATATAAATATTTCACGTACATATCAATGTGATGATATATATGGTGATGGAATTGTAGTTAAGCAATCACCTAGTTCTGGATCTATAGTTGAGGATGGAAGTACAGTAGAAATAACTGTTAGTGATGGAATTTGTCCAAATCAAGATGATTCATTATTACTTCAAACTTCAACAGATGAGTCAGAGCAATGATTAAGACTGCTGTAGTTATAAGAGCATTATCTAGTTTTTTTTATGTATCAATTGATAATCAAATAATTGAATGCCGAGCATCTAAAAAATTAAAACAAAATAAACAAAAAATAATTGTTGGTGATGATGTTGAAGTAGATCTTGATTTCAACTATATTATTGCAGTTAAAAAAAGAACTAATTACTTACAAAGGCCTTTAATTGCTAATGTTCAAAATTGTATTTTAGTAACATCGGCAATTGAACCTAAACTTAACTTAGGACTACTTGATAGAATGATTTTAATTATGGAAATCAATAAATTAGATATCATAATCATTATAACTAAAATTGATTTATTAAGTATTGCTGAGTTGAGTAGTTTAAAAAAAACAATGTCTTATTATCAAAAAGTTGGATATACTGTTATTTATAGTCCATATGATGATTTCCAAGATCAATTAAATTTAAATCTTACATCAGATAAATATGTCATAACTGGTCAAAGTGGAGTTGGTAAAAGTACTATTATTAATTATCTGATTCCTAATTTAGATCTTCAAACCCAAGAAATATCAAGGGTTTTAGGAAGAGGTAAACACACAACGCGTGAAGTTACTTTTTATAGCTATAAAAATATATACTTAATTGACACACCAGGATTTTCATCTTTAGATTTAGATTTTAAAGATAATCAATTACGTGATAATTATCCTGATTTTGTTGAGTATTCACCGGGTTGTAAGTATAAAGGTTGTTTCCACGATCAAGAGCCTAATTGTCAAATTAAAAAGTTAGTTGAAGATCAAGAAATACTTGCAACTAGATATAATTATTATATAAAAATGTTGCATCAAGTTAGGGGTTTGAAATGAATAAAGTAATTATTGCACCATCATTATTAGCAGCTGATTTTTTAAATTTAGAAAGTGAAATAATTAAATTAAACAATAGCAATTGTCAATGGATTCATCTAGATGTAATGGATGGACATTTTGTTCCAAATTTAACTTTTGGACATGATTTAATTAAATCTATTAAAAATAAATCAAATAAAAAATTGGATGTTCACTTAATGATTGAAAATCCAACTAAATATATTGAAGATTATATTAAGTTAGATCTTGAATTAATAACTATTCATTTTGAAATAGATGAAGATATAGATGGTTTAATTAAATTAATTAAAAAAAATAATATTAAAGTTGGATTAGCAATTAAACCAGAAACAAAGATTGAGCAAATCATTGATTATTTACCAAAGGTTGATGTTGTTGTTGTTATGAGTGTTCACCCAGGGTTTGGTGGACAGACATATATTGAATCAAGTACACAAAAGATAAAACAATTAAATCAATTAAAAATAATGTATAACTTTTTAATAGAAGTAGATGGTGGAGTAAATGGAAATACATTTAAAGAAATTAAAAAAGCTGGTGCTGATATTTTAGTTGCTGGAAGTTATTTGTTTAATACACAAATGAATCAAAGAATAGAGATATTAGAAAATGAATAATATATTATTAGTTCTAGCTGGTGATATTGGAAACGTGAATTTAAATAAACTTAAAATAAAAAAAAAAATTAATTTAGTTGTTGCTGTTGACGGGGGATATAATCACTTGACAGATCAAAATATTTCAATTGATTTTTTAATTGGTGATTTGGATTCTATTAAAAATAAAAAGAGATTAGAGATATCTAAAATAAATATTATTAAATTACCAACAATCAAGGATCAAACAGATTTTAGAGCTGCTTTAAATTATTTAAATAATAGTTATAATAATTTGCAAATATATATTGTTGGGTATGCAAGTACAAATAGAATAGATCATTTATATAGTAACTTACTTAATTTAAAATCAAATATGATCTATATTAATGATTACTCAGAAATATCATTGTTAAAATCAAAAACAATATTTAATCCATCAAAATATTATTATTATTCATTTTTTGCTCAAGAATTAGTGTCAGGGTTATCAATTAAAGGATTTAAATATCAACTGGAAGATTACACTTTAAAAGTTAATGACCCAATTTGTATTAGTAATCAACTAAATGATATAGTTGGAGAAGTCAATTTTAAAAGTGGTAAATTAATTTGTATAAAAACAATCAGAGATTAATAAGTTAAATAGGATATTATAAAGGAGGAGTGTGTATGCAATTATTACTAGAAAAAGATAATAGTCAGAAGAAAGTATTTGTTGGGAAATCATATCTATTATTAATTGGTTTAATACCATTAATTGGAGAAATAATTTTCTTAATTTTAACTATAAGTAAAAAACAATTTAAGGGAGTCTTTTTAACTAGTTATGCTCTGAAAATAATCATTGCAATTATTTTTACAGCCATTCAATTATCAGTTATGATGATTACTAATGAATCAATTAGTTTAACATTTATTTACGTTATGCTTGCAATTGGTTTGGTAGCGGACGTAGTCAAAATAATCTTAATTATATATTACTGCTTTAATGCTAATTATTTATCACTTAATCAATATTTAGATGATGGGTATATAATTTGTGAAAATAATCAAGAAACAAAAAAAACAAAACAATTTATTGCTAAATCAAAAGAAATAAAAAAACCTTGGTTTCAATATATAAGTTTTTAATTGTAAAAGATTACAAGCATGATACAATATACAATATAAATAAGGAGAACAATGAAAATAATTTTAGAAAAAGGGTTTGAAACAAAGGAAGTTAAAACTGGATATTCATTATATTTATTATGGGGACTGATGCCTTGGTTTGGATCTATAATATTGTTAGTTTTAACAATATTGAGAAAACAATTTAAAGGAATATTATTAAATCAATTTGTTGTTTATCTAATGATACTTGCAATAATGATTGCTGGTCTTGTATTATTTTCACTAATTGGTTTTGAACCAGGAGATACTATTTTAATGGCTTCATCAATCTTCTTCTTGAGTCTATCTGTTTATTTTTCAGTCTATTATATTTTAAATGCAAATTGTTTATCTTTAAAACAATATTTAGAAAATGGTTATGTGGTCAAGGATGACCAAGGTGATCAAGATGATCAAGAAATACAAAAATTTGTTGAACAAGCTAAAAACAAGAAAAAACCATGGTTTCAAGTATTGAAATTTTAAAAAAAAGGGAGATATGAAAATAACATTAGAAAAAGGCTTTGAAAAGAAACAATTAGAAACAGGAAATGCATATTATGTATTATTTGCTTTAATACCATATGTTGGAATATTTATTACATTAATATTAGCAATAATGAGAAAGCAATTTAAAGGTGCAATTTTAAATAATATATTAATAGCAATTGGTGTTTTATTATTTGATATGTTATTAATTCTATTATTATTCGGATTTATCTCAATCCTTTTGATGGCATCAATCCAAATTGAAATGGTAGCATTTATAACCTTATTTAGTATCGCTTTATCAATCTTTTCTTTCATCTTAATTATAATTTATTTTTTTGTTTATTCAACTTTGAATCTTAATTATTTATCATTGAAGAAATACTTAGAAGATGGATATGTTATTACATCTCATAATAAAGATTATCGAGAAGTTCAGTTATTTGTTCAAAGAGCAAATGAAAAGAAAAAACCTTGGTTTTTCATATTGAAAATTTAGTATATAAATTAGTCAAATATGTTATAATATATTCATATTATAAATATTAAAAGTATTAGGAAAGAGGGGTAATGTTAATTACACTTGAAAAAGGATTAGAACGAAAAGAATTAAGAACAGGTATGGCAAATTATTTATTATTTGGATTGATTCCGTGGGTAGGGCAAATAATAGTTTTAATATTAGCTGTAATGAGAAAACAATTCAAAGCATTTTATTTTAATGGTGCAATAATTGCATTAGTTGGAATACCAAGTGTTATGATTGCAATGGTGCTTATTTTTTGGCTTTTTCCATTTTATATTAGTTCAATCTTATTATTGATTCTAATGTTAGGTTTATTATTTTTTGCAATATATCTTTATGTTTATTTTGTTCTTAATATGAACTATTTATCATTAAAGCAATATTTAGCAGATGGATATGAAATTGTTGGAGAAAATAAAGACTATGATGAAGTTAAATTATTTGTTCAAAGAGCAAATGACAAGAAAAAACCATGGTTCTTTAAAGTTAAGTTTTAATACATAAGAAATAGATAAAAATTTGGAGGAATGATGAACACAGATAATATTTTACAAATAATTGAGTTCTTAATGATTATATTTAGTTTTATATTAATTTTAATAGTAATATTACAACCGTCACAAAGAACTGGATTAATTGGTGATGCAACTGATTCAGAAAAAAGAGTGAAAAGAGGCTTTGAATTATTTTTATTTCGCTCAACAATCTTTTCAGTTTTTTGTTTTATTTTTCTGAGTGTCTTATATATGGCTATTGGAGCAGGATTATTTACATATATTTAAATTAGACTACAATATACTGTAGTCTTTTATTATTTTTAGGAGAGCAATGATAAAGAAATCTCAGGGTTTAGAATTAGATAACTTGATGCAAAATTATAATGAAAACAAATTGCAATTACTTTCAGACAAAGAAAACACTAATTTTACTAATAATTTAATAAGTCATAATTTGCTTATAAAAAATCAATATGGTAAACTAAAAAAAACTAGTTCAAAAAAAATATATCAAGGAATTTTAAGTGTTAAAAGTAAGTTTGGATTTGTTATTACATCAGTTGGAGATTTTTATATTGGTGATGTTAAAGGTTATATTGATGGAGATCAAGTAGTAATTATTGCAAGGAAAAAAGAAGATAATAAAAGTCAAGAAGCAAGTATTTTATACTTACTTAAAAGAAATAAAACTGAAGTATTAGGATTTATTAATTGCTTTGGAAAAATAAATATTGTTCAAAGTAAACAATTTGAAGCATACTCATTAAGTGTAGATTCAAAGGTTAATTTTAAAAAGTATTTAAATAATTATCTTTTGTTAGATATTGTTAAAGTTAGAGGTTATAAAATTGATGTAAATTTAAAAGAAGTTGTCGCCAATTCAAATGATCCTGATTTAAAAATGAAATTAGTATTAAGTGAATTTAATTTAAAAACTGAGTTTACAGATCAACAAATTAAAGAAGCTATGTTAATTTCTGAGACTGATGTAACTCAACAAGAAAATAGAAGAGATTTAACAAATGAGCAATTTATTACAATTGATGGTTCTGATGCTAAAGATTTAGATGATGCAGTCCTTTTGAAAAAAGAAAAAAATGGATATCGTTTATTTGTATCAATTGCTGATGTATCATATTATATTCAAGAGGGATCAAAACTAGATCAAGAAGCACTTGAAAGAAGCACAAGTATTTATTTTATTGACCGCGTTGTACCAATGTTACCAAAAGAGATATCAAATGGGATATGTTCACTGCATCCAAATGTAAATAGATATACACTGACTGCTGAAATGGTCATTAATAAACAAGGTAAAGTTATTGAAAGTGAGATATATCCAAGTATTATTAATTCAAAGTTTAGAATGACATATGATGATGTTAATGAAATTGTGATTAATCAAAATCCTAAGATCATTGAAAAATTTCAAACTATAACCGAAACATTATGTGATATGAATAAACTTGCAAAAGTATTAAATAATAATCGATTAAAAAGAGGTTCATTTAATCTGGCTGATAAAGAACCCGTCTTTAAATTTGATATTAATGGTAATATTATTGGTATATCTGCAAGAGAAAGAAAAGATAGTGAAAAATTAATTGAAGAATTCATGATTATTGCTAATGAAACAGTTGCATCAACAATTTTTAATATGAATCTTCCATTTATTTATCGTGTTCACGGTCAACCTAATCCAGATAAATTAAAAGATTTATTTAAATTATTTCCATTATTTGATGTTCAACTAAAAGGTAATGTTGAAGAATTTCATTCATCAAGCTTTAAAGTGGCATTAGATCAAGTAAATGATCCAATTGATAAAAGAATTTTATCAGATAGTATTATTCGAAGTTTACAAAAAGCATTTTATTCAACTAATAATATTGGTCACTTTGGATTAGCATCACCTATGTATACTCATTTTACATCACCAATTCGTCGTTATCCTGATTTAATTGTTCATCGAATGCTTAGAAAATATTTATTTGATCAGAAAAAACTAGTTCACCAAGAAGTTGTAGCCGATTTAAACTATATTTGTAAAGTTGCATCAGTGCAAGAAGTACAAGCTTTTAAAGCTGAAAAGAAGATTGAAGATCAAAAAATAGCTGAGTATATGAAACAGTTTATTGGTAATAAATTTATTGGTAAAGTAAGTTCAATTACTAATTTTGGTTTCTTTGTAGAATTGGAAACAACTCAACGAGGATTAATTAGGTTTAATCAATTAGATGGACACCAAGAAGTTGTAAATTTTCAAATTAACTTCCAGAATAAACAAAAAATAAAATTAGGTGATACGATTAGAGTTAAATTAATCAATGCAGATTCAGTTAGAGGTGAAATTGATTTTGAACCATTAGATTTTAAATTGAAAGAAGGTACTAAGTATGAAGATGATCGTTCAAAACAAAAAAGCTCGACACGATTACGAAGTAATAAAAAAGTACGAAGCGGGGATTCAGTTAAAAGGAAGCGAAATAAAGTCAATAAGAATGGGAAAAGTAAATATTAATGATGCATATATTAAGATAAATGGACAAAATGAAGCTTATATTATTAATATGCACATATCTGTTTATCAACAAGATTTATTTGATCCATTAGAAGAAAGAAGATCTAGAAAATTACTTTTACATAAAAAAGAAATTATTAAATTAAAACAAGATATTAAAATCCATGGATTTACTGTTGTTCCACTAAAGTTATACTTCACTAACTCATATGTTAAATTAGAAATTGCACAAGCAAAAGGTAAAAAGAGACATGATAAGCGACATACAATTAAAGAACGTGATATAACACGTGAATTAGCCAAAAAAAGTAAATATTCATATTAAGGAGAACTTATGCAAGGGAAAATTATTTTTATTACAGGAGGAGTACTATCTTCTTTAGGAAAAGGAATTATTGCTTCAAGTCTTGGAAGGTTATTTAAAGATCAAGGATTGAATATTAATATGATGAAATGTGATCCATATTTAAATGTTGATTCGGGAACAATGTCACCAATTGAACATGGTGAAGTTTTCGTAACTGCAGATGGTGGAGAAACTGACTTAGATATTGGTCATTATGAACGTTTTCTAGGACAAAACTTAAGCAAATCATCATCACTTACAACCGGAACTATTTACTCAAATGTTTTAAATAAAGAGCGTAGTGGGGGATATCTTGGTAAGACAGTTCAAGTTTTCCCACATATTATGGATGAAATAAAATTGCAAATAAAAAATAATTTAAAAGGATATGACCTTCTATTTGTTGAAGTTGGTGGAACAATCGGGGATATTGAATCAATTCCATATTTAGAAGCTATCAGTCAAATTATTGCTGAAGATTTAGAAAATAATTTCTTGATTCATGCGGCTTATGTTCCACTACTTCGAGCAACAGGAGAACTTAAAACTAAACCAACTCAACATAGCGTTAAACAATTAATGTCACTTGGAATAAAACCAAATATGATTGTTACAAGAAATGAGATTGCACTATCTGAAAGTGAAATTAACAAAATAGCAATGTTTTGTAGTGTAAAAAAAGAGAATGTTATTCAATCAATTGATGTAGATAATATTTATCAAATTCCATTACTTCTGAAGAAACAAAAAGTTGATCAAAAAATTGCTGATTTCTTATCACTTGATTTAAAACATTCAGATCATTTAGAACTATCAAATGTAATTGATAAAATAAATCATGCTACTTTAGAAATAAAAGTTGCTATTGTTGGTAAATATACACAGTTAGCTGATGCATATATATCGGTAACTGAAGCGATTAAACATTCAGCAATTGTTAATCAAGTAAAAACTAAAATTGATTTAATTCCATCACAAAATATATCTATTGAAAACTTAAAAGATTATGATGCAATAATTGTTCCAGGAGGGTTTGGTGAAAGCGGGATTGATGGTAAACTTGAAACTATTAAATACGCTAGAGAAAATAACATTTCATTTTTAGGTATTTGCCTGGGAATGCAATTGTCAATAATTGATTTTGCAACAAATGTTTGTAATTTAAAAGTAGAACACCAAGAATTAAATCCAAAAAGTAAAAATCCAATTATTCATTTGATGGAAGATCAAGATTTAGAAAAATTAGGTGGAACACAAAGGCTTGGTAATTACAACTGTCAGTTAATTGAAAATACTAAAGTAGCTAAAATATATCAAAGTAATTTAATTCAAGAGCGACACAGGCATAGGTATGAGTTTAACAACAAGTATAAAGAAGTATTAGAGAATAATGGATTAGTATTTTCAGGAATTAATCCAGAATTAGATTTAGTTGAAATAATTGAATATCCGAAAAATGATTTCTTTGTTGCAGTTCAATATCACCCTGAATTAAGTTCTAAATTAACACAAGCTAATCCATTGTTTATTGAATTAATAAAGAGTGCTAAAAAAAGAAAATTGAATAAAAAGGAGAATAATGCTTAAAATTGGATCTCATGTAAAGTTTAAAAGTCCTAATATGTTCTTAGGTGCTGTTAAAGAAGCACTTAGTTATGATGCTAACGCAATGATGATATATACTGGTGCACCTCAAAATACATCACGTAAGCCAATTGATCAATTGTTTATTAAAGAAGCACATGAATTACTAAAAGAAAGTAAAATTGATTTAGAAAACATAGTTGTTCATGCACCATATATTATTAATTTAGGTAATACTATTAAACCAGAAACATATGAAATAGCTGTTGAGTTTTTAAAGAAAGAGATTCAAAGAACAGAAGCTGTTGGTAGTAAATATATTGTCCTACATCCTGGTGCCCATGTTAAAGAGGGAGCTCAAGTTGGTTTAGATTCAATTGTTAAAGGGTTAAATGAAGTGCTTTTAGCTGATCAAAGTGTTATTGTATGTTTAGAGACTATGGCGGGAAAAGGAACAGAATGTGGGCGTAGTTTTGAAGAATTAAAGTATATTATTGATAATGTTAGATTAAGCGATAAATTAGGTGTTTGTTTAGATACATGTCATATTCATGATGCAGGTTATAATTTAAAGAATATTGATGATGTACTCGATCAATTTGATGATTTGATTGGGTTAGATAAATTAAAAGTATTACATATTAATGATTCAAAAAATGAAAGAGGAGCATCTAAAGATCGACATGCAAATCTTGGATATGGATATATTGGGTTTGACATATTAAATCAAATTGTTCACCACCCTAGATTAGATAATATTGTTAAGATATTAGAAACACCTTATATAAATAAATTATATCCACCATATAAAAAAGAAATAGCAATGCTAAGAGCACAAAAATTTGATGACTGGATTGAAAAGGATGAAAATTGAAAAGAGAACTAGCACTAGAAATATCTAGAGTAACAGAAGCAGCTGCCCTTACAAGCCATAATTGGATTGGTAAAGGTCAAAAAGAAAAAGCAGATTTAGCAGCAGTAAAAGCGATGCGTCATGTTTTAAATACAATTAAAATCGATGGGAAGGTAGTTATAGGTGAAGGTGAAATTGATAATGCACCAATGCTATACATCGGAGAAAAAGTTGGTCTTGGAGTTGATAAAGTTGATATTGCAGTTGATCCAATTGATGGAACAAGAATGGTTGGTTTAGGACAAGATAACGCTGTATCTGTAATTGTTCTATCACAAGTTGGTAATTTACTTAAAGCTCCTGATATGTACATGGAAAAGTTGATGGTTTCATATAAGGCTAAAGATGCAATTGATATTGACTTGCCGATTTTAGAAAATGTAATTAATGTGGCAAAAGTTTTAGGTAAAAGAATTAATCAAATGACGGTTATGACCTTACATAAAGAAAGACATTTTAAAGTTATTGAGCAATTGCAAACAGCAGGTGTAAAAGTAATATCAATTCCAGATGGAGATGTTGCATGTAGTATCATGGTTGCTATGCCTCATGAAAAGATTGATATGTTTTATGGAATTGGTGGAGCACCAGAAGGTGTAATATCAGCGGCAATTATGAAATCAATGGGTTGTAATATGCAAGCTAAATTAATTTCACGTACTGATTGTAAAGGACAAAGTTTAGAAAACGATCAAATATCTCAAGAAGAAATAAAAAGATGTAAAGAGATGAATGTTCAAGTTAATCAGAAATTACAATTAAGTGATTTATGTAAAACAGATAATATTATTATGTCAATGACAGGAATTACAGATGGAATGATTTTAGGTGGTGTTAAAATGGACGAAGATATGGCTACAACAGAAACGCTTTTAATTCGTGGAAAAACACGAACAATTAGAAAGATAGTATCATCACATTTTATGGAAAGAAAAGATATAGCAATTAAAAAAATAATTAGAGAGGAAAATTATGAATAAAACATTAAGTATAGTTGGAAGTCAATGGGGTGATGAAGGGAAAGGTAAAATTACAGATATAGTTTGTAAAGATGCTGATTATGTTGTAAGATATCAAGGTGGAAATAATGCTGGACATACAATTGAATTTGATCAGAAAAAATATTCATTACATATTTTACCAAGTGGTGTTTTTAATCCTAGTACAAAGATAGTTATTGCAAATGGGATGGTAGTAAATCCCAAAAAATTAGTAGAAGAAATAAATATGTTGCAATCACATGGAGTGTCAATTAGTTTATATATTTCTAATCGGGCTGCAATGATAATGCCTTACCATGAAGAATTAGATGAATATTATGAAAATTTAAAATTAGACTTTAAAGTTGGAACAACGCGCAAAGGAATTGGTCCAGCTTACATGGATAAAATTAATCGAAGTGGAATAAGAATGGCTGAGTTTTGTGATAAAGATATTTTTGCTAAGAAGTTATCTCATAATTTAGAAATTAGTAATAATTTATTAGATGATACAAAGTTAACAAAATATTCATTTGATCAAGTTCACCCAGAATACGAAAAATATGCAGAAGTTTTATCGCAGTATATGTGTGATACATCTCTATTACTAGATCAAGCAGTTAAGAATGGTGAAAAAATTGTCTTTGAAGGAGCACAAGGAGTAATGCTTGATATTGAACATGGAACATATCCATTCGTAACCTCATCATCTCCATCTAGCAGTTCAATTCCTGTAAATACGGGTATTGGGTCTCACTACATTAATAATTCATTAGGAATTGTTAAAGCTTATACTTCAAGAGTCGGTGAAGGCCCTTTTCCAACTCAAATAGAAGGTGATATTGCTGATTTAATACGTGAAACTGGTCGTGAGTATGGAACAACAACAAAAAGACCACGTAGAATTGGATGGATTGACTTAGTTCAATTAAAATATGCAGCAAGAGTAAGTGGATTTACACAAATATCAATTATGTTATTAGATGTGTTGTCAGTAGCTAAAGAGATTAAAGTATGTATTGGATATCAACTTGATGGAAAAGAAATTTATACAATTCCACCATTAGAAAGAGATTATCAAAATGTAAAACCTATCTATAAAACATTTACTGGATGGAACACAGATATCACAAATGTCTTAGATTATAATAGTTTACCAAAAGAAGCATTAGAATATTTAGAGTTTATTGAAGCAGAACTTGGTCTACCAATTAACATTGTTTCTGTTGGGCCGGATCGACTACAAACGATTATAAGAAATGACATATTTCAATAACCATGGTATAATAATTAATATTAAGGAGTCTGATGAATATCATAGAAGTAAAACATGTGACTAAAGATTATCGTCTTTATAATAAAAATAGTGATATTGTTAAAGAATTGCTTTTTAAAAAATCTTATGGACAAGTATATAAAGCGCTTAATGACATAAATTTCAATGTGAAAAAAGGAACAACATATGGGGTTGTTGGAACAAATGGTAGTGGTAAATCAACAATTTTGAAACTAATTAATGGAACTGTCTATCCAACTAGTGGTGAAATCAATGTAAAAGGGACAGTTTCACTCTTAAATGTTGGAGCTGGAATTGTGCCTAAATATACTGGTATTGAAAATATTTATTATAAATGTACATTATTTGGTTTAAAAGAAAAAGAAATCAAAGAAAAATTTCAAAGCATTATTGAATTTTCTGAATTAGGAGATTTTATTAATCAGCCTGTTAATAAATATTCATCAGGAATGAAATCAAAACTAGGTTTTGCAATTGCAATTCACTTAGAAGCAGATGTTTTAATTATCGATGAAGCATTAGCAGTTGGGGATAAATTATTTAAAAATAAATGTAATCAGAAAATGAATGAACTCAAAGCAAAAGGAACAACAATTTTATTTGTTTCTCATTCATCTGGACAAATGAAAAAATTTTGTGATCGTGCTTGTTGGATTCAAAAAGGTGAACTTATGTGTAAGGGTGAAGTTAAAGATATTATGAAGATTTATGATTCATTTTTAGATAGAAAACAAACATTAAAGCAGATCAAGAAAACAATTAAAGAAAATAAAGCAATTTATATGGTTGATTAAGGAGCCCAATGGATTATTTTAAAATAATTTGGAATAAGCGAAGTACTATTCATAAATTAGCAGTACATAAGGTAAAGTTACAATATGCCGATCAAAGTTTTGGAATTGCTTGGGCACTAATTAAACCACTTGTAACAGTTTTTAGTTTTTGGTTTTTCTTTAAAATCGGCCTTAGAAGTGGTAGTCCAGTTGATGGTCAAATGTTTATTTTATGGTTATTTGGTGGTAATATGATTTGGATGTTGACAAGTGAAGTAATTGGTAAAGCACCAAAAGTTATTCAATCAAATTCAGTGCTTGTCACGACAATTAAATTCCCAGTCATGACGCTACCAATAATTGAAGTGCTATCATCACTATATGTACATATAGGAGTTATGTTTATTATGTTTTTTATTTTTGTTCTAATTGGAGGAACAACATATTTACCTGATATTTATTATTTGAATTTTATCTACTATTGGTTTACATTCTTTGTCTTCTTTGTTGGGTTCAGTATTTTAATTGCCCCTCTAGGAGTATTAATTAAAGATGTATCATCATTCATTGGAGCAATCTTAATGCCACTCTTTTGGATGACACCAGTTTTATGGAATCCTCAAACAGAACTAATAGCATTATTAGAAAAATTATTTAATCCATTTTACTATTTTGTTGTTGGATATCGGGAAACCCTTTTATATAATACATTCTTTTTTGAAGAAATTTGGTATGATATATATATATGGTTAGTAATTGGGTTAATATATGTAATTGGATTTAGTGTTTGGAAGAAATCTAGAGGATTAATGCCTGATTTAATATAAAAGGAGAATATATGCAAGAATATATTGATTTATTACAAGTTGTACTGCTGTTAGAAGTTTTAATAATTGGTTTTATTTTTATTTTAATTGCAATTAAAATATATAAATTATTTAGTAATTTAAATAAAAGTATTAAAGGTAAAGTAAGTAATATTAATAATATCATCGACTACTCAGAAGAAAATTTAAAGAAAATTAGTGGGTTACTAGATAATATGGAAAAGAATACAGAAAATATTGATCAGATCCTTAAAAATACAAAAGATATAACTGATGACGTAAGTAGTGTAACGGGAGTTGCCAAAGATGGTGTTGAATCATTTGATAAAGTAGTTAAGCAAACTAAAGAAGATGCACAGCAAGTTCAAAGTATATTTTCTAAATTATCAAACATATTAGGTAAGGAGGATTAAAATGGTAAATAAAACAATCATAGCTAGTGGAATATTAGCAGGAGCAATTGGAGTTTATGCTTATACAAATAAAGTATCAAGTGAAGATATGAATATTAAATTATATAATGCAAAAACTGAAATCCAATTAATTTTAGATGATTTATTAGAATTATCAGCTGAATTATTAACACGTTTATATACAATAATAACTAAGTTATTTAAAACACTTGTTTATAATTTACAATCTAAAATGCATGATTTCCAAATGGAAGTGATCTAGGAGATATTATGAGAACAAAGAGATCTGATACATATATGACAATCAAAGATGTTGCCAAAGAAGCGGGAGTCTCAATTTCCACAGTTTCTCGTGTTTTAAATAATGGAAAAAGTGTCAAATATGAAAAAAGAAAAAAAGTATTAATGGCTATTGAAAAACTAGATTATGTACCAAATAGTGCAGCACAAAATTTAGCAAGTGTTCACTATGTTAAGAAAATAATATTTTTATTACCTGATTTGACAAATTACTATATTCCACTAATTAAGGGAATTAAAGAAGGTGCATTAATTTACGACTTTGAAATTGTAATTGATTATTTCAATAATGATTTTAATCAATATAAGTCTCAGTTAAATGAACATGCCAATACTTCTGAAGTTAAAGGTATAATACAATTTGCCCATAAAATAGAAGTAGATCATAAGATTATTATTAATTTGTTAGAAGATAAAATTGATTTACAATTTAATAATAAATTAAATCTTGATAATCAAAAGGTTGGATTCTTCAATATATATGATCATTTAATTATTGAGTTTATTTCTAAACAAATAATGAATGGAATTACTATTGATAAAACAATAGATAAAACAATTAATCAATTTGATAAATTAATAATTACTAATATAAACGATGCGTTAGAAGTTATTAACTTAGGTTATAAAGGACAAATAATTTTACTTGAAGATAGCATGCAGATAGTTAAAATTCATCCAAATACAATCGAATTAGATATTGATTTTTATAAACTAGGAGTATATTTATCTAGATTTTTAATTAAAAAAATAAAAAAAATTGACACAAGTGAATTTATACTTAATGTTAGTAAATAAAGGAGAAAAATGAATGTATATAATACACTTGAAAATAGAGGCCTAATCAAACAAATAACTGATGAAACTATTAAAGATCGATTGAATAATCCAATAACAGTTTATTGTGGATTTGATCCAACAGCTGAGTCCTTACACATTGGGCACTTACTACCAATTATCTTACTAAAGCACTTTGAAAAGATGGGACATACTCCGATTGCAGTAATCGGTGGTGCAACAGGGTGCATTGGTGATCCATCATTTAAAGCCAATGAACGTCAACTTAATTCTTATGATACTGTTGTTAAGTATTCAAAAAGTTTAACTGAGCAAATTTCTAAATTTTTTGATTTAGATAAAGCGCATATTGTTAATAATATGAGCTGGACAGAAAATATTAATATCATTGATTTTCTTCGTGATTACGGTAAGAACTTTACAATTAATAATATGATCGCAAAAGACAGTGTGGCATCTAGAATGGAAACAGGTATATCATTTACTGAGTTTTCATATCCAATATTGCAAGCATTAGATTTTAAACATTTATATGAAAAATATAATTGTCAACTGCAAATTGGTGGATCAGATCAATGGGGTAATATTGTTGGAGGAATCGATTTAATTCGTAAAACACGTGATTATCAAATTGATGAGAAAATAAAAGATAAAGTTTATGGAATAACTGTTCCATTAATTAAAAAATCTGATGGTACAAAATTTGGAAAAACAGAAGGTGGAGCAATTTGGCTAAATCCAGAAAAAACATCACCATATGAATTTTATCAGTTTTTTTATAACACAAGTGATTTAGATGTAATTAATTATTTAAAGGTTTTTACATTTATAGAAATAAGTGAAATTACTGAATTAGAAAATGATTTATTAATAAATCCAAAAGCTAGAAACGCTCAGAAAAAACTAGCACAAGAAGTTACAAAATTTGTTCATGGAGATCAAATATTAGAGTCAATTTCAAAGGTTTCAGAGATTTTATTTACAGGTAAATTAAATGAGTTATCAATTAATGAAATTGAAACTAATTTCAAAGGTATTAAAAAGTTTACAATTGAAAAAAATATTACACTAATTGATGCATTAATTAATTCTAAATTAGCTAGCTCAAAAAGAGAAGCAAGAGAATTTTTAAAAGCAGGATCTATTTTAGTTAATGGAATTAAACAAAATGATGAGCATTTTGTATTAACAAATGACATTGCAATTGGTGGTAAATATTTAATGATTAAAAGAGGCAAAAAAAAATATGCATTTATGGAGATGATATGAATAAAGATATGAATATAGAAATAATTCAAGCAGTCCAAGAAGTAATTAACAATAGTTATAGTCCATACTCTAAGTTTAAAGTTGGATGTGCAATTATGCTTGAAAATGGAGAAATAATTACTGGAACAAATGTAGAGAATGCATCAATTGGAGCAACAATATGCGCTGAAAGAAGTGCAATGGTTTCATTAATTTCTCAAGGTTATAATACTGATGAAATAAAAGCAATAGCTATAAGTTCAAAAACAGATGATTTCATAAGTCCGTGTGGAATATGTCGACAATTTATTGGTGAATTTGTTAATCGCAATATTCCAATGTTTTTAGTTAATCAAAATTCTGATTTTCTAGAAACCAATATGGAAACATTATTACCAAACCCCTTTCAAAAGGAGGACTTAGAAAATGTATAAGTCAGGATTTGTTGCAATAGTTGGTAGTCCAAATGCAGGTAAGAGTTCAATAATTAATGCTCTTTTAGATCAAAAGATTGCAATTGTTTCTGATAAGGTCCAAACTACAAGAGATATGATTCGTGGAATTTACACAGATAAAGTTGCACAAACACAAATTGTTTTTGTTGATACTCCAGGATTTCATAAACCTCAAAATAAATTACAAAATTATATGAATGCACAAATTGATGGAGCATTAAATGATATCGAAGCAGTAGTTTATGTGCTTGATGGAGAAATAGGAATTAGAAAAAAAGAAAAAGAAATAATTGAAAGATTGAGTCATATAAAGTTGCCTAAAATTGCAATTGTTAATAAAATTGATTTAATAGGACAAGAAAAAACTCAAAAGATAGTTGATCAATTAAGTGAATATAATATCTTTAATCATACATTAGCGATAAGTGTTAAAGAAGAGTTTAATGTTAAATCAGTAATTGATTTATTAACTCCTCATTTAGTAGAAGGTGTTCAGTATTATGAAGACGATCAAGTTTCTGATTTTTCTGAAGCATTTATTATTTCAGAAATAATTCGTGAGAAAGTACTTAAATATACGATGGATGAAGTTCCACATTCAATTGGAGTTAAGATTGATCAATTAGAAGAAGATGATGAAATCATCAATATTGCTGCAACAATATATGTTGAAAGAAATTCTCAAAAGGGAATTGTTATTGGTAATCAAGGTAAAATGCTTCAAAAAATTGGAAAAGATGCAAGGCTTGAATTGGCAAAAAGATATGATAAAAGAATATATTTAGAAAATCATGTTAAGGTACTTAAGAATTGGGGAAGAAAGATAGACTTACTTAAAGAAGTAGGATATGATTTTGATTAGGAGAAATTATGCTTGATAAAATAAAAGGGCCAGCTGATTTACAAAAATTATCAACTTATGAATTAGAAAACTTACCAGAAGAAATTCGTAATTTTCTAATCGATAATTTATCAAAAACAGGTGGTCATTTAGGTCCAAACTTAGGGGTTGTTGAGTTAACGATTGCACTTCATTATAGTTTTAACTCACCAGTTGATAAGTTGTTTTTTGATGTTGGACATCAAGGTTATGTACATAAAATATTGACAAATCGTCAAGATCAATTTAAGAACTTAAGACAAATCAATGGTTTATCAGGTTTCTTGAAAAGATCTGAATCTGAACATGATATTTGGGAAGCTGGTCATTCATCAACAAGCATCTCAGCTGCTACTGGTTTTGCGATTGTAAATCAACAGTTAAATCAAGAAAATCATTCAATTGCAATAATTGGTGATGGAGCTCTTACTAATGGAATGGCTTTAGAGGCTTTAAATCATGTTTCTGACCTTCAAATACCAATTATTATTGTCATCAATGATAATGGAATGTCAATTTCTAAAAACATCGGTTTTATTGATAGTATATTGAAAAGTCTATCGGGTAAAAACCAATATCAAACAACTAAAAATAAAATAAAAAATAAATTAAATACAAAACCAGTTGGACACAGTCTAACTGAAGTTATTTCTGCAGGAAAGTGGAAAGTAAAAACAGTTATTGAAAATGAATATGAGAACTTCTTTAATTTAATGGGCTTTGATTATATTGGATTAATTGATGGACATAATATAGTTGATTTAAATAATGCATTTGAAAAGGCTAAAGAAAATACAAAGCCAATCATTTTACATGTTAAAACAGTAAAAGGTAAAGGATATAAATATTCTGAAGCAAGTCAGTCACATTCTATTAGCCCATTTAATATCCAAACTGGTGAAGTGAAAAAAAAATCTAACAATCATACTTATTCTAGTTTGATTGCTCAATTATTGATTGATAAAATGCAAACAGATCATAGGGTCTATGCAATAACCCCAGCAATGATTGAAGGAAGTAAACTAGAATATTTAGAACGAAATTTTCCTAATAGATTTACAGATGTTGGGATAGCAGAAGAACATGCAGTTACACTAACTGCAAGTCTTGCATTAGCTAAGCAAAAACCATTTTTATCAATTTATTCTACTTTTTTCCAAAGAGGATATGATCAGATGTTTCATGATGTTGTTCGTCAAAATGCGAATGTAGTAATTGGTGTTGACCGTGCGGGTTTAGTTGGAGAAGATGGAGAAACACATCAAGGTATATATGATATATCATTTCTTTCACATATGCCAAACGTTGTAATTGTCCAAGGAAATGAAGTAAGCAATATTAAAGGATTGTTTAATTTTGCATTTGAGCATCAAGGACCTGTAGTAATTCGTTACCCAAGGGGTGGTTCATTTACAAGCGAGCAATTACAAATACCTTCAACTGAAATTAAATTAGGAACTTGGCGTTATATAAGTAAACCAAAAGCAAAACTGTCAATTATTGCTTATGGAGAAATGTATAATAAATTAATAGAAGTAGTAAAAGATATTAATGATTCAAATATTAATTTAATTAATGCACTTTTTATTAAACCACTTGATACAAAATGTTTAATGGAAATTAAAGATCAAGATATATTAGTAGTCGAAGAACATACCCATCAAGGTGGATTAATAAGTTTAATTAATGAATATTATAATAGTCAGAGAATTGGCAAGGTAATTCATTATCAAAATTTAGGCACTCAATTTATTGAACAAGGATCAATTGAAGAAGTATATCAAAAGCATAATTTAGATAATCTGTCATTGAAAAATAAAATATTATCGATTATTGAAAAGAGTCTTTAATGAAAATAAGAATTGATAAATATTTAGTTGATAGTGGTAAAATTACTAGTCGTGAAAAAGCCCAAAGAACTATTATGGCTGGTCTTGTGTATATTGCTAACATACAAGTAAATAAAGTATCTGAGAAATATACAGAAGAACAACTAGAAAATATAATTATTAAAGGTAAAGAAAGTCCATATGTATCACGCGCTGGATTAAAACTAGAAAAAGCAATTAATCAATGGGAAATAGATTTGGGTGGTAAAAATATGCTTGATGTTGGTTCATCAACAGGTGGATTTACAGACTGTGCATTGCAAAAGGGAATAAACCATGTTGTTGCACTGGATGTTGGAACAAATCAATTAGTTTATGAACTAAGAATCAATAAACAAGTTGATGTTCATGAGAAAACAAACTTTCGTAAAATTGATAATAATTTTTTTGATTATAAATTTGATTTAATTACAATGGATGTTTCATTTATATCAGTTAAGTTACTAATTGAAAGAGTAGCGTTTTATTTAAAAGAAGATGGACAATTTATTTGTTTAATTAAACCACAATTTGAAGCAGAGAGATCAGTAAAAAGAAATTCAAAAGGTGTAATAATTGATTATAAAGTATATAAAATTATTATAAATCAAATAATTGAAAAATTTAATCAACATAATATTTTCATTAACAAGATAACTACTAGTCCAATTAAAGGAACTAAAGGAAACATTGAATTTTTAACTCAATGTAGTAAAATAGACGCAAATATAACTAAAGATGATATAGACAAAGTAATTGAGAGTGCGATTGGGGGATTATGATTAAAAGATTAGAGATCAATAATTTTATTTTAATTAAAAATCAGACAATTAATTTTGATCAAAAAATTAATATCTTAACTGGTGAAACAGGAAGTGGTAAGTCAATGATTGTTCAGGCAATTAAATTTATTACTGGCCAAAGAGCTAAAAGTTCTTTGATTTTTAAAGATCAAGAATTATTGACTGTTAAAATAACTTGTAATATTAATGAGATAATGAAAAGAGAATTACTAAATCTTGGAATAGAAAGTAGCAAAGAAATTGAAGTAGTTAGAACACTTAATCAAGCAGGTGTTTCAAAAATAAGAATTGAAGGACAGTTAATATCACTATCTGAATTAAAACTATTAATGGAACCAAACATTTCAATCTATTCACAAGATGATAGTTATGAATTAAAAAGTAATAATGATTATTTATCAATAATTGACGAGCAAGTTGATAAACAGTTAATTGATGAGTACAAGCAAGAATATTCAAGGTTTCAGGCGATAAATAAAAAGATAGAACATATAAATAAAAAATCAATTGATGGTGAATATCATTTAGAAGTTATTAATAAACAATTAAAAGATTTAGAAAAATTTGATGAAACAATTGATTATGAAGACTTAATCAATCAGAAAAATAAAATGGAAAAAATTCGTGATAACTATCAAGATTTTAAAGATATAACTAATTTAAATCAATCTTTAAATCAAAAATTAGTTAAGCATTACGACCAAATAGAAAATGATCAGATGGTTGATAATTTAGTAACGCTTTTAGATGATTTTGATTACTACATTAATTCAAAAGTAGAAAACTTTGAACAATATAAGTATGACCAAATAGTTGATGATTTATCAACTTATAAATATATTACTCGAAAATATGGTTTAGATTCAACGCTTGTAATTGAAAAGAAAAGACAATTAATGGCTGATCAAGGTGAACTAGAAAGTTTAACAATTGATTTAAAGGGATTAGAAAATAAATTAATCGATTGTCAAAAGCAATTAGAAGTAGTTGCAAATAAATTAACAAATAAAAGACTTGAAATAGCTGAAGATATAGAAAAGCGTGTTAACTTAGAAATAGTTGACTTAAAAATGCAGGAAGCTAAATTTAAAATAGTAATTGAAAAAGATCCATATGGTTCAAGCGGTGTTGATCAAATTAATTTCTTAGTTTCTTTAAATAAAGGATCAGATATGCTTGCTCTTGACCAAAGTGCATCAGGTGGAGAGTTAGCCCGCTTTATGTTAGCACTTAAAATAGCAACATCCAATACAAATAATAACTTTTTAATACTTGATGAAATAGATACTGGTGTTAGTGGTGAAGTTGCTTATAAAATAGCTAAAAAAATGAAAGAAATGGCTACTAGTAATACTTTATTAGTTATTACACACTTGTCACAAATAGCAGCTATATCTAATCAACATTTAAAAGTTTATAAAGAAGAAGATAATAATCTAACAAATACGAAAATTAAAGTTTTAAATGATCAGCAAAAAGTAGATGAATTAGCAAGTATTATATCATCGGATAAAATAACTGATGAAGCTAGGTTGCATGCCCAAAAATTATTAGATAATTAATATTAAATAACTATTTTTATTTGAGGGAGAATAATGAAAGTAAGTATTGTTAATGGGTTAATAGTTATATTTATTATTTTAATGAATATTTTTATCTTCCCCTTTTTTTATATTAACTTTGGCTTGGAAATTAATACTAATTATAAAATTAACTTTACAGAAGATAACCAAGAAGAAGTTATTGAATATTTAGAATCTTTTGAAATCGATTATGGAATCAAATATACTCTTGATAACCAAAATGTTAATGTTTATTATCAAGGTGATGATATCTTAAATCAATATATTGAAAACAATCAAACCTTGGGAGTTGGATATTATAATTATAGTTTTTTACCAATGAGTGAATATCCATTAAATTATAATAATATTGATACAGTATATGTTAATCAATATGATCAACAATTAGAAGAAGAATATAATATTATTTATAATCAAAATATAAGTATTAATAATTATTTTACAGAGGTATTTAAAGTTATTATTTATATTTTAATTATTGTCAGTTTAATTCAAATAATTTTAAGTAGATATAACTATATTACTAATTCAAAGAAATATTTAACTGCTTACTTATATAGTCCAAACAATTTATATTTACAAGATTTGAAAAATGATCTTCTTTCTTACTTAATTATTAGTTTAATATTTATGTTTATTTTATTACAACCATTTATAAATGATTTAAATATTTATAATTACTTGTTCATTTTACAAATTATAATTGCACTAATAGTTGGTTTAATGATTAAACTATTGTGCGGGATCTATTATAATAACAAACTGATTAAATCAAATATTCGTGAAATAGTTAATAAAAAACAAATGAAAATTGGTTTGTTTAGTGAAATATTTAAGGTTTTATTACTCATATTAACTGTCTTGATACTTTTCTTAACAATTAATACAACTAACTATATATATGATCAGTATATGCAAATTAGATATTTAAATCAAAACTTAAATGAATATTCATATATTTCATCACCAACTGTAACAAAGTATGGTGATAAGTTAGTAGATTTCATTGCTCAAAATAAGGATCATATACTATATAATACCTACTATGAAGATGATAATATCTTATATGCAAATCAGGCTTATTTAAACAAATACTTTAAATATGAATATAATCCCAAATGCCAGGTGTATTTACAAGGTAATCAAACAATACCATATCAATTAAGTAATCAAATAAGCACTATTGAACAAGAAAACATTTGTTATTACAATGATGACTATCAATTACCAAATATCCAGAAATCATATAAAGCAGGCTTATGGGTAGATAACCCAATGATAGTTGTCTCTGAAAAGTTTACAAGTGATTTTTGGGTGCCTAACAGCCAAATTCCAAATAATTATCAAGAAGACCAGTTACCGGTAATAGTTATGTCAATTGATGATTTGAATCAAGACTTTAAAATAAATTTACTATATCCATTACTCTATGAACTAGTAAACTTCATAATTATCCTTATGCTTTATAGTTTAATAGTTTATATCTTTTTTAATTTATATTTTAGATTAATTAAAAAGCAATTATATTGTAATTTAATAGTTGGTAATAATATTGACAGACAAGTAAATTATGCGATTATCAAATATCAAACATATAATTTAATTGGTCTTAGTATCTTTATTGGAATCGGAATATTTCTTGATTTTAAATATTTAATTATCTTTTTATTAATAGTTATATTAGAAAGTATTATATTGAAATTATATATAAATATGAAGTTGAAAAAAGAATTTAAAATGTTCTTAAAGGAGTGAGATGAATATAATTGAAGTAAAAGGATTAACAAAGGTGATAGATAAGCAAATAATATTAGATGATGTTAATTTTGAAATTAAAGCGGGAACTCTAAATTTTTTAATTGGTGACAGTGGAAGTGGAAAGACAACATTTTTCTTCTTATTAGCGGGAATGGATCAGAATTATGATGGGAAGATATTCATTAATCAAAAAGCTAATTTAAATGTCTTTAAAAATAATAAATATTTACAAGATACGATGACTATTATATTTCAAAACTATAATTTAAATGAAGATTGGACTGTTAAAAAGAATTTAGAAATTACAAATAAAGAACTAGATAATCAATTGTTAAATGATTTAGGTATTATCAATTTAGTTAATAAAAAGATTTATCAATTAAGTGGAGGGGAGCAGCAACGTGTAGCAATCGCTAGGTCGTTAATGCTTGATACAAAGATTATTTTATGTGATGAGCCGACTGGTAATTTAGATCAAGAAAATACAATTAAGATTATTAATATACTGCAAAAGATTGTTGAAAGATATAATAAGACAGTTATAATAATCACTCATAATAAAGCTATATTGCAAGATAATGTTTATAAAATAGATAATAAGAAAATTATCAAAATCACTAACAAATAAAATAATAAAAAGCACTAGTGTACCACTTAATTGACACGGTCTTTTTTTTATGTTATCATCTGAGTGTTCCGCTAGGGTGGTACATAGATCGTTGGGAGAGAAATGAATAACATTTTAGTTGAAGTTAGTAACTTATCATCCAAAAGTAAAAAAAAGTATATATATAAAGACATTAATTTCAAAGTATCAGATGGAGAAGTTATTGGTCTGCTTGGACACAATGGTGCTGGTAAATCAACAATGCTGAGAAATATTGCAAATTTAGAAATACCGCAAATAGGTGAAGTCTTTATAAATGGTCAAAAAAATGATATTAATCAGTTAAATAAAAATATTATATTAATACCAGATGATATTATTTTATTTAAAAATTTATCAATCAAGCAAAACTTTGAAATAGTTTCTGCTAATCACAAGTTTGATCAAGT
>CALDDH010000001.1 GCA_937936465.1 uncultured Mycoplasmatales bacterium | reverse complement strand
CTTGGTCTGCGATATTCCATTAACCAACGATCAAATGTTTGGTGTTTCAAATCATAATCTTGTAGTATTTGTTTTCTAGGTACACCGCTTTCTTTTAATTGCACAATTTTTAACTTAAATTCTTTTGAATATGTTTTTCTTTTTGACATAATCTCTCCTTTATAATATTGTATCAATATTAATAGAGTTTTGTGTCACATATATTATAGACTATCCAGCTATTCCTTATGCGACAATAAAGAAAGGTGGAATGTATACATTTATGTTGATAATAAAGATAATTATTAATTTTTTATTATATTAAAGAATTAGAAAATAAATTAATCATTTACTTTCCTCATCAATTTATATACATTGTAATTATAGCATTTATTAATTATTATTCAAATATTATTAATGTATTAAATAATTTTATACTTTAAGTGTACATTAAAAAATTACTTACTTTATGAATATTAGTTAGTAATTTATTCATTTATTTTCCTTGTTAAATTATTTACCATCAATTATTAATTTATATTATTTAAAAGACCTGTACTTTCTCCAAAAGATGAAGATATATGAAATTCCATTTTTTCATTAATAAATAAATAATAGGGTAAAAATATTTTTTCATTTTTGTTCATCTTAGAAATTTTTAATGTTAGTAGTTCTTGTTCATAGTCATATTCAGTATTATCAAATGGTTCAAAACAATATACTAAATCATCAAAATTTTTTTCTCCTTCAAAATTATTATAATAAGTTGGTAATTTATTTAATTCTCTACGCCTCTGGTCTTTTACAATATCTACTTCTTCTTTAAATGTTTTAATATTTAAAACTTTCACTATTTTCATCATTTCAGACTCTATCTTTTCAATTATCTGTTCAATATTATCAATAGAATATGATATTTTAAAATTATTAATGTGAATTTCAATATTAGTTGCATTATTTGTTGTTGTTAAATAGAATAATTTTGCTTCTTTACCATTGAAATATGATTCCACTTCAATTTCCCCTATAAGATATTCAATGTTTTTAAAGATATCATATGCTTCTTCTGCTTCACTGTAATGTGAAAAAATTTCACTTATATATAATTCTGTTCCCAAAGGCCCTCCACCAAATTCTTTTTTACATTTTAATAATGGAATTCTCATATTAGGAATTGAATTTCTCGGTATCATTCTTTCTAATTTTATAATTCGTTCATCTGATATTTCATAATCAGACTGAAACATATCCAAAGGGTTTTTGTTTTGTTCATTTAATGAACCTAGTATTGAATTATATATTGAATTTTCAACCTCAGAAGATTTAGCTTCTTTTTCATGAATTTGTTGTTTTTTAATTCCATTTAATTTTTTCATATATGTATTGAATTTTACTATTAATTTTTCTAATTCATTTTTATTTTCTTCCAACTCAATATTATAATCATTTTTGTTTTCATCAAAAAGATGAAGGGTAATTTCACCATTATATTTATCTGTTTTTTGTATTCTAATAAAATCATCTCTTACAAAACTTCTATTAGACGCACCTTTCCTTATAAATCCTTGACCTTCAAAGTATTTATCTGTTTTTTTTTTCATTAAAAATGGTCTATGCTTATAATTTTCTCTTTTTATTATAATTACTGATATATTTTTTTCATCAATATTAAACTCCTTTAATTCTATTTTTATTTCTGGCTCTATATTTGAATGAATTAAATTTTCTATGTTTGATATATCAATTTTTTCATTATTACCATGAATTAAATTATCATTTTTACCTATGATTTCTTTTATCCCAATAACAATATTTTTATCCCCTTCTTCATGACAGTTTGCAAAACTCATTATATCTTTCACTATATTATTTGAGTTCTTTTTATTAATAATATATTCCATTTTAAAATCTAAGAATGTACTTTCTTTTTCATATATAAAAATTTCTTTTGCATTTTTATCCGTAATATTCATAAATCTCCTTTATTTCTAAATCATATTTTTATTTAAAACATTTACAAATTTTTTTTCTAATTTTTAATCCTTTGTACTTTATAATAAATTTTAACATTAATACCTTTTTAAATACATTAAATATTATATAAATTGCAAAAATATAAAAAAATAGTACTTAAATCTTTTATTTAAAGACTTAAATACTATTTTTAAATGAAATGGTACCGGAGGCCGGACTTGAACCGGCACGGGGTTAACCCCCACAGGATTTTAAGTCCTGCGTGTCTGCCAATTCCACCACTCCGGCATACATCTAATTGACAACATAGTTATTGTAGCAAATACTTAACTAGTTGTCAAGTAGGCTTTAAAAATAAATTATGATTTAAATTAAATAATAAGTAAGCGAAAAATAATTATTTGTTTTTTAGTTAAATAATGCTACAATAAACATAAAGGAGATTTATGAAAAATAATAAATTATTTGAGAAATATGCAGATTTAATCATTACTAAAGGTGTTAATATTCAACCTAAACAAAAGTTATATATCTTTTCACCAGTTGAACTTTATCCAATTATGCAAGAGTTAGTTGAAATTGCTTATAAACACGGAGCAGGAAGTGTTGTTGTTAATTACAGCGATGAGAATTTAAAAAAATTATCTTATGAATATCAAGATTTAGATACATTTTCTACAATAAATCAATGGGTTGTTGATCGTTATTCAACAATTGTTGAAGAAAAAGCTGCATTACTTAAAATTTCAGGAAATAATCCAACTTTATTTCAAAACTCAGATCCAGAAAAAATGATTTTAGAAAGTAAAACATTTAATAGTAAATTAAAAGGATTCCAAGAAAGTCAAATGAAAAATCACATATCTTGGTCAATCGCTGCATTTCCAACATTACAATGGGCTAAGCAAGTATTCCCAAAATCAGAAACACCAGTTGATGATCTGTGGGCAGCAATCTTTAAAGTAACTAAAGTTGATGAAGATAGTAGTCCTATTACTAACTGGGATAATCATATTGAAAGATTAAATAAATATAGTGATTTTCTTAATTCAAAACAATTTAAAAGTTTAAAATTTAAAAATGATAAAGGAACTGATTTACATGTCGGATTAGTCCAAAATCACATTTGGAATTCAGCTGAATCAATGAATGAAGTATTGAAAAATAATTTCATTGCTAATATTCCATCTGAAGAAGTTTTCACAATGCCTCATGCACTTGAAACAAATGGTATTGTTTATTCAACAAAACCACTTAATCATCAAGGAGTTTTAATTGAAGATTTCTGGATTAAATTTGAAAATGGTAAAGCTGTTGACTTTGATGCTAAAAAAGGTAAACAAGCATTAAGTAATATCATTAATTTTGATAAAAATAGTTGTCGTATTGGTGAAGTTGCAATTGTTGATAACGATAGTCCAATATCTAATTCTAACATTACTTTTTTCAATACATTATTTGATGAAAATGCATCATGTCATTTAGCACTTGGTCAAGCATATTCATTTTGTATTGAAAATGCAGATCAAATTAAAAAAGAAGATCGTGAAGCAATTGGGTTTAATACATCAGATACACACGTTGATTTTATGTTTGGTGACAGTACAATGAATATCATTGCAATTGATCAAAATAACAATGAAACATTATTGTTTGAAAATGGAAACTTTGTTTTATAGTTTTTCAAATAATAAATCTAATATATTTTCAGCAACATTTTTACCAATTCCTTTATAAGGGAATGTGTGAATATGTAATGCTGGATTAAAGTTAGCTTCTAAGATAGAATAATTATTTTCATTTATTCTATCCATATCAATAATCATATCAATACCTGTAATTTTTACATTTAATTGTTTTGCAGCTTGCAAAGCAATTTTTTTATAAAAATCAGGTATTTTTTCTAATACTTCATGTGTATCTCCACCTTGAGATACGTTTGATGCTTTTCTAAGGTTTATTTTTTCTCCTCTTTTAATAACATCAGATAACTGATAATTTTTTTCTTTTAAATTATTTAACAAGTCATCATCAATAATAATTTTTTCCAGGGGTTTTTGATAATTAGTCCCTCGCATTGAAGAATGATTTTTTATTTCTATTAACTTTTCAATACTATGAATACCATCGGCAATTACACTTGCATTTTTTCGGGTTAAAATACTAACTAATTGATTATCAATAACTAGGAATCTAAATTCTTCACCTTTAATATACTCCTCTAAAATCAAGACATCTTGATCTTCCAATGACTTCTTGATTTCTTTTTCTAACTGTAATATATTGTTAACTTTAAAAATCTTAATTCCTTGACCAAAATTTGTATCAAGTGGTTTAATTACGACATCTTTATTAAGATAGAGATCAAGATCTAACTTACTATCTTTATTTATTAAAATTCCTTTTGGAGTATTAATATTTACTTCATCAAGTATTTTCTTTGTCATATATTTATTGTTCATTAATAAAACATTAGCATATGTATCAGAATTAGTTTTAGATCCTTGAATTATATATTCAAAATGATTATTGTGACTAACTTTAATAATATTATCAGATTCAGATTCAATCTCAACTTGATAACCACGCTTTTCTGCTTCTTTAATAATTAATTTAGTTGATAATTCCATCTTTAGATTTGGATATAAAGCGAACTTATCATTATTATTTAATTTCTTAATTTTTGGATAATATTTGTCATATGAATATTGTGAATCAGCTAGTCCTTCAATTAATGTATTTATATCTAATTTATTATTTATGTAGTTCATTTTCAATTTATTTATGACATCTTTTTCTGATTCATCATAACACTCTTTTTCTATTAATATGTTTAAAAAGTCGACTGTATGATCATGAATAGTTTTATCTTGATTATTTATAATTAACTTATTTGTTTTATCTTGACCTTTTAAAGTAACTAAATCAATGTTTTTCAACCAATTATCTTCATCTACTTGTATAATATTTTCGGTTTTACTTAAGTAATTAAAAAATAATTTAATTAATAAAATAATATCTTTTGTAATTCCTACTTTACTAAAAGGGTTTAAATCAATTGCTCTTAGTTCAATATAACCATCTTTTAATCTAATCTTTGAATATACTTCACGATTATTTATAATTAAATTATTATCAACTGCATCTTCTATTGATGTATTATAAACATTTAAATCATGATATTGAAGTTCTAAGAATTGTTCATTTGAATAACCATATTCAATTGAATTTCTTAGACTAATAGCATCTTTTAATCCATAACTATTTCCAAACTTTTCAAGTCCTAATAAATTTTCATTTAAATATGGAGAAAAAGAAATAAATTGAATTAAGATTGGTAAGAACTCATAGCTTTTCTTAAGTAAATCAAAATAATCAGCTTGTGTTTTAAGTAAATCATTACTATAGTTATAATGAATACCACTCATCAGCATTTTTTCTTGTCCATATTTATCCAATAAATATTTACGATATGTATAATCTTTTAAATCATAATTATATACTTGCTTATGTGTTGGAGCTATTGAAAATGGCCATATGATTTTATTTTGCAAAACACTTTGGTTTTGTATTGATTTCAATTCACGAGTTAAACAATATTCACAATCATTTATACTACTTATTATTTCCATTTGATTATTAGCAAAATCTATTTCCATTTGTGGATGTAAATCATCTAACTTGAAATTTGCATTATCCCAGTTCTCTTTATAAACTAAACTTTCTTTTTCAATTGCAATTTGTACGTCATTAATTTTCATCTTAAACCTTTCTCATCCATTTTTTTTGTTTGTAACGATAATATGATATTAATAGTTTACCAACTACTTCTGTTATCCACAGAGATTTGATAATTAAGAAATTAACATCTAGAAAATAGATAGCAATAAATGTTAATGGTAGACCTACTAAGTATGAGGAAATTGGATCTGCTAAAATTATAAAATTTGTATCTCCTCCACTACGTAAAATAGATACGAATGATGATGACCAAATTCTAATTGACATATATATTCCATTAATTATAATTAAACAGTACATAATCAAAAAATAATTATTAATACTTTTTAAATCTTCAACTTGAAATAATAATATAAATAAAGGTAAAATACAAATGCTTATAATTAAAATTAATGCTGTCATCTTTTTAATAAAAGAAAAAGACATTTTCCGATTTTTTTCAAGTGTTTCTTCAGAATCTTTCCCTAAGGCTTCCCCAAATACTACTCCTACAGATGCAGCTGTTCCCATTACAAGACCATTAATCGTAAAGACAATTGATGTAGCTAATTTATCTAGTGCGAAAATTATTGGAGAATAATCAATATACATCTTTATATACAAGGTTCTTGCAAAACCAAATAAAAATTCAACTAATACTAATGGTGCCGCCTTAATTAAAATTTTTTTCAATAATGGATAATCAAAGTCAATTAAATCAGCAAAGTTATTAAAGAATATAATTTTTTTTTTAAAACAAACATAAATATAAACAATAACTACACCAATTATACTTAAATCTGTTGCAACCGCAACTCCAATTATTCCAAGTTCTGGAAAAAATCCAATTCCATATACTAATATTAAACTTAAAACACTATTTAAAACTAACATACCACTATTAATATACATTGGTATTTTAGTTTCTTTAATTGCTCTAAATTGAAACATAAATAACATTGAGATTGGCCAAAATAGTTTAGCTGGCATTGTCCAATTTAAATAAATTAATGCATTAGCACCCATAACGCTATTTAACTCTGCATAAAAACCAATTATTTGATCATTTAAAGTTACCATCAATATAACACTTACAATCGACATGATACTCATAATAATAATACCAAGTCCAAATATTTGCCTTATTCTTTTTGAGTCATTATTACCAATTGACTGTGATGTATAAATTGATAAAGCACTTAGGACTCCAAAATACATTGGTCCTATAATTGCTGTTACTTGCGAAGCAACACTTACACCAGTAAATGCATCAATTGAATAATAACTTAAAATTAAAGTATCAATTAGCGCTATAACTGTTTGTAGAAACATTGAAATAGCAATTGGCCAAAAGATATTGAAAATATACTCTTCTGATTTAAAATATTTACTTATCATCTGTATCCTTTATATAATCAATTAACTTTTTATTTTCAATTATAAATTGATTATTGATTTTGTAAAACTTATGTGGACCACTTGTTCTTTGTGTAACAATATTTAATTGTTTAAATATATTCATTTGTTTTGATGCATTTGACTGGGTTAGACCAACTAACTCTTCAATTTCACAAATACATAACTCTTGTTCTATTAATGCTGTAAAAATTAAATACCTTGAATTTGTACTTAATAACTTAAATAAATTAATTTTGTTTTCCATTAATACCTCACATTTTATATTCCTATTCATTCATATGAACGCTTATTCATATTATAACAAAGATATAAAAAAAATTCAATTAAGAATTTTATTTTATCATATTATTCAATATCTTTATTTATTTGATTATCCATATTTTTAAAATGAGGATATATTATATTACCATTACTTCCTTGAATTCCAACATCCCAAATATTATCTGTATCCCATTTCAATACATCTGTATACCAATTATTAATATTAGAAATATTATCCTTTGTACATATATTTAAACTACCATTTACTTTTTCATCGCCTGCTCCTATAATTGAACTCTCATCTACAATATTACTTTCTCCATTACTTGTAATAACTTGATCTTCATAACTATAACTATTTATCAATTGTAAATTGTCCTCATTTAGTCCTACTAATCCTCCTATTGTCCCATCTGAAACATACATCCCCGTAACATCAGATGATGAATAACTATTTGAAATGGTCATATCACCAATAGTTGATCCAACTAGTCCTCCCATTGGTTCATAATTATTTGCTACAGATTTAACTTCACCTGTGCTATATGAATTAGAGATTATAGAATTTTGTATCCACCCAACAATTCCACCTAAATGTGCACCGCTTGATACTGTTCCATTAAAATAAACATTGTCTATTGATCCACTTCTCATAATACCAACAATCCCACCTGTTTCAGCATGCCCATTAACAACCCCTTGAACAGCACAATTAGAAATTGATGTTCCATTAACAGCATTACCAGCAATTGAGCCAACTTTAACCCAACCTGATATATCAACATTAACCATATTGATATTAGTTATTTGACCACCACTGACATATCCAAATAAACCTTGTTCAAAATAATTTTCTACAACATTTATATATAAATTATTAATTGTATTCATTTGTCCATTAAATGTTCCTGTAAATGGATTTTCTTCTGTACCAATCGATTCAAATCCATCTGATCCATAGGTATTTTCAGGCGTAGTGTCGTGGTTGGAATTATTGGGATTAGTTGCAGAACAGTCAATATTATTTACAACTATATAATCATCAGACAATGCCCATGCTTCATCATGAGTTGCCCCTAAATAGTTTTCTCCATGTCCAATACTCTCTAAATCTTTACATGTAGTAATTATATGTTCACTTTTTTGATCTGCCAACAAATTTAAACTACTACTATATAATATAACAATTGAAACACATACAAACATAATTTTTTTTATCATATATACTCCCTTTATATTTATATAATTTATCTATTTTTGAAATAGTAATATAAATTAAACTAATTATAACATATATCCATGTTTTATTTTCTAAATATACATTGTAATTTAAAGTCAAGAATCTGTAATCTTCTTTTTTGAAATAATAATATAAATTAACCAAAAAAGATTCATATTAAATACTTTAAGTAAACATCTAGATGCGGATATATAATATTAATCAATTACATAATAATACAAATTATCAAGTTTCTTACAAAAGTATTATCTCATAACTTTATATGCAGATTTTACTATGAAATTTATACCATTTATTATGGCAATAAAAAGGGTGGTGTTTTAACTTTCAACCATAGCAATGATATTATAATTTTTTATAGTAAAGTAAATCATCTTATTACTTATTTATTAATTTAAATAACTATCAATTGCTTTTGCAATTAAATTAGCTTCTAGTGATTGAACTTCTTGACTACTATGAAATGATTCATCCTTTAAATTATCAATGTATCCTAGTTCAATTAAAATACTTTCAGATCCAACTGGAGATTGACTTCTAGTTAAATTTTCTTCTGATGTTCCTTTTGTTGCTAATCCACCTGTTTCACGAATTACATAATAATAATCACTTTCAAACATATATTCTTCATCATAAAATGTGTAGTTATATAAACCTAAGTCTATCATTCCAGTTTCTTTTGATGATGGAGTTAACTCAGTTGATAATTGATTGACTATCTCACTTGCTAAATCATCTGATGAATGCAGTGATGAATAAACTTCAAATCCACTTCCTCCACCAGTGTTATGATGTAATGAAATATATAACCTTGCATGCTTCTCATAAGCCTGTGATACACGTCCATTTTCACAGTATGATGAAATACCATCACACTCATCACCAGGTAAAGAATCATCAGATCTTGTTAATCCAACAGTATAACCCATTTCTTCCAATTCAGATTTTAATTTCAGACTAACTTCTAGGTTTAAATTTGATTCCTCTGCTCCTTGAGAACCGGTTGAGCCAACATCTTGTCCACCATGACCTGGATCAATTAAAATATCATAGTATCCGTCTGGTAATTTTTCCTTACTTTTTTCCAGTTCTAAATATCCATGCGGATTAGTTAATTTAATATTATAATTTTTATTATCTCTAGTAACAGTATAGTAATCTATATTAATTTCTTCTTCTGAAGTCAATAATTGATCATTTTCATCTAATAAAAAATATTTACCACTTTTTATATCAAGCGGATCTATACCATGGTCAATTTCTTCGTTAGTTTCAATTTCCTGATCAAACACATTACCATTTTGATCATATAAATTAATTTTATTTTCAAAACTATCATTAAAACTAATATTTAAACTTTCTCCATAAACATTAGCTTGATCAATTTCTAACTTATCATGTGTAATTTGGAAAAATATATTTGAATTACTAAAGAAAAACAAACTAATTCCAATGATAATAAATAATATAAATAATTTCTTAATCATTAGTTTCTCCTATTTTTTTCCTCATATTTACTTAAAAATCCCATTTCTAATAATTCAGAAAATTCATTTGGTAAATAATATGAACTATAGAACCTATTCATACTATCTTTATATGTATTATACTCTGTATATCCTCTTTTTTCCCACCATTTATTTAAATTTAAATTGTATTCCTGAGCACCATCGCGGACTTTTTGTTCATTGTACTGATCAATGAATAAAAATGAATCTTTATTAACTCTTGGTCTTATATCATCTTCTTTATTCATAAATTCTTTTGGATAACCAACTGTCATTGAAAATACTGGAAATGCTAAACCAGTTATTCCCAGAACTTCTGACACTTTCTTCATATCTTGTCTAATACCACCAATCATGCAAGTTCCAATCTTTTTAGATTGTAAAATAAGCTCAACACTTTGTGCAACTAAACCAGCATCTACAGCACCAACAATAACTGATTCAATATCATCTTGATGAATCATCTTTCCATCTTCAACCATTTCATCAGAGCGGTTATAATCAACAACAAAAGTTAATAAGACACTACACTCTTTTAAAGTTTTTTGTCCCCAATTAATATCTGACATTTTATTTAATTTATCTTGATCCTCTGTTATAACAACACTAATTTGTTGTCCATTAACTGAAGTAGCACTTCTTTGTGCACTTATAATCGCATTTTTTACAATATCCAAATCAACTTTTTGATTAGTATAATTACGATATGATCGACGATTTTTTAATGTTTCTTCAATATTCATTTTTTCATTCATTTTACTCACTTTCGGCAATAGTTGTTAATGAAATTTTTTCATTCTCAATATCAATATCTTTGATAATTACATTAATTAAATCATTTTTCTTATATTCTTTGATTGTTGCTGACATTTCTTGGCTCATTTCATTAACATGTAATAATGCTCTTTGATGAAATTCAAATTCAATAATAAATCCATATTTCCTTACATCAAATATTTGACCTTCAATAGTTTCTAATGGCTTATGAACTTCAATAAATTGACTAAATAATGATGGTTTAGTTTTTTTAATTGAACAAACAACTTCTAATCTTGATTTTTGTTTTTTTATTTCAATTATTTCAACTTCTTGATTACCATCTAAATCAATTAAATCTTTAATATCATTTGTATCATTAATATAATGATATGATATTTCACTCATTGGAATAAATCCTCTTAATCCTTTGTAACTAAAATCAAGACCACCTTTATTGACATTCAAATTATTTACTTCTATTTTATCTCCAACAGCTAAGTTTTCGATTATATCACTTTGTTCTTTTAATAGTAAATCTACTCGTGATAATTCAAATTTAAATTTTTTATCATCAGATTTCTTAATTACTAAGAAGTCAAATGTTTTACCAACATATGCATTTGGATTATTAACAAAAGATAAATCGATATTTTTAATATAAACCATTGCATTTACTCTTTGATCAATTAAAACATGAAAATTATAATTTTTGTAACTTAAAACTTTAGCACTTACAACTTCTTTTGTTGCGATCTTTTCCTCTAAGCTATTAAGAGAATTGAAATATTCAATTCTTGATTGAGAAACATGATACATATGATCATAGTAATAATAAATAACAGCATCAATCTCTTGTCCAACTGATACCTTATCTATTAATTCTTCTTTTTTCAATATTGCCTCATTGTAATTACCAACTATTCCAACAATATATGAATCAATTTCTTCTTTAATAATTTTAACTTTAACTTTATCACCTATTTTTACATCTTGAATATCGATTCCAAATAAATTTAAATCTTCTTGGACTTTTTTAGTTTTAAAATTATGTTTCTTTCTTCTAATTCTTGGTTCTTCTTTAGACTTATTTTCTATCTTTGATTTATTTATTTCTTCAACTTGAATAGTCGTATTAACTTTTTCAAATTCTTCAACTTTATTCGCTCTTAAATCAACTTTTTTCTTTTTATACTTAATTTTTTCAATATTTTTTACTTTTATTTCTTTTTTAATTTTTTTCTTTTTGACTTTATTTGTTTCTTCTTTTTTTATTTCTTTTGTATTTTTCTTTTTAAATATATTTTTAATTTTTTTCATAATACCTCTCATTTTCTATTTTATATAATCAATCTTAACACATTTAGAATATTTTTTTAAAAAATCCATGCATTTTTTTCAGCTACCTCTTGATGTTCTTCATATGTTTCTGAATAATATATTTCTCCTGAATCTTGGTCCGCAAAGAAATACAAGTAATTATTGCTATTAGGATTAAAGACAGCATCGATTGATTCAATTGATGGGGAAGCAATTGGCCCCGGTGGTAAACCCTTATAAATATAAGTATTATAAGGATCGTCATACTCAAGGTCACTATATAATACTTGCGGACCATTTCTTTGCTCAGCATATAAAACAGTAATATCAGATTGGATTAACATATCACATTCAAGGCGATTAATAAACACTTGAGCAACGATTGCTTTATCTTCTACATGCAATGTTTCACGCTCTACAATTGATGCTAAAGTTAAGTATTGATGATATGTAAGATCACCTACTAATTTATAGTCTATTAATTTACTTTCCATTTGATCTAACATCATCCTTGTTATATCATCAATGCTCATGCTTTCATTTATTGGATATGTTGCTGGATACATATAACCTTCCAGTGGATATTTAATGCTTGGATTTAATATTTCATTTGTTAATATAATGTAATCATCAATTAATTGATTTAAATATTGCTTATCAGACCATTTATTTAAAATTTCTGTTTGACTATATTTACCATTACTCTTCAACTCAATCTCTTGTGCTATATCTATAAGTTTGGAACCTTCAGGGACAATAAGCATCTCAATATCATCGCTATTAGATTGTGGATTGTTCAAGATTTCAATAACCTCTTGATCAGACATCTTCTTATTCAAAACATAAGTGTTTGGATATAAAATCAATTCCTTTTCATCTGCTAATTTAATTGCTTTATTATAATTAGAGATTAATTTTTGATCATCTAATCTAGTTAGAACATCAGATATATTTTCACCACTATTAACAGTAAAATAAATATCTTCAGTTTTTTGATTTGATAAAATTAATATCCAAAAAATTAATAAACTAATTAAAATAATAAAAAAACTTAAAATTAATTTAATTCTCATTACTATTACCAATTATTTTAATAACTGTATTTTGTGCTTCATCTAATTTTGATTTACAAAGCTGATGTAATTCAATTCCTTTTTTAAAATTCTCAATTGATTCATCTAAACTTTTATCTTCATCTTGCAAAACTTCAATTATTTCTAATAATTCATTATAATTCTCTTCAAATGTTTTTTTCTGATTACTCATTTTTCTCCTTAATTGCTTTGATATTCGCTTCAACATGACCATCACTATACATAATATTTATTGAATCATTAGTTTTTAATTGATTAATACTTTTAATAACTTTTCCATCTACCTTACTTATACTATAACCCTTAGAAAGAATTGTTAAAGGATTCAAATAATCAAGTAACTCTTTTTTATATTCAATATTTTTATTAGTTATATTTATTTTATTTGTAACAGCACTATTTAATTCTTTTTTCAAATTACTTATTTGTAAAAAACTATTTTTAATAATATTTTGAATTTCTTGTTCTTGATATTCAAACTCTTGTAAAGTTTGATCAAATGATGTTCGCTTATTTAATAATGGATCGAGAAAATATTGATTTTGTTCAATAATATTTAGCTTTAAATTATTACTTTCAATTTTATTTTTAAGTAACATTATCATTTTATTTTTATTAGTTAAAATAATTTGATTTAACTCATCAATATTTGGTGTTGCTATTTCTGCTGCTGCTGTAGGAGTTGGTGCTCGCATATCAGCCACTAAGTCAATTAAAGTTGTATCTGTCTCATGTCCAACAGAAGAAATAATTGGAATCTTTGATTCATAAACAGCTTTAACAACTTCTTCTTCATTAAAATTCCATAAGTCTTCAATTGACCCTCCACCTCTACCAACAATTAATACATCACATTGATATTTTTGATTTGCCAAGAAGATGTTATCTACTATTTCTTTTGTTCCTTTAGTTCCTTGTACAGTCGTTGGAAAAACTATTATTTGACAAATTGGATACCTTCTTTTAATTGTTGTAATGATGTCTTGAATAGCAGCACCAGTTTGTGAAGTGATAACTCCAATTGTTTGTGGAAATCTAGGAATATTTTGTTTATTTTCTTGATCAAAATATCCTAATAATAATAAATTTTTCTTAAGTTCCTCATACTTTAAATATAAATCACCCATTCCAATTTTTTCAATGGCTTTAACATTAATATTATATTGTCCAGCCTTTACATATAAATAAATAGCTCCTTGCAACTGAACTTTATCACCTTCAATTACTTTAAAACTTATTAATTTGACAGCATTTGCAAACATAATACAGCTAATTGAGGCATTATTATCTTTGATTGAAAAATACATATTACCATTACTATGATACTTTAAATTAGAAATTTCTCCTTTAATATAAAAGGAGATTAAAAACTTATCTTTTTCCAATATTGTTTTCAAATATTTATTAACAGCCGTTGGTGTTAAGGATTGCTTTTGATTACTCATAGTATTCCTTACTTACATTTGATAAAACATGATGAATAAAATTTTTAGATTTAACATCACTATATTTTTTTGTAAAATTTAATGCTTCATTTATGATAACTGAAACAGGTAACTTATTTTCTTTCATTTGATAAATTGCCAATTGCAATATTGCAATATTAACAGGATTCATCTCAAGAAATGACCATTTTTTTAAATTCTTTTTAATTTTTTGATTTATTAAATCAACATCTTGATCTATTAGATAGACCACTTGAATAATTTCTGGATCATGAATTGCTTGATCAAATTCTAAATTCATTTTATTTGCTATCATTTTTGAATATAATATTTTAATTATATCTTCAGACTCTTGTCTTTCTTTTTCAATAACTTTCTTTTCAACTATATTTCTTTGAGTAATTTCTTTCTTATCCACAATTAATTACACCTCCTTTTAAAATAAATAATAGCAAAAATTTGCTATTATTTATATAACATTGATATCTAATTGTTTTAAATCAAAATGAACATTAGTTTGTAAAAAAATAATTAAATCATGCCTTATTTTTCCTAAATCATCAATGTTTAAATTGCTATCATTTGAAAAATTTAGTTTCATTTTATTTCCATCAAATCCAATGAATAGATCTTTTATACTCGGAAAATTTTCTTTTAAAAACAACATTGATAATCTTTTTATTTCAAATTGATCTATATATACTCGCCCATTTTTATTTTGTTCGATAATAACCATATTAGCTCCTTATACTCGTGAAACGTATTGTCCTGTTTGTGTATTAACAATTATTTGATCAGATTCTTCAACAAATAATGGTACTCTGATTGTATGACCTGTTTCTAATTCTGCATTTTTATCTCCACCTGATTTAGTATCACCTTTTATTCCAGGTTCACAACTATTAATTGAAAAAGTCATTTTTTCAGGCAATGTAAGACCAATTATTCGATTCTCATAAAAAGCAATTTGAATAATAGTATTCTCTACTAAAAATTTTAATTGGTCTTTAATAATCTTTTTATCAATATCCATTTGTTCATAACTTTCCATATCCATAAATGAATAGTTATCACCATTAGAATATAAATATTGCATATCTTTCTTTTCAATGTGTGCTTTTTCAACTTTTTCATTTGAATTAAATGTAATGTCTTGAATAGCACTGCTATCTAAATTTCTTAATTTAGTTCTAACAAATGCAGGCCCTTTACCAGGTTTAACATGTTGAAACTCAATTACTTGATATAATGTACCTTTATACTTCATTGTCAAACCATTTTTTAACTCATTTACACCAATCATCTAATCTCCTTTATCTAGTTTATTAACTATTTAATATTATATCATGATTATTTATTAACTTCTATAATTTAATACTTATCTAAAAAATTAAAATTAATGCCATCTTCACTACCACCAATTATTGAAGAAATATTAACATTCTTTGATGAAGCAAAAATTGATTTTTCAATATTAGGATTAACTTGTTTTAATTGCTCAATTAATAATTTCACTTCTTTTCTTTTTGATGAAGTCTTTGCTGCAGCTACAACGCAACCACAATCCATTGCATGAATATTATTTTGTTTTGTATACTTAATTATGTCATCTTCTCTTACATAAACAAGTGGCCTTATAAGTTCAATTCCATCATAATTTTTAGCCTTTATTTTTGGCATCATTGCTCGATAATTACCTGCATATAAAACATTAAGTAAAATCGTTTCAATAAAATCATTATAATGGTGCCCTAGAGCAATCTTATTACAATTTAATTTTTGGGCATAATCATAAAGTGCACCACGCCTCATTCTTGAACACATATAACATGGATAATCTTTTGATATTTCTTCAATTATTTCAAAAATTTTAGTATCAAAAACTTCAAGTTCAATTCCTAATTCTTTTGATGTTTTTTCAAGCATTTCATAATTTTTTTTATTATAACCAGGATTCATTGCAATAAATTTTAATTCAAAATTAACTTCTGAATATTTTTGCATCTCTTGCATTACCTTGGCTAAAAGGAGGCTATCTTTACCACCAGAAATACAAACAGCTATCCTATCTCCTTCAGAAATCATTTTAAATTCTTGAATTCCTTTAATAAAAGGTGACCATAACTTACTACGATATTGCTTTATAATACTTTTTTCAATATCTGCAAGTGAACTCATTTGACTTGTAACTTCAACTGAACTACATAATTTTTCTGCATTTAATTTTGCAAGTTCTATTTTCATTAAATTACCTCATATGGATTTACATCAATATCAGATGAAATTATTTCAACTTCATTAAATAGCGATAATAAATCTTTCATAACATCATTGAAAATTATTTCAATTGCATGAGATGCATCAATAATACATAATCCATTTTCAATTGCATAGTGAACATCATGAAAAGTTGTATCACCAGTAATTAATACATCACAATTATTATTAATTGCTTCTTCAATACAATCTTGACCTGCCCCACCTACAATAGCTACTTTACGAATTATCTTTTCTCTACTTCCAACTATTTTAACATGGTCTAACGCAAATAATTCCTTAATTTTACTAGCAAGCTCTTCTAAGCTTTGAGGTTTAACAATTCCATAGCGACCAATTCCAAAATCTAATGATAATGAAGATGATTTAACTGTATTGAAAATCAATGAAATGTTTTCTTCTTTTTTTAATATTTGACTTTGATACTTTAATGTTTTTATTTGGTCTTCAGCTACATAGCATTGTATTTCTAAAATTTCTTTTTCAATTTCTTTATTATTATCAATTTCAATGTTTTTCTTTTTAATAATATTAAATCTTTGCTTTGTATCAAATTGTTGACCGATACCAAGTTTAGTTAATAGTTCAATTATTTTATTTAATTCACCAGGTTTAGTTTCAACTAACATAAAATGAAAATAATCAGTATAAGTTTTTTTCAATACTTTTTGTTGATTGACTTCTAAAAACTCACAAAGCCAATCATTTAAGCCATTATAAGCAACATCTAAATTAGTATGAGCACAGTATACTGAAATATTTGACTGAATTAATTGAACTATTTTCTGATTATTAGAATTTTGATAATTTAAATTACTAATTGGTTTAAAAATAATTGGATGATGAGAAATTATTAAATCAATCTGATTTTCTTGAGCTTCTTCAATCACATCAACTGTAATTTCTAAACAAGTTAAAACTTTTTTAATTTCTTTATTCTTATCACCAATTAACAAACCAACATTATCCCATTTCTCTGCTAGTTTAAGTGGATAAAAAAATTCAATTATTTCAATTAAGTCATTTGTTTTCATAATTAATTACTCCTTTAATTTGGTTTATTTCACTAATTAATAAATCATTATTTAAATTGTTATCAATAAGTGATTGGTTAATTTTCATTAAGTGTTGTAAATGCTTTTCATACTTAGCAATAAAAAGATCACTTTTATTAATTAAATTAATTGGCCCAAAATAATATTCTTCACGAGTTAACTGATCAATATTATTATCTGAATACTCACATACTAATACTTCATAATATATATTGTTATCTAAAATTATCTTTTCATCTTTAATAATAAAATTCAACTCATTTAATGTTCTTCTAAGTTTATCCGAATGATTATTTGGTTGTAAATATAACTTTTTATTAACTAATTTTTCTTTACTATTGAATAATATATTAGAAATTAAAACTCCACCCATTCCACATATACTAATTGCATGATACATATCAATTTCATTTTGTGAAATATTCTTAAGACCATCACTTAATACTGATTTAATTTCGTTATTAAATCCATATTTATTTAAGTTTAATTTTAAATTATCAAGGGGTCCTTTACTTACTTCTACGCCTAATCCATATTTTAACTTATTATTTTTTAATAAATATATTAATAAATACCCATGATCTGTTCCAATATCTATTAAGCTACCTTCCTCAATATAGTTTGCAACAGTTAAAAGACGCTCTTTAATCATATATATAAGTCCAATCTTTTTTTCTCAGCATATGACTTTAACTTTCTTCGTCCTTTGCTTTCAATTTGTCTTATTCGCTCACGAGTTACATTGAAAAGTTCTCCAACTTCTTCTAAAGTTAATGTTTTAACAACTCCACCAGTAAGTTTATTTATTTTAGATAAAACAGTTATCTCTTCATCAATTTGAGAGATAATGGCCTCTAAATAAATTAATGCATTTGATACTATTAAATTCAAAGCCATATTATTTTTTTCAATTTTCTCAACACGTGTATCAAGTGTATTTGCTGTTTGTTTTTTCTTAACAATATATTTATCAACACTTTGTTCAATTCTTTTACTATATTTATCTTTTTGTTTTTGATTGAAACTTTCAAGATTAATTATTTTTTCTTCTAAGTCTTCAAATTGTAATTTATTGTTTTTTAAATTTTTTATAATTAATTTTAATTCTTGAGATCTTTTTTCAAGAATGATCGTATCTAATGTATATAATCCATATCTATATTTAATTACTTCACCTTCTCTTGTTGGGATCTCATCAATGATTTCTAAAATTTTATCTTTTAATTCATTTTTTTCACTATATTTCTCTTGTTTTTCATTCTTATCATCTTCAATAAATGATTCTAATGATGAATTATCTTCTCCAACTGGCATTTCTAAAGAAATTGGGTCTCTAGCAATTTTGAAAATTTCTTCAACTTGTTCTTCACTCATTGGTGGATTGATACTTAATCCAATTTGTTCATAAGTTGGCTCTTGTCCATATTTTTGTAATAACTCTCTTTGTACTTTAATAACTTTATTAATAGTTTCAACCATATGAACAGGTACACGAATCATCCTTGATTTATCAGCGATTGCTCGTGTTATTCCTTGTCTTACCCACCATGTTGCATATGTTGAGAATTTAAAACCTGTTCGATAATCATATTTATCAATTGCTCTAATTAAACCAATCGTTCCTTCATGAATTAAATCAATTAAATCAAGTCCACGATTAATATATTTTTTAGCAATTGAAATAACTAATCTTTTATTTGATAACTGTAATTCTTCTCTTGCTTTTTGAGCATTTATTTTTTGTTTTTTTGATGCTTCTTCCCCAAGTTCCCTTGTATCAAGAATAGTTTTACCATATTCCATTTCTTTTTGTTTATTTAATAATGGATAGTCATTAACAGATATTAAATATTGTTTAACTAAATCACGGTTTTTTCTTTTTTCCACACCCATTGTTAAACTTTCTAAGTTATAATCTATTAAAAACTCTTTATCTTCACCTTTTAACATAATTATTTGTTGCATAAATTCTTCAGATGTATATTCAATAATGACATCTCTTTTAACAAGCCACTCTTCTAGTAAAATAAAATACTGCTTATCATAATTAATTCCAAAGATACTACTTAGTTCTATCTCAACAGTAACATCTTGAATAAAATTTTTATTACCCCTTCCAATTTCAAGTAAGTTTACAAAAATTTTATCTAGTTTATTTTTGTCTAATTTATTTACATAGTTCTTTTCATCATCAGATTCTTCAACTAATAGATTATCACTTTCAATAAAATTAGGTTGTTTTTCATGTTGCACAATTGCATCCACTAAATCTTGTTTTTTCATTTTAGTTGTTTTTTTAATTTTATATTTTTTAGCTATTTTTTTTAAATTAGTAACTGTTTCATTTTTATAATCATTCTCAGTTTCTTCTTTTTCCAAACTATTAATTATCTCTTGATTTAATTCCTCTTTTAAAAGACTAATTAATTGATCCTTTTTATATTCATGAATATTTTTAATATTTTTTTCCTTTGCAAGTTCTCTAATTTCTTTGATTTTCATTTTATCTAAATTCATTTTTCTCCCTTTAAAATTAACCATGTTTTTTTATTTAAACTATCAATCATTTCATCAATGAAATTTTCATTTTCATTGAAAAGTACCTTAACTTCTTTTTCTCTAATTGTATCTAATAAATGCCCTTGGTTAGGGAATAAATTTAAAAAAGAAACATAATCATATGTTGGATGTTGTTCATAATAAATACCAATATTATTAAATAAATCAACATATTGAATCATTTTTTTATTTTTAACTTTAAGTTTATTTTCTATTTCTTTATAATTATCTGGGCTTTCTAAACAATATTCAATAATTAAATCTTCATTGTTTGAAAAGTGAATACCATTATGTTTTATTTTATTATTAGGCTTTCTACTGGCAGTAGCCTTAATAATATTCTTATTTTTAAAAAAATTAATATCTAAACTTGTTAATTCACTTAATTTTCTAAAAATTTCTTCCTGCATAAATTGATTTTCAAAATTAATATTTTTCATTATTTGTTTAATAAATGATTCTTTTTGTTCTAAATTATTTAAGTTATATGATTTAACTAAATGCTTTATTTGAAACATTTTGAAATCTTGACTATTATTGACTAACTCAATAAACTGTTGATTATTGTTTGCATTGAAAAAAACATCAAGATCATTTGCTTCACCATAATTAATTACCTTTATTTTAAATTTATTGATGTATAACATTTCACCAATTAATAACTTTCCATCATCTCCCGCTTTATCATTATCTAAAGCTAAATATATGTTTTCAATTTTATTGGCTTTTAATGTTTCAATTTGTTTTTGACTAATATTTAAACCCATTATTGCAACAACATTTTTAATACCATTTTGATAGGCTCGCACCACATCGAAATAACCTTCAACAATAATTAAATCTTTATTTATAGCATGTTTTATTGCTCTATCAAAATTATATAACACATCACTTTTATTGAAAATATTTCCCGATTGTGAATTTAAGTATTTTATTTTATCTTCTCCAATTGACCGACCAGCAAAAGCAACTAATTGTCTGTTTTGATAAATTGGGATCATAATTCTATTTCTAAAATTATCAATAGTATTAGTAAAATGATTTAACTTTTCAATATTAACATGTGAATAATTTGAATTTTTTTCAATTTTCAACTCTAAATATTTATACAATTGCTTTGCATCTGGATATGAAAATCCAATTTCAAATTCTTTGATTGTTTCAATATTTAATTTTCTTTTTATTAAATAATCTAATGCACCCTTACCTTCTAAGGATGAAAATAATGCGCTAATATAATACACCTTAATATCATTAAGTACTAAATTTTCTGCTTTTATTTCTGTAACATAATTTTTTTCAACTTTTATTGGTATTTTGTAAATTGAAGCTAATTGTTCGACTGAATCTTGATAACGAAGTTTATTAATTAAACTATGAAATTTAATTACATCTCCACCTGTTGAACAAACAAAGCACTTAAATATTTTCTTTTCTGAATTAATACTTAAAGAAGGGTTATTATCAGAATGAAAAGGGCAAACACCAAGATGGTTGTTACCCTTTCTTTCTAAATCAATATATTTACTTATCTCATCAACAATATCAATTTCATTGACAAGTAATTCATGGTTAGAATTTTTATTCAAATTCAATCTCCTTATTAATTAATTTACTTATTTTTTTCTGATCATATGTATTTTCACTTTTTTTGTATGTTGGATCAACAAATTTATTTTTTTGATTAATTATTTTTTCTTTATTTTCTTCAATATAATTCATTGCATCTTCAATAGAGGTTATTGATTTTTTTTGCCAATTTATTAATATAGATTCAACATAATCATAACTTAAATTATTATATATTGAGTTATTAATTGCATAATCATATGCAAATGATATTAACTGTTCTTCAAATTTATTTTCGATTAAATATTGATAAACCTTTTCAAAATCTTTTATTTTTAATTTTTGTTGATTATATTCAAGTACTTGTAATGGATTTTTATTTTTTAAAAAAGATAAGTATTCTTTTTTATTACTAATATTAATTTCAGCTAATTGGTTAATTGGATATTTATGATAAGCTTTGATGATTAACTGCTTAACATGGTCATCTTTATATTCATCAATTATACTTTGATATTGTTTGACATTTAAATTGAAAATTTTTTGGATTCGATTATAATCAACAATAACATCATCTTTATTTTGGGATACAATAAAGAAAAAATTATCTAATTCAATTTTCAAATCATATTTAATGATACTTTTAAATTGTAAATCAATTAAATATTGTTTTAAATTCTCAAGGTCAATATATTCATTAAAATCTATTAATCTAATCAATCCTTGATTATTATATTTTTCAAGTAAATGAATGAAGCCTATTTCAGCTATTGTTAAATTAGTTAAGTTATTATTATTAAAATTTTCTATTTTTAAATAAATCATTTTGTACGCTCATCAATTTTTTTTATTTGATTATGAAATTTAGGTAAATCAATTGTACTTATTAATATTTGATCCATTAACTTACTTATCTTAATTAAATGATCAGTTTGATTTAAATAACTAGCGTATGTAAATTTATTGTTTTTTTGATCTGAATTGAGTGGCTTTCCTAATTCATAACTTTTACCATATTTATCTAAGTAATCATCTTGAATTTGATATAGTAATCCAATTTTATATGCGATAGTCTTCATTTCTTTGAAATAATCCTCTTTACCTGCTAATATTAATGCTATTTGAATTGGAAGTTCTATTAAACGAGATGTTTTTTGAATGTGAATATTTTCCAATTGCTCTAAAGTTAGGTTTTGATTGTTTTCCATATCTAAAACTTGACCATTAATCATTCCATAATTAAACCCTGCACAATCAGTCATTAATTTAATGATCTCAATTTTTTTATTTGCCTCAAGTTCACTTTGTGCAACAATCTCAAAGGCATGGGTAAGTAGTCCATCTCCTGTTAAAATAGCTATATGCTCACTAAATTTTTTATGAACTGTTGCCTTACCACGTCGCATATCATCATCATCCATTGCAGGCAAATCATCATGAATTAATGAATATGTATGGATCATTTCAATTGCACATCCAAACTCTAAAAAATCTTTGTAGTTTAAATTAAAGTCTTCTAACAAATGAAAAAGTAGTAAACTTCTAAACATTTTACCATCACTAATAAAACTATATTCCAGTGCGTTTTTCAACTCTAAGTTGATTTCTTTATTATTTAAATAATCAATAAAAAAAGTTTCAACATCTTTTTTATGTGTATTTTGTTCCACTATTTACCTTCTTCAAATTTAGTTTCTTCAAATGTAGTTAACATTTCCTCAATCATATCCCATTCACCTTGGTCTTTATCACCAATTTCAATTAAATTACCAATTCCACCATTTTCAGTTTCTTCATATTTATATGCAATAATATTGTACTCATCATCAAGAGAGTCCATTTCTTTTAATTGTTCAACAAGCGTTAATAATACATAATTTTCTCCATGGTTTTCAAATGTAAATAGTACTTCTGCTAATTCTTCACTATTATCTTCACCTAATAGTGTAATATAATTTTCTTCTTTTTTCATAATTACTCCTTAATTATAGATGTCTAAATATTCTTGTAAAAAGAAAGATGCAGCTCGATCATCAATTGCTTTATCTTTAATTTTTAATACTTTCATTAATTTCCTAGCTTTTACTGATGATTCTCTTTCATCAATTAAATCAATTTTTATTTTAATCTTAGATTTAATTAAACAAAATACTTCCATTACAATATCAGCTTGAAATCCATGTGATCCATTCATGTTCAAAGGTAACCCTAAAATTATTTTATTTATGTCATTTTCTTCAATAATATAATTTAAATCTAAAATCAACTGATCCATCCCCTTATTTTCTAATATTTTATAAGGAGATGCAAACATCTTTAGTGGGTCACTCATCGCTAATCCAATTCTTTTTTCACCATAATCAATTGCAAGATATCTACTCATTTTCTAAGTATTTTTCTAATAATTCCATTAAGATTTCTTCACGAGAAAATTCTCTAATCATATTTCTGGCATTATCAACTCTTGGTATATAAGAAGGATCCCCTGATACTAAATATCCAATTATTTGATCTTTAGAATGATATCCTTTTAAATTCATAGAATCACATACTTTGATTAAATTTTCTTTAATCTCATTTTTATTACCATGATTATTATTCATTTTAATTGTATTTGAATCCATAGTATTCCTTTCACAAAAATAGAAAAAGACCTAGTAAACTAGCTCAATTTCTTCAAATTTATTTATTTGTTTCTTCTTCATTTAACTCTACATCTTTTGATTTCTCTTGTTCTTTGTTCTTTCTAAGGCTCTCAATTTTTTGATTAATTAATTCTTTTTTCTCTTCTGCATAACCATTAGCCTTAGTTTTTATTTCATCAGTTTTCACTTTACTATCTTCATAATTTTTTTCTATTGTATATTTACCTTTTTCATATGCACCTTCTGCACCTTCTTGAAGATCCTTACGTAAATGTTTACCACTTTTCGGTGTACTCAGTGCAACTGCAACTCCTGATACAATCGCTCCTAAAAAAGCTCCTGATACAAAACTTTTCATTTTCATGTTACCTCCCTTTAAATATATATATTAGATTATAACACATTTAACTAAATTGTGCTATTATTAAAAGATGTCAATTCTTTATAATTATCATTATAATCAATATAACTTAATTTAACACTATCCCCAGACTCAGTTAAAACAATATCATTTGATATATCTTTATCTGTAATATAAATTTCTGGACTACCTTCTAATTTAATAAAGTAGTTTCCATCTACATAGTTTATCCTATCTATTACACCACTTGCATCATTTGTTTCTTGTGCATCTTTATCAATTGAATTATTTTCTTTTAATTTAGTGTAATAATCGCTTTGGGCTTTACTAATTGTATCACCAATTCCAACTACATTATAATTTTCTACTGAAACAAATGCATATTGTTTAATTAATCCTTGTTTATCTTTTAAAGTCATGAAATATGTTGGCTTACCATAAATATCTAATAGGATAGGAAAACTTGCTTGATATTCAAACTGTTGAACTTGCCCTTCAGCACTTGACATTGCTGCAACTTCTGTTGCACCTGTTAATTTATAGAAAGTTGTACTTTTATCTTTAACAGATGATAAGATAAATCCAACAGTTGATTCATCACCTTGAATAGAAGTTAACCCAGTGTATAAATATGGTTGTCCTTCAATAAATACAAAAGAATTACCTTCAGTCGGTTGAATTACTTCTTTTTGAGCAAGTTTTGTATTTAACCAACCATTTTCATATGCACCCCAATAGCTTATTTGTTCCATAATCATTTCTTTAGGCCATACTCTTTCAACCCAACTTGGAATATCTTCTGAATCAACTGGATATTCTTGCATTTCACCAGTTTGAGCATCCACTATAATAATATTTTCAGCTTGATTACCTGCCCACACATTAAAAGAGGGTTTATACTCAGTAATAATCCAATATGGATTCCCTTGATCATCTATTTCAAATGAATAATCCATTAACCCTTTTGAAAAGTATCCATTAACATATAAATGTCTTTGTATATCTGAGAAGAAATATGATCTATTTGTATATTTTAAGTTCAGTTCTTCACCATCTATATCTTGAACTAATCTAACATCATTAGGATCAGTTGCTGATACATATATATACCCTGGAGAACCAGCTCTATTTTGAAACCACTTAAAGAAACTTGTTGGCTCTAATGGTGCAACCCAAGCTAAATCTTCTTCAGTGTTAACAAAATAATACTCACCTGCTTCAAATTGAGAACTTAAACCAATATCTTCACCTAGTTTTTTATCTCCTAAATTTTGCGCTAAAGCTTCATCAACTACAGGAATTAATTCTTCATCTATATTTGGTTTTTCCTCATAATAATCAACAGTTGGTACATCACCAATTAAATCATAATATTTTTGAGACCAAAAAATTGGTGTAGTTGCTAGGAAAATTAAGAACAATGCAATAACATACCCAACTAAGAAATGTTTAGCATACTTAAAGTTACCAATTGCTAATACAATTATTAAAGAAAAAACAAAGTAAAAGAATGTAAATCCACTTACATAAATTGGATTAATAATTGGCATCCTAAAAATTGCATAAATAACAATTAATGGAATAACTAATATTAATAACTTTCTTATATTACCTTTACTTATAGTTTTGTTTAACCCAAGGCCTTGGGTTGGTTTTTTCTTTTCTGTTTCTTTTTCTGTTTGTCTTTCATCTTCAAATTTTACATCCATATTACTCCTTTAATTTATAAATCAAATTATTATTATATTAATAGCATAGTCTTATTAAAAATTAATATTGTGAACTTGATAGTATTTTTATCATACATTTAATATTATATCTTGTTTATAATCTTTTATCAAACATTATCAAAGAAAGGTTTAAATAAATCTGCAATATAATCTGAGTATAAACTTGGATTACTTCTAATTTGTGTTCCACTTATTATTAAATCTTGGCGATTAAATTTATCTACTTTATACCCTCTAATATTTAACTCTTCTTGGTAATTATCTTCTGAAGTTATGAAAGTATAATTAATTATATTATCTACTTCCTCACTTATCAAACATAGCCACTGATCCCAACCATTTGGGTATTTAGTTATTTGATCTTCATTGATTATAATAACTTTGATTCTTTTTTGTTTTTCAAACATCTTCTTAATTGTTTTATATCTTAAATCAAGTGGAATATTAATATCATCACCACGATCATTTGTATATCCACTGACAACTATATAAATTTTCTGATATTTATTTAATAATTGATCAATAACATAAAGGTGTCCTTTGTGCATAGGTGCAAAGGTTCCAAAGTATATAGCATCTTTCATTCTTTACCTCTCTTAAAACAATGTAATTTGATTATCTTCTTCTAAATCTTCAAAAACATTATATAACTCTAATTTTTCAAAACTTTTTTTCTTAAGTTTAGTTCTGATTTTAAAGTCTTCTTTTGTTTGGAATTCTTTTATTTCTCTTTGTTTAATAATTTCTAATGCTTCTTTTTCTCCTAAACCATCAATTATCAAAAATGGCATTATTAATCCTTTACCATCACTTGATGGGATAAAATGATATGCATCAGAGTTATATAAATCAAATTTCAAAAACTTGTACCCTCTTTCAACCATTTCAATTGACATCTTCAAACTATTAACCATATTCTTTCTTTTCACTTCACTCATATCTTGATCAAATTCTTCCAGTAAATTAACTTTACTTTTTAAAGATTCACTACCTCTTAACATGCTATCTGTATCATATTCGTCAACACGCGATGAAAAATATGCTGAATAATACTCTAATGGGTAATATACTTTATAATATGCAATTCTTAATGCCATTAAAACATATGCTGCCGCATGGGCCTTAGGGAACATATACTTTATCTTTTGGCAAGATTGAATATACCAATCAGGAATTTTATTTACTTTCATAAGTTTTATGTCATCATCAGATAACCCACGACCTTTACGAACATTTTCCATTATATTAAAAGCTGATAATGATTCAATACCTTGATACATTAAATAAACCATAATATCATCACGACAACCAATCAAGTCCTTAAGTTCACATACACCATCATCAATTAACTCTTTGGCATTTCCACGCCAAACATCAGTCCCATGTGAAAGCCCAGAAATTTGCACTAAATCACTAAATTTAGTCGGTTTTGTATCTTTAAGCATTTCCATAACAAATCCAGTTCCAAATTCTGGTATTCCTAAAGTACCTACATCATTTAAAATTTGCTCAGGTTCCACACCAAGTGATTTAGTTGATAAGAATAACTCTAAAATTTGTGGGTCTGAAGTATCAATATCCTTTGGATCGATTCCTGTTAAATCTTTTAATTTTTTAAGCATCGTTGGGTCATCATGTCCTAAGATATCTAGTTTTAATAAATTATCATGGATTGCATGAAAATCAAAATGGGTTGTTTGCCAACTTTGTTTTTGATCATCTGCCGGATATCCAACTGCTGTAAATTGGTAGATGTCACGATGACTCGGAATAACAATTATTCCCCCAGGATGTTGACCAGTTGTTCGCTTAATTCCTTCAAGACCTTTAGCTAAATATTTAATATCACTTTTTCTTTGTGATTTTTGTAATAAATCAAAATAGTTTTTCGTATAAGCAAAAGCAGTTTTTTCAGCAATCGTTCCAATTGTACCTGCACGGTAGGCGTGTGTATAATCAAACAACTCTGGATCATCAAGTTTATCTTTACTTCTAACGTATTCATGTGCTTTATTTTGAAAATCACCTGAAAAGTTCAAATCAATATCTGGTACTTTATCCCCTTCAAAACCTAAAAAAGTTTCAAATGGAATATCATGACCATCACGAATCATTTGATTTTTACAATTAGGGCATTCTTTTTTAGGCAAATCAAATCCTGAACCATAACTACCATCTTCAATAAAATCAGCTTGATAGCAATTTGGACAAACATAATGAGGAGGTAGTGGGTTGATTTCTGTAATTTCCATAAATGTAGCAACTAGTGATGATCCAACAGAACCACGCGACCCAACTAAATAACCATTATCAAGTGAATATTTAACTAATTTATGTGAAATATAATATATCACACTAAATCCATATTTAATGATACTATTCATTTCTTTGTTTAATCTTTTAGTTATTATTTCTGGAATATTATTACCATATTTATCGCAGGCTATTTTATTAACTATATCTCTTAATTTATCATCAACACCTTCTATTTCTGGTGTATATAAATCTGTTGGAATAATTTGTATTTTATCTATTGATGTTTGTAATAAATTTGGATTAGTTATAATGTATTCTTCTTTTTGAACTTCTGATAAGAAATCAAAACTAGCATACATTTCATCTGTTGTTTTGAAATATTGATCTTTAATCTTGATTTTTTTTTCTTCTATTAATTTAGTAAATCTCTTAATATCAATAAACTCTTCAATTCCATCTTTATTTTTCTTAACTTTAGCAGGTTTAAAATCTTTAGCAAGTAATACTTCTTTTGAAGTATATAAATTTGGATTAGTAAAGTGTGCATTTGAGTTAATTAAAACAGGTTTATTTGTTTTTTTGGCATATTTTATCATCAAAGCATACAATTCTTTAATATGATCGATATTTTTAAAACTTCCATTGTTGACAAGTTCAATTAATTGCTCAGTTGGTAAAATTTCAATGTAGTCGTAAAAGTTATATGTATCGATTATTCCTTGGTGGTTTTTATTTAAAAATGCATCTATTACAGCACTATGTTGACATCCTGTTGATACAACAATTAAATTTTCTCTTAACTTAATTAATTCACTTTTAAGAATTCTTGATTCTAAATAGAAATTCTTAACATTACCATCACTAATTAGTTTATAAAGATCACTTAGTCCTTGTTGGTTTTTTACATATATTAAACAATGGTTACCTCTTTTTTTATTAATATTATTTGCAGAGTTAAGTTCAGATAATGTTGTAACATTTATTTCTAAAATTTCTTTTTTCATTTTCAAGAAGATATCAGTTAATTTCTCTGCATCATAATCAGCTCGGTGATGTGATTTACTATCTAAAGCCACACCATAATGTTTAGATAATATTTTTAAAGAATGATATGTTTTTTCTGGATTTAAAAATTTAGATAATTCTAATGTATCTAAGACCGGTTGATCTAAATTATAATTTAATACTTTTTCATAATTACGTGCTAAAAATTGCATATCAAAAATTGCATTATGTGCAACTAGAGTTGTATCCTCAGAGTATTCTTTGAATTTTTCCAAGGCAACTTTAAGTGTTAATCCTGTTTTTAAATCACCATTAGTTATCCCCGTTAGTTGAGTTGTAAAGTCACTTACTTTTTCATCAATTTGAATAAACGTTTGAAATCTTGAGATAATTTCATTATCTTTTAATTTAACAGCTCCAATTTCAATTATATGATTATTATTTGCACTTAATCCTGTTGTCTCCAAGTCAAAAACTGTATATGTTTCACTCTCAATATTTCTATCTTGCTGATTAAAAACAATTGTTGAATCTTCTACAATTACCGCTTCCACGCCATAAACAATTTTCAAGTCATATTTTTTACTGACTTTTTCTGCTTCAACAAAACCTTGAACACCATGATGATCTGTAATAGCAAATCCACTATGACCAAATTGTTTAGCTAATTTAGCATAATCATCAACAGAGCTTATCCCATTGTTTTTACTCATCTTAGAGTGCAAATGTAATTCAAATCTTTTATCTTTAAATGTATCAGACCTTTGCAAATCTTCAGGAACTTCACTTACAACTGATATACTATTAATTTCAATTATTTCATCATTAATAAACTTATCAAAATTTTTCTTACCTGATAACTTAACACGTTGTCCATTTTCAACTTTCAACAAATGACTTCTAGTTGGAGCTTTTCCACCATACTCAGTAAATGTTTTACAAATTACAGTTGAGCCAAAGTCATCACAAATCATAATTGTCAATAATGATGAATTCTTTAATTTTCTAACTTCAAGATCATAGATAGTTCCTTCAATTATTACATGCTTAAGCACATTTTCTGGATTGATAATTTCTGAAATTTTAATTATCTTTTTATTTGTTAAATCATCACCCCATAATTTAAATAACGTAGTTATTTTCTTTTCTTTAACTTGTTCTTCTAGCTCAAAATCTTTTTTCTCCATTAGTTCAAGACCTTTTTTTTCTTCTGTTTTAATTATACTATAATTAAATGTATCTAAACCAATACGCTTAAAAGCTTTTTTAAATTCATCAACCGAGTTATCAACTAAATTTTCTTCAAACTTATTACTTACAACAAAATTAATTGCATCAAGATCTGCATTAATTGAAATTAAATTAAAAACATTATCAATCTTCATATTATCTTTTTTAAAGTAATTCATATAATGTAATAAAATACCTTTATCTGTATTTTCATAGCTTTGGTTTATGCAAGTTAAGTAAATATCAATTTTTTCTACTTGTCCTTTGAAAAATAATCTTATTTTATGTTCTATTTCTTCAAAATAATCAGATGAAATAATAGATTTGGCAGCAAAATAAACATTCCATTTTTTTTGACTAATATTGACATCAACTTTCAGTAGTTCAACTTTTTGATTTTGATCATATATTATACCTACTTGCTCAAATAAAGATTCTGTTTTATTCATTATTTCCTTTCTATTGCAACAAGTAAAAACAAGTTGATTACTTTAATATCTTTTAAAATTTAATATTTATTGATAAATAAATAAAATAAACGTAAAGTTATTTATTTATATTATAGCAAATTAAAATTTGATTACACAATTTCTTAATATTAAACGCAAGATTGTGTTATAATGTTAAAGTGGTTAAATAAAGGATGGTAATGAAATTTAAAGACTTACAAATTAAGAAAGAAATACATCAAGCAATTCAAGACTTAGGTTTTGAAGAAACAACTGAAATACAAGCTAGTGCAATACCTGACGCGGTTAATGGAGTAGATATTTTAGCTCAATCTCAAACAGGAACAGGAAAAACACTTGCATTTCTAATCCCAATAATTGAGCAATTAGAAGATAACGATAATATGCAATCACTAATTCTAGCACCAACTAGAGAATTAGCGGTTCAAATAAATAATGAATTCAATAAATTAGCAAAACATTTAAATTTAAAATCTGTTAGTGTATATGGAGGTGATCCAATTACAACTCAAATGAAACTATTAAAGCAAAAACCACAAATGATAATTGGAACGCCTGGTAGAGTTATTGACTTAATAGAGAGAAAAAAAATAAAATTAGATGAAATTCGATTCTTTTCATTAGATGAAGTTGATGAAATGTTAAATATGGGATTCATTGATGACATCATTAAAATAGAGAAAAAAATGCCTCGTGATAAACAAGTATTATTCTTCTCAGCAACAATGTCTAAAAAGATTATGTCTGTAGCAGATACCTTTTTAAGAAGTCCAAAAGTTATTAAAGTTGCAAGTAAATCATTAACTGTTGATAAAGTTAAACAATTTTATGCAGTTGCTAAAAGTAGTCGTAAAAATGAAATGTTGAAAAATATTATTGATTTTAAACATGAACAAAAAATAATTATTTTCACAACAACAAAGCGTCGTGCAGATGAAATTTTTGATTTCTTATTTGCATTAAACTATAGCATTGAAAAAATACATGGTGATTTACACCAAACAAATAGATTAAAAACTATTTCAAACTTCAAAAATGGAAGAACAGATATTATTGTTGCAACTGATGTTGTTGCACGTGGAATTGACATTGATAATGTTGATTTAGTAATAAATTATGAACTTCCTCAAGATATCGAATATTATATTCACCGTATCGGAAGAACTGGTCGTGGATCAGCTGAAAAAGGTGAAGCTATAACATTAGTATCACCACGTGAATATGATAAAACATTTAAATATTATGAAAAAAAATTAAATTGTAAAATAGCTAAGTTGTCAGCTCTTTCTGATGAAAAAATTATCGAAAGATTACAAACAGCTTTATATACTAAATTGGAAACTAACATGAAAAATGAAACAGTTGAAGATGTATACTTCCAAACAGTGGATATGTTCAGTCCTGAAGATTTAAGATTATTATTAGCAACAACTTTATCTACTCATTATCCCGAATTATCTCTTAAAAAAAGAAAAGAATTTGTTAAACAACAAGAACAAGCTAACAAAGGTAAAGAAAAAAACAGTTCAAATTCTAACTCTAGATCTGGTTCTAATTCAAGAAATAGATCAAATGGAAATGGTTCATATAATAGAAATAGAAATAGAAACAACAGTGGTGGAAACCGTAGCAAAAGTGGTGGTGGAAACCGTAGTAACCGCAGTAGCAATTACAGTAAATAATAATAATAAAAAAGACTATCTCAATTTTGAGATAGCTTTTTTTTACTTATAATATTTAAAAGTTATTGATTCTGGATCAATATCATACTCTTCAAGTATTTCTAAACTTTGTTTTAATATATCAGGTCCAGATCCATGAGCAGCAAAATATATAATATTATTAATACATAATTTTGGTTCATTAACTTTAGATTTATCTTTAGAAAATATATAAAACTTATTGCCTAATCTTGTTCTTTGATATTCAATATTATCAACAAATAGATCTTCAAACTTTATTGAGTCTAATCCATATGCATAACTTATTATTGCACTGAAAAGATCTCTAAAAGTTTTTATCTTATATATTATCTGATCAATATCATTATTTATAATCATTTTTATAAATTTAATTGACATATAATTATTAATTAATTCCCCAAATGTAATTTGATTATACTTATTATTTTCAACTTCTTGTAATATATTTTGATCAACTCCAGGATATGACCAAATTTCTAATCCAATCGATGCAAGTTCTTTTCCTCTTTTTTCAATTTCAGCAACTGTCCATTGATCAATATTTTTTAAAGATTCATTCAACATTAAATGACTTTCACTATTTAATATTTCTTTTTTTCGATCAAAATAATTATTAGATAATTTAGAATTATAACTAGTTAAAGTTAAATTGCCTAAATCATTAACATTTTCTTCTTGTAATTGTTTATAGTTTTCACCTAACTGTTCTTTCCATTCTTTATTTAATGTTTGTGGCATAATATGTTCAATTGTAATTTCAGACTGTTCTATGTCTATAATAGTTTTATTATTATAATTTTCAAGTTTTGATAGCAAATAATTTAATTTTTTATATTTACCATATAAATTTCTTGTTGATAAGCTATCAAAAAATTCTTCATTTCTTGGGAACCTAGAAACAGAATTATCTTTACTAGTTATTAATGCATAATTTAATGATTTATTGAACCCAAAATTATGTAAATTATCATTAACTTGATTATATAAATATCTGAATACCTTTTGCAAACTACTATTTGCTAGTCCTACTATCCCCCTTCTAAATATATAAGTTAAGACTAGTTCAAAAGTATATACTACTTCTTCTTGATTTATATCACCCTCTTGATGATTGTACAATATTTGCATTAGAAACATGTTTACAACATTATTATCTAATGTAATTAATTCACGCTTTAACTGATTTAATCTTTTCGATAATTTTATATCTTCTAATTGATAATCAATTTCAGGGTTTACTAAAAATTGATATTGTTTAATATATCTTTCAAATTCTTTTAAAATAACTTCTGTTTGAAAATTATTAGTAACATAATGCTCTTTAAAAATAGTATACATATTAGCGCGATTAACATTTGTTTTTTTAGTTTTTATATTTAAATAATGTTCAAAGAACATAACTAATTTTTCAAGTCCTAATTTTTCTTCAAATTGATACCAATATGTTTCAAATAAATACTTTTGATGATCATAATTTTCATTCATTAGTAAGAAGTTCCTAATTAAATCAGCAATTGATAAACTTAAACCAGTTGAATTAATTGATTCAAAAATAATTTGAGCATCATCTTCATGTGCTAGTTCAATTCTAATTACTTGCAATTCATCTAATGTTAAAAAGAAATCTCTAAAATTAACTTTTTCTGCAATTAATCTTCTTTTAAAATATTGATAGTTTTGATAAACACGACTATTTTTATTTTCAATTTGATCTAATTTATTATTTAGAATTTTTTCAAATGTAATATTATCTGATTTTATTAAAGTTAATCTATTAACTTCTTTGTAATCATCAATTAAAATACCTTTTAATTTATCATTTGTCTTTTGATCATCACTTATATCTAATAAGGCTTTACATATTAAAAACATTGTTGTGATTCTTTGTTGACCATCAATTATATTTAAATTATTTGAATTACCATTTTCTGGTTTCCAAACTACTGATCCAATAAAATGCTTTTTATAATTACCATTATATATTTCCATTATATCATCAAATAATACTTTACACTCTTGCTCTCTCCATGAATAATTCCTTTGATATACTGGAATTAAAAACATTCTCCCATTATTCAATACATCATTTACCAAATTACTGATATTAGTTTGCATTTCTTCCCCTTTTAATTGATTTTTTAAATCAACCTATTGTAAATATGAATTGTCTTGTAACTCAACTTGGATATTTGTTTCACTTCCATGACCTGGATACAATATCTTATCAATTGATTGATATTTATTTCTAAACCACTTTAAATTGTTATCCATTTTTTTCTTATCAGATCCAGGAAGATCAATTCTTCCAATAGTAGATTTAAAAATAAAATCTCCTGTAATTATGAAATCATCAAATTCAAAGATTGTGCACCCAAGGCTATGTCCAGGTGTTGCATAAACATTAAATGCCATATCAGATATATTATATGTATTTTGAGATTTTATTGTCTGATAATCAATATTTAATGAAATAATATCAATTGGTTGACTTTGACTTGCCCACTTACTTAAATTTTGATCAGGATCTTTCAAAATTCTTTCATTGACTTCCGTAAAATAGACTGCTGCTTTTGGATACTGCTTATGAAAAAATTCAAGTGATGCAATATGATCAAAGTGTGCATGTGTTAAAAGAATTGCAACTACTTTTAATTTATTTTTTTTAATTGCATTATCAATTTCATACTTATTAAAACTTGGATCTATAATTATTGTCTCAAACTTTTCATTTGTTATTAAATATGTATTAGTTGATAACATATTATTATTTAAACACCTAACTTGATTCATTATATCTCCTTTTTATATATCCAAATTAACTTTTAATTAGATTACATAACTTATTATAACACTAATTATATATGTAATCTAATTAATTTTTAAGCAATTTATTTTATATAAGCAATAAAAAAATTAAAGACATAAATGCCTTTAATTATTAATCAATTATAAACTTGGTAATTCAAATTCTGGAATTGATAAATTGTTTTCATCTAAATAATTTGTGATGTTTTCCTGCGCTTCATCAACAAGTTCCATCGTACTTTCTTCTAAGTTATTTACATAATCATTAGCGTCATCAAGTAGACTATTATTTAAATAAGTATCGTAAGTCCATAAACTAATTAAAATAACAAGTAAGTTGATTATAATTAGTTTAATTACAAATCCTATATTCTCTCTAATTTTCATATTCCCTCCCCAAGTAATATTGTATCATGCTTTTTTTAATTATACAAAGAATAGTTATATCATTTATATTTATCATTAAGAAATATGATTAATTACACTATTAATATTTTTAATTATTTTATCTTTTCCTAATAGTTCAATTGTTTTAATTAAATCAGGTCCATGCATTTGTCCAGTAGTTGCAATTCTAATTGGCATAAATATCATTTTACCTTTTACTTGATTTTCTTTTTGAACTTCTTTGATTGATAACTTAATTAATTCTTGATTAAATGAATCTATGTTATCAAACTTATGAGCAACTGCTTTTAATGTTTCAGTTATTGTATCTTGCATTAAAAATTCTTTACACTCATCATTTAAAATTAATTCTTCTTGGAAAAACAATATTGCAAGCTCTTCTATTTCTTTTCCATAAGTCATTTGTTCTTTATAAAGTAATGTAATTTCTTTTGCCCATGATTGATTATCAATTTTATATTTATTATTTAGAAATGGTAAAACAAAATCAGTATACTCGTTATCTGTCAATTTAGTTATATATTTATTATTAATCCAATTTAATTTATTAACATCAAATTTAGCAGATGATTTACTTAATCGATCTGTTGTAAACATTTCAATTAATTCATCTTTACTAAATATTTCTTCTTCTCCTGGTGGTGACCATCCAAGTAAAGCAATAAAGTTAAATAGTGCCTCAGGCAAATAACCATAGTCTTTATATTTTTCAATAAATTGAATAATATTAGTATCTCTTTTAGATAGTTTTTTACCATCTTGATTAACAATCAATGTCATATGTCCAAAGTTAGGTCTCTTCCAACCTAATGCATCATAAATCATCAATTGTTTTGGTGTATTTGAAATATGATCTTCACCACGCAAAACATCTGTTATATCCATTTGATAATCATCAACAACAACTGCAAAATTATATGTTGGAATTGTATTTTGTTTTAAAAGATTAAAATCACCTGTGACATCTTTACTATTAAATGTAACATTGCCTTTAACAATATCATTCCATGTATAATCTGTATCTTCAGGTACACGTAGTCTGATTGTATGGTCTAAATTGTTTTTTTGATTTTCTTCAATTATATCCTTTTCTAAATCACGACATTTTCCATTATATTTAGGAATTAATCCAGCAGATTTTTGTGCTTCAGCTTCAATCTCTAATTCTTCATGTGTACAATAACATCGATATGCTTTATTATTTTCTAATAATTGATCAATAACTTTTTGATAGACACCAATTTTATGTCTTTCTAATTGAAAATATGGCCCATATCCTTCAGCTTCTTTATCAAATGATTCATCCCATTCAATACCTAACCATTTTAAATTATCCATTTGTGATGATACACCATCTGCAATATTTCTTTCTAAATCTGTATCTTCAATTCTAATAATAAAGTCACCATTATATTTTTTAGCAAACAAATAATTAAATAATGCAGTTCTTGCATTTCCTATATGTAAATAACCTGTTGGACTCGGGGGATACCTTACTCTTGATTTATTCATTTCTTCTCCTTTTTATTTGGTGTTATATCTTTACCAATATCATCAATATTCCAAACTGCATATTTACATTTAGGATATCTATCACATGCATAAAATATTTTTCCTTTTCGTGTGTTTTTCTCAATTATATTTCCTTCTTTACATTGTGGACATGAAGCAATTGTTTCTTTTGGTTCCTGTTTAATATATTTACAATCAGGAAAATTAGAGCATCCAATGAACAGTCCATATTTTCCTTTTTTCTCAACAAGTTCATTGCCACATTCAGGGCATTTTTCACCAATCAATTTAGCCTCAATTTGCAACATATTTTCATTAGCTTTATCCATTAAATCAATAAATAATTGATAAAAATCTTTTAACAATTCCAACTTATCTTCTTTACCAATTGCAATTAAATCTAATTTTTCTTCCATTTCTTTTGTATAATTAACATTAATGAAACTATCAAAAAATTCTAATAACTTATTAATTACAAGTTCACCTGATTCAGTTGGGATAAATCTTTTCTTTTCAATTATTACATAATTTCTATTTTTCAAAACATCAATTGTTGATGCATATGTAGATGGTCGTCCAATTCCTTTTTCTTCCATTTCCTTAATTAACTTTGCCTCACTAAAGCGAGCAGGTGGTTTTGTAAAATGTTGAGTTAAATCAAATTTATCAACTTCAATTATTTCTCCAACTGTAAATTCAAATGATTTGATTTCTTCTTCTTTATCGACCTTATAAACCTTTTTATATCCATCAAATTTAAGTAAGCTATAACTTGCTTTAAGTTCAACATCACTTTGATGAATAAACTTATAGGTGACTGTTTTAATAATTGCTGACTTCATTAGTGAAGATAAGGCGCGCTCATAAATTAATTTATAAATTTTATATTGTTCTTCATTTAAAAATTGTTTAATTTTATCAGGATGATGTTTAATTGAAGTAGGTCGTATTGCTTCATGTCCATCTTGTACACTTTCTTTTGTTTTAGTCTTTCGATTAAAACCTAAATATTCTTTTCCATACTCAGATGTAATATAGCCTTGTGTCTCTAGAACAAATTGGTCTGACATTCTTGTTGAATCTGTTCTCATATATGTTATTAGACCTGTAAAACCTGAATCTATCTCAATACCTTCATATAATTTTTGAGCAATTTGCATCGCTCTTTTAGAGCTGTATCCAAGTGAATTAACAGATGTTTGTTGAAAAGTTGATGTTGTAAATGGTAAATAAGGATTTTGTTTTTTTTCCTTTTCCTTTTTATCAGATACTTCTAATTTTTTATTACTTTCTAAACTAGCAAATATAATTGATGCCTCTTCTTTAGAAATTTGCTTATCATTTTTTATATAGTCTAAAGTAATATCTTGATATAGTCCAACTATTTTATAATATTCAATTGCAACAAATGCTCTTATTTCATTTTCTCGCTCAACAATTAAACGTAGTGCAACTGATTGAACACGACCAGCACTTTTTTCTTTAATTTTTTTCTGCATTAATTTTGATAATTTAAATCCAATTATTCGATCAATTATTCGACGTGTTTCTTGTGAATTTACAAGATCAATATCAAGCACTCTTGCATTATCCATCCCTGATTCAATTCCATCTTTTGTTATTTCATTAAAAACAACACGATTAAGCTTTGAAAAATCTAACTCTAGTTCTTGACCTAAATGCCAACTAATTGCTTCTCCCTCACGGTCAGGATCGGTTGCTAAATAAATAAAATCTACATCTTTTGCAGCCTTCTTAATTTCATTAACAATTTTTTTCTTACCAGTTATATATTTGTATGTTGTTTGAAATTGATCATTGACATCTATTCCAAGCCCACCTTCTCCAACTGTAGCAAGGTCTCTAATGTGACCTACACTGCTCAACACTTGATAATCTTTACCTAAGTATTTTTCAATTGTTTTAGCTTTAGCAGGCGATTCAACTATTATTAAATTTTTCATATTTTAACTCCTTTTACTTTTCTAGATAAATAACACTTGCACCTTCTTGAATTAATAAATTAGTGCCTTGTGATTTAACACTATAAATACTACCAGGCAATGCATAAACTTCTTTTACTTGTTCTTGGGCATATTCAGCTATCTTTATTAAATATGAATTCTCTTTCGCTTCCATTATACATACTTCATCAGCTAAATTAACTAATATTTCATTTCTTTGAGCAAACATATTTTTTTTAAGCCTTTGCATTGGTGGATAGATACTTAAAACAAGATGGTCCTCTTTAATTTTTTGATAAAGATTAATAGCATGTGGTGGGTATACAAAGTTCAATCCTTGTGATACTACTGCAATTGTTTTCAAGTTATTTTGTAATGCCTTTAAATTAGCTTGATAATCAATTCCATAAGTTAAACCACTAATTATAACTTTATCATTTATATTCTTAATATAATCAGCTGTTGCAATCATTCCATAATCACTTGGATAATGTTCACCTGTAATATAAACTAGTCTTTGTTCAAGTAATTTTAAATCTCCGATATAATAAATTATCCACGGTGGATTTGCCATTAGTTTTAATTTTTGTGGATATTTTAAATCTAAAATAGTTAAAACATTGCATTGTAATTTCTCTACATATTGATCAGCATTTACTTGATCAATATTATCTAAATTTGGATTAATTTTCAATTCAGCCATTATTTGTTGATGCGTTAAATTATTACTATGTAGATAGATTAATTTATTTCTTAACATATTTACCTCCCATATATATTATTAATATTTGGTTGGAAAATCACTTATTTTTAAATATATTAATTATATCATATTTTTTTTATTCTTTCAAAGCTTTATTGTGGTAAAATATACTTACTAGGAGATAATATGCCCAAAAAACAAAAAATAAGAATCTATATTATTGCAATTATTTCATTTGGTTTAATTGCTGCATCATTTTATAACTTCCACAATCCTTTAAGTGTCGATATTCAAACTTCAAGTAACCCAAAAGTAGATAATGCCATCAGCATAAATATTAATACATCAATGCATTTAAAACCATATTCCTTTGAAAGTATTGATGTTAACATTGCACACAAGTATAATTCTAATGAACAAATTTCATTTACTGTTAGTCCATATGAAGAAGGTAAATACCAAATTATTTATGTTCCTAATTATACTGGTGAGTACTTAATAAACGTTGAAATAAAAGATGATTCAAATAGTCAACTATTTCAATCATCTTTTGTTGTTACTTAATCATTTTTTTAAGTGTTTGTCGAATTTTATCTTCTGTTGATAAAGATTGGTCAACTTGATCAAGTGATTTAGTTATTTCTTTTTGTTTATATCCTAAAACAACTAAAGCTTCAATGACTTCATTATCAGTATTAAATTGATTTTGATTTATTGTATTGATTGCACTTTGATCATACTTACCTGATAAATCAATAATAATTTGCTGAGCAGCTTTTTTTCCAATCTTAGGAAACTTTTGTAAATATACACTATCCTGATTTACAATTGCCTGCTTAATAAATTCTATTTCACCTGTTGTTAAAATTGCTAATGCAGTTTTAGGTCCAATTCCTTTAACTAATATTAAATCAATGAACATTGCTTTTTCTACTTCACTTTTAAATCCATATAAAGTATTTTCATCTTCTTTAATATGTTGATAAATATATATTTTATTAATTTTTTTATCAAATGAATATGAATTTGAAACAAAAACTTGATAGCCAATTCCATTTACTTCATAACTAATTGATGATGGTTGAATTTCTGACACAGCCCCTTTTAAATAATTAATCATTATGCCATATTATGATATACATTTTGGACATCATCATCATCATTTAGTTGATCAATTAAAGTTAATATATTTTCTTGGGCTTCATCATCAAGTTCAATTTTCATTGTTGGAACCATTGTTATTTCAGCTTCTAAATATTCTGAAATAAAATTTGATTGATCTAATTTTTGCTTAACTTCTTCAAAATTCTTTTGATCTACTGAAATTTGAATAATATTATCTTCATTTTCAATATCATCAATATCTAAATTCATAACTTCTAATGCAAAATCTTCATAACTGATATTTTGAAGTTTATCTTCTTCAATTAAAATATTTCCTTGACGATTAAATAAATAACTGACTGAACCTTCAGTGCCTAAGTTACCACCTTTTTTTGAGAATATACTTCTAACAGAAGGCGCTGTTCTATTTCTATTATCTGTAAGGCAATAAATCAATATAGCGACACCTGATGGTCCATACCCCTCATATACAACTTCAAGGTAGTCAACGCCTGCTTGATTTCCATCTGCTTTATCTAAAGCTCTTTGAATATTTTCTTTTGGCATAGATTTAGTTTTTGCCTTATCAATTGATAATCTTAAAGCAGCATTAATCGAAGTATCAGTTCCTCCACTTTTTGCTACTATATAAATTTCTCTTGCTAGTTTAGCAAATTCCTTTGATCTTAATTCATCTTGTCTTCCTTTTCGATGTTGAATATTTTTCCATTTTGAATGTCCAGCCATCTATCCTCCTAAAATTAATCTTCAAATTCAAATTCAAAGTCTTTAATTATAATAATATCTCCATCTAGAGCGCCTTTATCTCTTAGTGCTTGATCTACACCCATTTTTCTTAATTGATTGGCAAATCTCCTAGTATTATCATAAGTTGAAAAGTTAGTCATATATAATAAAGTTTCAATCTTAGATCCAGTCATAAGAAACTGACCTTCCTCAAGAACTTCAATTTTGAAATCTTCTTCTTTTTCAAATTTATATACTTTAATTTTTTTCAATTCTTCAAAAATTTCATCTTCTGCTGTTTCTAATAAATCTGCTGTCTGAATTAACAACCTGTCTAATCCACTTTTTGTTAAAGCTGATATTTCAACAACTTCTAATTCAGGAAATTTTTCTTTAAACTTTTCTAAATTATCTTTTGCTGATGGAACATCCATTTTATTTGCTACAACAATTTGCTTTCTATTTTCTAAACTATATTTATATGCAAATAATTCTTTATTAATTGTTTCAAAATCATCAATTGGATCTCTACCTTCAAGTCCTGCCATATCTAAAACATGTAAAATAATTTTAGTTCTTTCAATATGACGTAAGAACTTATAGCCAAGTCCTTTACCAAGCGATGCTCCTTCTATTAGTCCTGGCAAGTCAGCTATGACATAACTACGATCATCACTTGTTTTTACAACACCTAATTTTGGTGTCAATGTTGTAAAGTGATAAGCTGCAATTTTTGGTTTTGCTTTAGACACTGCAGAAATAATTGTTGACTTACCAACACTTGGCATACCAACTAATCCAACATCAGAAATAAGTTTCAATTCTAATCTTGCAACTATTTCTTTTCCAGGTGCACCTTTTTCTGATATTTCTAATCCTGCTTTACCAGAAACAGCAAGTTCAGCATTTCCACGTCCGCCACGTCCACCTTTACAAATTAATTTTTCTTGTCCATTATAAATTAAATCTGCTAAAAGTTCACCTGTTTGATCATCATAAATCATTGTCCCCATTGGTACTCTTAAAATTAAAGCATCAGAATTCTTTCCATGCATTGAATTTCTTTTACCATTTTCTCCATCAATTCCTTTATATCTTTTATTATAACTAAAATCTAATAAAGTTCTTAGACCTGAGTCAACTTGGAAAATAATATCAGAACCATTTCCTCCAGTTCCTCCACCAGGTCCTCCTAGAGGTACATACTTCTCTCTTCTAAAGGCGATCATTCCATCTCCACCATTACCTGAAGCCAATTTAATTACTACTTGATCTATAAACATTATATCCTTTCTTTCTATCAATAAACTAATTGGATTATTAATAGTATTAAAACTACTAAACTTAAATTTCTAAATTTAATTAAACCTAAAACTGTTAAGGAAATAATTAATAAATTACTAATTAAAATAAATATTGTGTTAATTAGATTACCACTGACATTCAACAACTCATAATTACTTACAATATAAAATGTATTAAATATTGCTTGAATCGTATAATATATAATATAAATTTGAGAAAGGATTAGAATAATTAATTTATAATTATTTATAATTGGTTTAAAAATAATCAATATGTTTTTACTATATTTTTTTTCAGTCATTTTAGTCTCCATTATTTATCATATCTATTATAACACATCTACTATTGAACATGGATAAGAAAAAGATATCAATTATTAAATTTTTAAAACACTTTACTCTTAAATAAATAATATTAGTTACAAGATCAAGTTTATAAATGTTTTCCAATAAAAAAACACCCATAATTGGATGCTTTATTTACATAATCTTTAATAAAAATATTTTTTATTGAAAACTAGTAATAATATTTAATTATTGGAGCGGGTGATGGGAATCGGACCCACGTCATCAGCTTGGAAGGCTGAGGTAATACCATTATACGACACCCGCAGTTATTTAACAACATAAATATTATATCAAAGATTTAATAAATTGCAAGTTTTTTAAATAGTTTTTTGAAAATTATTTGATATAAAAAATTATAAATAACCATATAATAAGACTTATCCATGATATTATTTTAAAGCTTTTTTTTCTTTTTTTATGATTAAATACATTAATAGCTAATAAACTACCAATTGATCCACCTAAGAATATTAAAGTATATATTTTATTTTCATGTATCCTAAACTTATTCGTTTTAGCTCTTCTTTTATCTACTGCATAAGTTAAGAAAACTAATATATTAATTATTATTAAATAATCTATTATTAACTTCATCTTTTTCCTCATTAAAAAATCTCTGAAAAATCAGAGACTTATTTTTATTGAAAACTTAAATTATTTTACTTGCTTGCTATTTTAAATAACCATAATTTCTTTTCTAAGTTTTCTTGAATACCATCTAATACAGAGCAAGTTACACCATCTGCAGTTCTACGTATTTCTTCAATATTATTAATTAATTCATTATAATCTTCAATTAAAATCGGTAAAACAACTGTTGATTTATAATCCTTTGACTCAACTTCTTTAATTGTTGATAATTGTAAATATTCTTTTAATGATGCCTTTGGATAATGATCAATTGCTTTCATCCTCTCAGCTATCAAATCAATTGTTTCATGCATAAAATCATATTCACCCTCAAGTTGAACATGAAAAGCAAGCGCATTTACTCCAATTATATTATAATGAAAATTATGAATCTTTGTATACATAATATTTAAATTAGCTAATAATTTATCCATTATATCTCCTTTATGTATCTTTTTTTATTGTACATATATATTATACAACATTTAAATTGCTTACATAATAATTTACTAATATATTTAAAATAATTTATTGATTATATTCATTTTTATTTCTAATTGAATATAATAAATCAAATTTAATTATTAAATCATTATTACAAAACAATTGATTATTTTCAATTTTTTTAATATGACTATCAATTGTTATATATGATGAATTATTATAGTATTTTATTTCATATATTTGGTCAGATTTAATATTACTTAAAACAAGATTTATCTCTTGAGCTTTTTCATCTGATAATGTAATCATATCAGTATTACTAAGACTTTCATCATATTCTTTAATACTTTTATTAAATCGATCTAATGCATCAAATGGAGACCATTTTACAACGCCCTTTGGTTGTAGCTTCTTATTTAATAAAAACAATTCATTTTCATGCATTATGACCTCCTATAGTTCCATTTCTTCTAACTTGATTACTTTCATCTTTCAGCGAGCTACCTAATAGCACTTTATTTTTTCCATATTTATTTTTTAATTTCAATATACTATCTTCTAATTGGTAATTATAATTAGGTTTATCATTAAATAAATCAAGTTGCTCGTAAGTTTGTTCTTGTGCTTTTGATAAATTAAATAATGTAATACTAACATTTCTAATTTTAATTCCAAATCCAATGTTTTGATCAAACATTTCGATCATGAATTTACTTAACATATGATAAGACGAATGATTTCCAATTATTTTTTTCCTAGTTGCAAAACCTTTAATGTAAGATGTTTTACTTTCTCCAATACTTAATGATAACCCATTAGCAACTAAATCTAAACTTCTCATTTTCAAAATAACTTCTAATAACATCTCTGACAATATAGTCTTGATTTCAATTGAATCATAATCACGAAATAAAACTTGGCTATGCCCAATACTTTTTGATTGTCTGATCACTTTATCCTTTTCTTGAAGGATTGATGGATCAACCCCATTTGCATGAAAAGATAACTCAATACCAGATTGACCAAATTCTTTATATAATATTTCTAAACTTGTTTGTTGTAACTCGATCATTGAGTAGACACCTATTTTATTTAATCGCTTAGCTGTTGCTTTACCTATTCCCCAAAAATCTGTAAATTGTTTTACTTGTGTTAATTTTTGAATATACGTTTGATAACTCCACTCTGCAATTTGATACTTAGTTTTTTTACTTTCAATATCTAAAGCAATTTTTGACATCAGCATATTTTGACCTATCCCAATGCATATATGAATATTGAAAAGCTCTAAAACTTTTTTTTGCAAAGCACGTGATAATTTAAACGTAGTTGTTTTATATAAACTTAGATAATTTGTCACATCAATAAAAACTTCATCAATTGAATAAACTAAAATATCATCTTTTGAAAAATAATTCAAATAAAAATTATACATCATACTTGAAGCTTCAATATATTTATTCATTTGCGGCTTGGCAATAATTGTTTTTTCTTTAATTTTTTTAGGTATTTCAAACATCCTACCTCTTGATTTTACACCATACTTTTTAAGTGCTGGTGTAATTGCTAAAGTAATTGCATTATCTCCTCTTGATTCATCAGCCACAACAAGGAAATCTTTAAAAATATTAAGGCCACGTTCATTTGCTTCTACTGAGGCAAAGAATGATTTAATATCAATGCAAATTATCTTTTTATATATCTTATATTGATCATACATATTTACCTTCCAAATATTTATAGTCTATTTCTTTTAGTCCAAATGATTATTATATTATCTTTCAAATTTAAAAGTAATTAACTTATATTATAACAAAAATTTTAATATATAAATATCTTTTAATTAAAACAAATAAAAAAGAAACTTAAAAAGCTTCTTTCTAAAATTATTTAGTAATAATTTAATTAAAATTTATTTATTTAGTCTTCCTGTTGCAGCTTTATATCTAGCTACTTTTCTAACAGGTCCTTTTCCTTTTGAATTCTTAAGTAATCTATTAGCAACTAAACCATCAACAGCACTAACCTCATCATTATTTTTTACTTTTTTAGCAATTGCTACTTTTCTAATTAATCCTGCCATCATTCTCCTTTTAATTAATTTTATTTTAAATCATCTTAGTTTATTGTAAATTTATATATATTATATATTAACACTTTAAATTAAAAAAATCAGTTTTTTACATTTTTAATTGTTTAAAAAAATAAAAAGAAAATCAATTAATTTGATTATCCTTTAAATTTAATCTAAAAATTAGATATATATTATAATGTAACTTTTTGAACAACAGTATTTATATCACGATTTTTTCTTTTTTTAGGTTTTTCATCTAATGAATATCCAAGTGATACTAATAATGTAACTCCTAAATCATCTGTATTTAAACCAAGAACATTAGCTATAGCATCACGGTCAATTCCACCTGCTATTACGCTTCCAATTCCAAGTTCAGTAGCTTGAAGAGCAATATATCCAGCTGCTATATGATTTTGTGAATTAGCATATTCATTAATATTCATATGATTAAATATTCGATCTTTATATTGTAATTTCTTCTCTTCATCTAACCCCATCATATCTAATCTTTCAGTTATTAACTCTGGGTTATTTTGAATATAATGATCCTTATAAGCAACTAAAGCTATAACATGTGAGCTATCTAAAACATGCTTTTGGTTATAAGCTGCTTTTGCAAGTTCTTCTTTATTACCATCTATAACATAAAATTTCCAAGCTTCTAATGCTAATCCATTTGGAGCCCTTCTCGCTGCATCAATAATTGTATTAATATCTTGATCAGATATTTTCTTTACTGGGTCTAAATACCTTGTTGAATAACGTAGTTCAATTGCATCTTTTACATTCATAGTTTCTCCTTCTTTTTACTCTTATGTAATTATATCACATATAACAGAAAAGTGTATGTAAACTTTTAGTGTGATTGTTAACTAAATTTGATTGTTATTCAATACTTCTTCCATTTTTGGTATTGATGACAAAGCCCCTTTCTTTTGTGTGGTTATAGCCCCAACTTTTGATGATATCTTTATAAAGTTCATCATTTTATGATGATCAATCTTTTCTTCATTTATTATTTGTGCTATTAAAGAGCCAATGTATGCATCTCCTGCTCCAGTTGCATCGACCATTTTAACTTCTTGTGTTAGTATTGAATATTCTTTATCCTGATAAAAATATAATGTTCCTTTTTTACCTAAAGTTATTACTAAATGTTCACATCCTAAAGATTTAATAAATAACCCAGCTTCACTTAAATCATTTTTACCAGAAATCAAGCGAGCTTCTTCTTCACTTAATTTAACTAAATTACTTTTAGAAATAAACTTTTGACATTTTTCTATAAACATCTCTTTTTTATCGCCAAATAGAGCATCACGATAATTGGCATCAAATGTTATATACTTTTGATTATCAACTGCATATTCAAGTAGCTGATTATATACTACTTCTAATTTACCACCTAAAAAAGCTGTAGCTGAAGCAAAATGAAAACATGAAAAATCAGCAAATTGATTATAATCTTCTATTTCAATATCCTGATCTGATCCTCTTACAAATTCAAAGTCTCTTTCTCCATCAGAACTTAAAGCAACAAAAGCTAATGTAGTAGGTTTGTTAGATTTATATACATAATCAGTTTCTATATTATATTTTTTCATTTCTTGTATTAAGTAGTGTCCAAAAGGATCACTTCCTACTGCTCCTAAAAAGTATGACTTTACTCCGAATTTACTCATCGCACAAGCTGAATTAGCCGGAGCACCTCCAGCTTTTTTAATAAATTTTTCTGTTTTAGATAAATTAGCATGAGAATCATCTGATACTAAATCTATTAGAGCCTCTCCAGGGCATAATACCTTTTTCATTATTTCACCTTATTATCTATCTAATATTTCAGCTTTAGAAAAGAAATATGCATTTTGCTCACCATATGTTACATTGTCCTCTTCATTGACTTTATATTCATTTGATGTCTGAAAATTAATAAATAACTTAGTAATCAATAAAAGTATTAGTATTACGATAATTATAATGCTAACAATTTTAATCTTTTTTTTCATTTTATCTCCCTTCAAATGATAATAACTACATTATAACATTCTTCAATACAATTTTCATTTCTTATTAATGTTTCATTAAATGGCAATAGATTTGCAGTTGATAAATAATCTTCCGTTATAACTTCTGCTTGATCATCTTTATATTCAGGATGACTTTGATTATAAATTTGAGCTTGTGGATAACTTATAATTTATCCTTATTTATTTTATCCATTTTTAGTAAATATTCCAGATCATTGAAAAAAGAAAGTACAATTTACACTTTCTAATTCTTTTAATTTAATATTTAATTATTTTCTTCTTTAAGTTTTTAAAAATTTATTTTATTTTAAAAAAATCATTATAAACTATATATTTGATCTGCATATTGCTCCATCAATGGATCATGTGATACAATAACAATAGTTTTTTTTGATTCTTTTAACTTTAATAATATTTTAATAACATCATCTCTATTATTTGCATCAAGTGATCCAGTTGGTTCATCACATAAAATTATTTGACTTTCCTTGAGTAAAACTTTAGCAATAGCAACACGTTGTTGTTCTCCTCCACTTAAAGAATAAATTTTAGTGTTTAATTCTTTATCTAAATTAACTTCACTAAGAACTTTTTCAATTTTAATCTGCTTATTTTTTTTACTTATTTTTTTAAATTTCAAAGCCATATTTAAATTTTGTTCAATTGTTTCATTATCTACTAGTCCATAATTTTGAAATAAATATGATATTTTTTCTTGCAATAAAACTCTTCCATTCTTTTTATTAATTTTTGGATTTTTATTCCCATCAATTATTAAATTACCATCAGTTTGTTGTTCAAGCATTCCAATAATATTTAAAATAGTACTTTTACCTTTACCACTTTCTCCTTTAATTAAGTAAAACTCACCATCATTAATTTTTATATTAACCTCATTTAATACATTTATATTTCCAAATGATTTTGAGATGTTTTCAAGTCTAATCATCATCGACCTCCTTTAATATTTTTATTTAATTGCTTAATAATATCATTATTAAAAATCAATAAATATAATATAATTTCTATAACAATTATAATGGCAATTATTATAATCGATATATTTGAAATAACATTAATTTGATCTAATTTGACTTGTCCACCTAAAATAATTTGATTACTTAAAGTTTCTAAATAAAGACCAAATATAAATAATAACGTATAAGTAATAATCAATTTTAAATATTCCAATTTAATAATTCTATTTGTTTTTTCTCCTGACATTACACTCAAACTATATTTCTTAGAATTTATATTTATTGTTGTTTTAATTAAATAATAACTACTGATTAATATCCCAACCAATGCAATTGAAATGAACATAATTGTACTAACCAATACTTTTTTTGTATAAATAAAATCATTTAATTTACTGCTTGTAATAAGCGGAGCTTCAATAATTGTTTTTTCTAAACCAGCTTCTTGCATATATGGTTGAACTATATCATATGGATTTTCTTGGTTTGTTTTCACAATATATGAATGTGATGATATATACGCTGAAAAATTTATTCCATATGCTCCAAACTGATTAATTTCTTCAACACTATCTTGATTAACAATAGATACAATTGGATCAATTATATATTGATTATCATTTAATTTAATTAAATCATCACTAATTAATTGATATTGACTATTGTCTTCTACATAAATAATATTTATACATTGATTGTCACAATAATTTTGAGAATTCATCATTAAATAATTTTCTACATCTTGATCACTTTGGTATTTTTGAGGAACTAAATAAGTTATTTTATCATCTGGTAATTGATCAACATTTATTTTATTACCATCGATATCATAAATCGGATTATAACTTAAATAATTTGCATTTATGACCCCATGTGGTATTTTTGCTTGAAGTGGAACATCTTCAAAATCATCATCATCATTTTCAGGTATCAGAAAGTATCCAAGTATTCCTTCTAAATCATCTACGGTTAAATAATATAAATTTTTCATTTGATCATTCATATTTTCAGAAATTTTTTCTTCAATTTGTGGATCACTAACTAAAGTTGTTGTATAAGTGTTTAAATAACTATAGTCAATAGTTCCTTCAATTTGCTTGTATTCATCTTTAGTTACAACGTAGTTATGAAATTCTTTTGGTAATTTAGACACTGTAATAATTAAAATAATTAATAAGCCTAATTTAAATAAATGAATAAATAGACTAAATCCTTTATTACTAATATTATTTTTCAAAGACTTAATTGATATATTATTATAAATAATTAATAAAGTTATTATATAAAACAAATTAACTACTAAGAAAAATTTTATATTGAAAATTAATAAAAAAGGTAAATAATATATATAATTGGTTATTTCACCAATAAACAAGATTATTGTTAACATAATTATCAATAATAGAATTTTAAATAAAAAGTTATTAAATTTAACTAAATCTTCTTTAATTGAATCCATTAATGAGTAACCATTTAATTTTCTTAACATCATCTTTTTAGATTTAGATATTTGATAAAATAAAAAGATAAAAAACGTAACTAACAATAGTAAAAATATTATCATTTTCATATTAAATGTTTTAAGAGGAACTAAATATATTTGATCAGATATTACTTGTTCACACTTATAACCATTCTTATTCATTTCTTGAGTAAATTGATAAATATCTTCATCATCACCAACTACATATAATTGTAATTCTGATAATGTATACTTATCTATTTCATCAAATAAATTGATTGTTGACTGTGTAAAAACACTTGGATAAGGCATTAAATTATTTTTTGTTAATTTTTCTGTATAGTCTGTATATGTATTTAAATTATTAGTTGTATAATAATTTAAGTTTGTAATATTATTTTCAATTGTTTTATGCATATAAATTAATTCAATATTACTATTACTTGCTTCTGTTTTTAAAATTTCAATGTATTGTTTATTTGTTATTTCATTTTCTGGATCTTGGTAAATATCAATTATTTGTGCCTCTTTAATTATACTGTATCCTTGATAATAAGAAAAAGTTAAAAATCCAATAATCGAAAAGATTATTAGATTTATAATTATCGAGCTTTTTAATATCCTATTCATAAACCCCCTATTTTATTTAATGATACATGTATGCATGATCAGATCCTCTTTGTGCACCTTGATCCGCCCATGATATATCTCCTGTATTTAATGCCCAATTACCATTAACCCATTGCCCTCCACCATCTTTAGATGAAGCTTGAGCATCTGTTCCATCTTTTGACTTAGCATGTGAGTGCAAACAATCATAACTACCTTCATCTGAAAAATGACTATATAATTTATAGTGTGAAGTTTCATCAGTTTGTGTATACCATTGAACTGTTTGAGTAAATATTGCTTTTGCCTCAAATTTACTATTAGTCATAAAAATCAATGTAGTACTTAATATTACTAATAAAAATATATTAATTGCTATTTTTTTCATAATCTCCCTTTATATTAGCTATTATAACAGTTTTCAAAAAAAAGTAAATCAAAAATTTTTCGCCTATTATCTTCAATCCCTTTTTCATTATAATACTATTTCATAATTTTGATTATCATAAATCCTTATCCTTAAATACATATTTTAAAAACTAAATATAATCATCATTTGTATGCATATAACATGTGTTAAATGAATATAAATCAACGTGTCCCACTTGATTTTGATTATCTTTTTTATTTTTTTATTTGTTGTTATATCATTACAAGGTTTATTTCTTTTATGAACTCTCACAGTATATTCCTTTCTATTTATTTGTATTACTCCCTTTTATTAATTTAATGTTATAATATTATTACTATAAAATTAAATTGGAGCAATTAAATATGTCATCTTATATTTTACTCATCGGTGCAATACTCATCATCTTGAATTTCATTATCAAAAAAATTACTAAAACAAATAGATATACCTTTTCATTTTATATCCCAAAATTCATCAAATCTTATAAACTAATAAATGTATTAATTATAATTATTTTTACTATTGCTTTTTATGAATTATTCATTACTTATAAAACAGTTATCTTCTCAATATTATTATTTATTTTATTTGGTTTATATTTGAAAAACAAACAAAAAATTTCATTATTAAATCTGATCTTTCTAACTTCATGCTTACTACTTATTATTTATACTTATCAATTACTACAAGTAACTAATGCCTTAGCAATATTTATCAACACATCTTTAATTGATAAATTTTTTATTTTTATAGATCAATTTATTATCATATTTCATAATATAATAAATTTAAATTTTGTCTTTATTGACTTCTTTAATTTAACTTTAATATTTAAACCAATTATTGATACAATTATAATTTTAAATATTATTATTTTCTTAGATAAACCAACTAAAAGAATTAATTATTTATCATTTTTACAATCGTCTTTACTTCCTTTTGGTCTAACAGGTGTTTTATATTATAGTTTTAAACTAGTTGAATCATTGATATCTATATTGCCTTTTTAATATACTTTTAAAGTAATAACTTAATAAATAAAAAAAGTCTGTCCATAAAGGACAAACTTATACTCAACTTCTAAACTAAATTGTTACTCTCTCATGCACTAACAGTGCAACTGGCTACGTAACCTCCACTAAGACTCATAGTCTTATCGCAAATTAGTAACACCATTTTGTTCGAATTTCTTAATGGCAGGGCTAGCAGGATTCGAACCTACGCATGACTGGATCAAAACCAGATGCCTTACCGCTTGGCTATAGCCCTATAAAAATGGTGAAGGGAGAGGGATTTGAACCCCCGAACCAAAAGGAACAGAGTTACAGTCTGCCGCGTTTAACCACTTCGCTACCCCTCCACATATACTAAATGTAAATTTTATTTAAACACATTTACTTTTTTAGTATAACATAATTTAAAAATAATTGCAAGATACTTCTTGTTTTTTTTCCAATATTATATAAAATTACTTATTTTAATTATTTCTTATAGTTATATTGTATAATACTAATACAAAGGAGTTACAATGGCTGTTATAAAATTAACTAAAGTTAATCAACAAAAAATATGGGGGCAAGAAGATTGGATAATTTCAGCTCACCCAAATGGAATGTCAATAATATCTGAAGGAAAATATTCAGGGATGACACTTCAAGATTTTTTCAATAGTAATAAACAATTATTAGGAGTTAATGATACAACTAAACAATTTCCATTACTTGTTAAAATAATTGATGCAAAAGATGATTTATCTGTCCAAGTTCACCCTAATGATAATTATGCCCTTGAACATGAAAATTCACTTGGCAAGACTGAATGCTGGTATGTCTTAGAAGCTAATAATAATGATATTATAATTGGTCAAAAAACTAAAAACAAAACAGAATTAAAAGAAATTATAAATAGAGAAAAATTAATTGATTATTTAAATCAAGAAACAATAAATAATGGTGATTTTTTCTATATACCTGCAGGGTGTGTTCACGCTATTAAGAAAGACACTAAAATACTTGAAGTGCAACAATCATCTGATATTACATACAGACTATATGATTATAATAGAACTGATGATCAAGGACATAAAAGAGACTTACATATAAGTAAGTCTTTAGATGTTATTAATTATAATTTAATGCCTGATAGTTTGAATAAGAAAATTGAGAAAATAAATAATGATAATTATCAATTAATTGAATTAACTAGCAATCAATTTTTTACTGTAAACAAAGTGAATATTAAAAATGAATATACTATTACTGCCCATCCAACATATATGTTAATAATTTTAATTGATGGTAATTTATTAATTAACAATCAAAAAATGAAACAATATGAAGGGTTCTTAATTACTAAAGATCAACCGATCCAAATAAATGGAGTTGGATCAGTTATAATTGCAGATAGTTAAACTTATGCAACATCTTTTTTTAAATAAATAACTAATAAAGCTGATACAATTGTTCCAATCGTAATACATCCAAAATAAATTAATGGGTTAGATGTTGCCCCTAATAATCCAACTATTGGTCCACCATGTGGAACCATATTTGTTACATTAAAAGTTAATGCTAATGTCGAAGCAACCATTGAACCTACCATAATACTTGGTATTACTCTTTTTGGATCACCAGCTGCAAAAGGAATTGCTCCTTCTGTAATACCAATCATTCCCATTAGTATACCGGCAATTCCAGCTCCTCGTTCTTCTTCATTGAATTTTTTAGGTCTAATTAAAGTTGCTAATCCCATCGATAAAGGTGGAACCGCAATTGCTGCCGCTACTGCTCCCATTATTTCTGGATTACCTGATGTAATTGATACAACTCCAAATACAAAAGCAACTTTATTAATTGGTCCACCCATATCAATTGCAACCATTGCACCTAAAGCCATCCCTAAGAATACTTGCATGTAAACATTTGATGATAAGAACATTAAGAAATTATTTAAAATATCCATAATCCAATTTATTGGTTGTCCTAAAATATAAATAAAAATAAAACTAATTACTAATGTTCCTAAGATTGGAATTACAAAAATAGGCATTATTGGTTTTAATTCTTTCTTTATATTCCATGAATTCATATAGTTAACTAAATAACCAGCAATTAAACCAACAGCAATTGCACCTAAAAATCCAGTTCCTGCTTCTGTTCCTAAAATTTCCGGACTATTTGCAACCATTGCTCCAATCATAGCAGGTGCAAGTGCTGCACGGCCTGCCATCGCATATGCAATATATCCCGCTAATATCGGAATCATTAAAGTAAATCCTATTACACCTATTTGATTAATTTTCATCCAAAATGAATCTGGTTCAATAATTAAGCCATCTGCAGTAGCAACTGATCCAAATGAAAGAGAAATAGCAATTAATAACCCACCTAATACAACAAAGGGAATCATGTGTGATACACCATTCATTAAATATTTAATTATTGATCCATCTTGTTGTACATTGTCTTGATTAACATCACTTTCTTTTTGAATCGATGCATCCTTTAATAAATCAAAGACATTTTGACTACTATCAAGTGCTTTTTTAATAGTCACATTTAATACTTGTTTATTTCCAAATCTTTCAATACCCTCAATCGATACATCAGCTGCTATAATAACTCCTTTAGCTGAATCAATATCTGCTTTTGTTAATTTATTTTCAACCCCAGCAGAACCTTGTGTTTCAACTTTAATAGTATATCCCTTTTTTTCAGCTAATTTCTCAATTTTTTCAGCTGCTAAATAAGTATGAGCAATTCCAACAGTGCACTTAGTTACTGCAACATAAAAATTATTATAATCATTTACTACTTCCTTTTTAAATTGACTATTATCAGTTAAAAAAGTAACTATTTGTTCTTCATTACATGATTTTAATTTATCAACAAAATTAACAGATGCTAATTTCCTTGTTAAACTACCAAGTATTTTCAAGTGTTCAGTTTCTGCACCTTCTGGAACAATTATACAAATAATGAAATCTGTTAACTTTGTATCCATACTTGGCCAATCAATTCCTTTATTTTGCACTACAATTATCACCGGCTCATCAATCCCTTTTATTTTTGCATGAGGTATAGCTATCCCATTTTCAAAACCAGTTGAAACAGCCTCTTCTCTTTGAACTAAATTTTGATATAATTGTTTTTCATCAATTGAATATATTTTATTCATTTCAAGAGCAATAAACTTTAGAATCTCATCTTTCCCACTAAATTTTTGCTTCAAATAAACATTTTCTTTTTTTAACATATTCCCTCCTCTTTTCTATTGATATCATAACATATTTATAAGCGTTTTCAAAGTTTAATATAATAATATATTAATATATTATTATTGTATAATACTAATACAAGGAGAATTTATGAAATGCTTGTGAGCTAATGAAGAAATTATAACTAGCTACCATGATAATGAGCATGGTTATATTGAAACAAAAAATAATATATTATTTGAAAGACTGACACTTGAATTATTTCAGCCAGGCTTAAGCTTTAAAATAGTTTTAAAGAAAAGAGAAGGCTTAAAATCTTTTTTTAAAAATTATAATTTATTAAAAATAAGTGAGATGAATGAATCAAATATTATACTTGGATTAAATAATAGTGACATTATTAGACATAGAAAAAAATAGAAGGAACTATTCACAATTCACAAATTTTACTAACAATGATTAACAATAAAATAGATTTTTGGGACTTTATTATATCTAATGTTGATTACAACTTAACTGAAGAAGACATGATTAATAATCTTTTAAAAGTTTTTAAAAAAACAGGTTTTAAATTCATTGGATACAGCGTTATAATTTCATTTGTTAAATCAATCGGACTTCTTGATCCCCATCAAAAAGACTGTCAAAATAATTTTAAAACGAAAGGATCTTTTAAGGTAAATACAGAAGATGGTATGCTAAGCATACAACACAATAACTTTAAAATTATTGAAAAGAAATATATAAATAATAATATAATGCAAACACCAACAAATGAAATGTCATCTTTTGAAAAATTAATTCAAACAAGAATTAAATTAAATTTAGATTATTAAATAACTTAGCAAAAAAACTGTATATATACAGTTTTATTTTAATTTTTTTTTGTTAAGTTTATATGTAATAAGAGGTATAAATATTATGATAGATAAAATAAATACTATTGGTATTGTTTTACCTGTATTACTGATTGAACCTTTTTGAACACTCAAACTTGAAACCACTTCAGTTTGAACTTCTTGAGTTGTTTTATTACCATCACTATCCTCTACACTATAAACAACATTATACATCCCTTCTTTTGTTGAATCTACATTATTAAATTCTACTTTTATATCACTTGTTAAATCACCATCTGGATTGTCAAGTTTGACTTTGACTAAAAACTACATAAGAATTTAAATTGCTTGTTCTAATCTGAATTGTGATGGTGATTTGTAATTAAGACCTTAATGGATACGCGCATTGTTATAACATTTAATCCATTTATCAACATCAACATATAATTCATATACATCTTTATAATAATCTTTTAAACATTCTGTCTTTAATAATTTAAAAATATTTTCACTTATTGCATTAACACAGGGACACCCTGGATTTGACATTGATATTTGTATATTTAAATCGTCTAGTTTATTTTGTAAAACCTCTGAAGCAAACTCACCTCATCGATCTGAATGAAACATTTGATATTTATCTATAGGTATTGTCTTGCTGTCTATCGCATTTAACACACATTTTGTATTATGTTTGTTTGAAATATTAGCTTAGGCTGTTTCCTTATTCCATAAATCAACTATAAAACAAACATAGTGCATTGCGCTACTTGTTGAAGCATCAGTTAAATCACTTGTAATTACACTGTTGATAGTAGCATTGTATTTGCGATTTAAAATATTATCTGCATATCTACCATTATTTGATTTTGTTTGCTTTTGTTGTTTATTTTGCTTTTTATGATAATTTGATTCAAAATTTAAATACTTCATTATTTTAAGTATTTGATATGCACTTAAAGGCTTACTA